>JBMCFH010000096.1:0-13232 GCA_048620455.1 Chloroflexota bacterium | reverse complement strand
TCGGAGAGGGTTAACTCGTCGGCGATGGCGCGGTTTGTGTTGCCCAGGGCCAGCAGGGAGAGCACTTCGATTTCTCGATCGGTCAGCTGGTCGAGTGGTTTTTCTTCACCCTGGCGCAACGATTCCACGAGAACGGCGGCTACTTTGGGCGAGACCCACTCTTCTCCCTGCCACACCTGGTGGATGGCGTGGAGGAGGGTGTCGGCGGCGTCGTCTTTGAGCACGTAACCGTCGACGCCGGCCTTGAAGAGATCGACGATGTAGGAGCGCCGGCAGTAGGCGGAGAGAACCAGGGTTTTGACCCCTGGACAGTGCTCGCGCAGCCAGACGACGGCCTGCGCCGGGTCGTGATCGGGCATTTCGGCGTCCATGATCAGAATGTCTGGTTGCAGGCGTTGTACGTCGGCAAGCAGTTCGCGGCCATCGGCTGCTTCTCCCACCACATCGAGGTCTGGCTCGCGGGTGAGTAGAGTACGCAGGGCGGCGCGCATGACATGATGATCTTCGGCGAGAAAAAGTTTGATGGTCGTTGTCGTCATACTGATGTGTGCGAGTCTGGATGCCGTGCTCTGACGGAAGCGAAACGACGCTCTTCCACTACGCGGCAGGCAGGCAAGCGCCCGAGTTCGTTACCGGGCTCCATTATACTTCTCGGCGGGCGAACAAGCGAAAAGCGGGCGTGGCTACTTTCTCGCATCCTTCACGCGCCAGAGCGTTGACAAAATTAGAACATATGTGCTAATCTGAGGGCGATTGAATTGTGAACCGTCCTCGCGTGATCGCTGGCCGGGATTGTTGTCGACGGACAACAGTCTCGGCCTTTTTTGTTCCGCGCCGTGCGTGCGCACCGGCGACGGCGCGTGAGGACAGACAGAGATCGCTTGATCAGGGGAAAGGTGACACGCTTGCAAGAATTATACTGGGTCAACGACTTGCGGGGGGCAGCGCGCGATGGTTGAGGACAACGCGATGAACGGCGGCGCACGTTGTGCGAACCCGGCCTGCGACCGTCGCGATATCCGGGCGCGGGGGCGGTGCCCGGCGTGCTATGCTTTCTACCGGCGACACGGCCGGGATGCGACGCGGGCTGAGATGCGCCGCCGCGACCGGCCGCAGACGTTGTGCAAGGTGTGTGGCAGGGCGTACGCGCAGGCGCGGGGGCGTTGTATGACGTGCTACCACTACTGGTGGCGCACGGGCCGCGACCGCCCTATGGATGGCGCCGGCGGCGAGGGGCTGTGTGCTGTGTGCGGCGAGCGTCCGGTTTACCGGCAGGACCGTTGCCGGAGCTGTTATGCCTACCTGCAATCCCGTGGGCACGACCGCGCCATGCGAGAGGAGCGCTGAGCGTATGAGCGAACGTTACGTGGTCATCCTGGATAACAATTTGGTCGAGGAGCCGCTGGCGCCGGGCCTGCCATACTGGGCGTTTGGTGTGCCGCGCCTTCCTACGCGGGAGACGGCGGCGGCTTTTGTGGAGGATGTGCTCTTCCAGTCGGAGCTGTGGGCAAATGAGGGGAGCGCCGGCGGCTGGGTTTCATTGCGGCTGCTGGCCTGCCGCTCGATGTGCGCGCGGTGCGGGCGGCTGCTGGTGACCACTGTGGGCAATAACGAGATGCCTTTCCACGTGGTGTGGTATATCGCCGAGAATGAGTACTCCGACGTTTTCGGCGAGGAGGGGTTTGTCAGCACGGGGCTGTGGTATGCGCAGTATGGGGCGCATCGTTGTGTGGAGGATTTCTTCGATGGGAATTGGTAGTGGGTTGGAACTGCCGGGTGTCATGCTGAGTGAATACGAAGCATCTCGGCCGGCCGGCTGCCGGTAGAGCACGGGCAGCCTAGCGGCGGGGTTGCAGGAGATCCTTCGCTCCGCTCAGGATGACAATTTGCGGCGATAGCTGTTAGAAGGTGACCATGCCCAGCAATCTCCAGATCCAGATGACGCCGAAGCTGAGGATGAGGATGCCGATGACGTCCAGCACCACGCCGCGTTTGAAGATGTCCTGTACTTCGAAATAGCCGGTGGCGTAGGCCATCATGGTTGGCGGTGTGCCCACTACAAGGGCGAAGTCGATGGAGGAGGCGATGGCGATAATGACTACCAGGAGGCGGGGGTCGATATACAGGATTTGAGCCAGCGGAATGGCCAGGGGAATGAGCATGGCGGCGCAGGCGGTGTTGGAGATGAAGGCGCCGATGACCAACGTGAGCCCGGCGACAAGGAAGACGACGAGCAGGGGCGGCAGGGTGGAGAGGCCGGTCAGTTGCAGGGCCAGCCAGTCGGAGGCGCCGGTGAGCACCAGCATGTTGCCCAACGCCAGGCCGCCGCCAAAGGTGAGCAGCGCGTTCCAGTTGATGCGGTTCAGATCTTCTTTGGTGATGGCCTGGCTGAGGAACAGTAGGAGCACGCCACCGAGGGCCACGATGGAGGTGTGGACGCCGTGCCAGCGGTCGGTGAGCCACAGAGCGATGATAGCCACGAAGATGATTAGCAGAATGCGCTGGTCGGTTTTGAGACGGCCGAGATCTTTCAGTTCGCGGTCATAGATGTTGTGTGTGAGCTGGGCGCCGAGGTCGCGGAAGCGCACGCGGAAGACGAGCAGCAGGTAGAGCCAGATGACGGGCACCATGATGAGCACGATGGGCAGGCCATAGGCGAACCAGTCGGCGAAGCCCAGCCGGGTGCCGGCGAGGTCGTTGAGGAAGGTCATGGCCAGGATGTTGGCCGGAGTGCCGATGGCGGAACCGATGCCGCCGACGGTGGCAGCGTAGGCCAGGCCCAGGATGAGGGCCCGGCGATAGCCGGTGGGCTGGCCATCATTGGGCAGCTTGTCCAGCACGGCAATGGCGATGGGAATGAGGACGGCCACACTGGCGGTGTTGGACATCCACATGGAGAGAAAGGCGCTGAGGCCCATCATGGTCAGCATGAGAAAGGCGGGCTTGAGGCTGGCGCGGCTGAGGATGTTCAGGGCCAGAACGCGGTCTACGCCGGTGCGGCGCATGCCTTCGGCCAACAGGAAACCGGCGAAGAAGAGGACCACGATGGGGTGGAAGAAGGGCTGAAAGACGGTATCCGGCGAGGTGATGCCGGCGACGACGACCACGACGGGAATGAGCAGCGCCGCTGCCGCCAGGGGGACGACCTCGGTGACCCAGAGCAGGGCCACGGCGAAGAGCAGGCCGGTGACTACCTGCGCGCGGTAGGGCAGGCGCATGGTGAAGGACAGTGATTGGCCTTCGCGGTCGGTGGGCGGTAATTCTTGCTCGTAACCAGCGGCGTTGGTCAGGATGGACGTGATCTCTTGCATTGCCAGGTCGAGCGGACGGCCACTTTCATCCACTATCTGCACCTGATAGGCGATGGACTCACCCAGCTCGTTGGCGTAGCTCTGGCTACCGTTGACGACGACCTGGTAGTCGCCGGCGGGGTAGGTGAACTGTTGTGGTTCGCTGCTGGAATCGCCCAGGTGGATGGGGTGGGTTATTTGCAGAGGCTGCCCGTTCACGGTGGCCTGTATGTGCACGTCGTATGGGCCAGACTGCAGGTCGGCAGGGCCCAGCATGTAGCCAATGGCGCTCAGAAGAAGGACGAAAAACAGGCTGATGGTTTTGCGTGAAAAGAGGAAAGCGGCAGCCGAAGGCGACCGCCGCTCTAATAAGCTGTGGGGTTTCCCGAGTTGAATCCCTTTCGTCTCGTTCATAATCGGCTCGATGTGAGGATCTATTCTTTTCTATGGCCCGGCACAGTAAAGCGTGGGTGGGGGGCCATACTCCCCGCCCAATGCGCTGACAGTGTAGCAACGGGCGGGGGGCGGGCACAGTATCAATCGGCATTGCTGCGGGGTGATTTTTGTCAGGTATGGGGGGCGTTGCCGGGGTGGATCAGGTGGGGTCTTTCTGGTTCCAGAAGGAGAGGGCCTGCAGCCGGGCCCAGAGCTGTTGCACGCTGTGGGCCACGGTGGCGCCGTCGGTGTTCACGGTGATTTCGGGGTCCTGGGGCGCTTCATAGGGCGCGCCGGCGCCGGGGAGCGTGTCGATTTCTCCGGCCTGGGCGCGGCGCCAGAGACCCTTGGGATCGCGCTCGCGGCAGACGTCGGGCGTGCAGACGACGTAAACTTCGGCGAAGTGGGCCAGCGCCTGGCGCGCGGCCTGGCGGTAGCGACGCCTGGGCGCGGTGGCGGCGATGAGCACGTTGACGCCATTGCGGGTGAGCAGCTCGGCGATGTAGAGAACGACGTCATAGAAGTGGTCGCGTTCCTCGGGAGTGTAGGTGGGGTGTGGGGTGAGGCGGCGGCGCATCTCGTCTGAGTCGAGGATCTGGACAGCGATGCCCTGGTCTGCCAGCCGCCGGGCCAGGGCCTGCGCCAGGGTGCTCTTGCCGGAGGAGGGCAGGCCGGTGAACCAGATGGCGAATCCATTGTTTTTTGTGCGAGCCATCAGCCTGTCTCCAGATAGCGCTCCACGTTCTGGTAGTCGAAGCGCTCGCTTTCCATGACGCGGCGGGCGAAGGTGAGCAGGGTGCGACGCGTCTCGACGGTGATCGTGGGGTACCAGACGGGGCTGGCGACGACGAGGGCGCGCCAGGCGAGCCAGGGCTGGATGACGTGCAAGAGCTCTTCATCAGGGCGCCGGGCGAGGTATGTGCGCCAGAAGCGATCCCAGAGTGTGCGGAAGGGCGGCAGCAGTTCCGCCTGGCGTTGCAGTGAGAAGAAGAGGTAGTTGATGGTGAGGCAGCTGACGTCGTCGGCCGCTTCACCCCAGGCGCCGCGGCTGCGGTCCAGCACGCGGAAGTTGTGTTCTTCGTCGAAGATGATGTTGAAGGGGTGGAAGTCGCCGTGCACCTGGCACAGACGGTGGGAGAGGGGTTTCAGGCGCCAGCGCCAGCGGTTGGCCATTTCCTCCAGCGCGCGCAGCTCTCCGGCCGGCGCGTAGGGCAGGTCGGGCGGGTAGCTGTCAGTGAGTCCCATGATGCCTTCGCCGTGGCCGATCAGGTCGCGCAGGCGGCGCTGCCAGAGGGCGGGTCGGTGATCGTCGTCATCGTACGTCTCGTCGTGCACGCCGGCAATGTAGGTTGCCAGGGCTTCGGCGCGGCGCACGTCGGCGTCGCCGGCGGCCCCCTCATCGCGAATGCGGGCCAGGTCGTCGGCGTAGGGCGCGCCAGGGTAGTAGCGGGTGACGAGCAGTAGCTCGTCCAGATCGGCGAGGGAGTGCAGGGCGCCGTCTGTGGAGCGGCCGACCATGTCCAGCGCCGGCACGTGGCGCGGCAGCTCGTTGAAGGTGTGGTAGTCGAGCCAGATGGCGGCTACGCGGTCGTCTTCACGCTCGCGCCCGAAGGCGGTGCGGCGGATGGTGTGCAACACTTCCTGGTGGCGTTGGCCCGCGACCTGGTAAGTGATGAGGAGCGGGCGACCGTAGCCGAACTGTTTGATGGCGGCGGCGCCGGTGGCTTCTCCACCCAGCTCTTGCACCTGCTCGACGTGGGCTTCCGCGTCGTGGCGCGCACGCAGATAGCGCAAGAACTGCTCTATTTGTAATCGTTCTGCGTCTGTTTCCTCTGTCATTTGTGTGGCTCCATCATGCTCCCATGACACACGCTCTCTTTAACTTTACCTCACTCCGGGCGCGGGTGCGAGAAGTTGTAGGTTGACCGATTGCTCGCCGGCGACCGTTAGCTTTCAAATCTGGAACCGGCTAAGGGTACACGCCACATGCTGTAATTGAAAAAGTCAGGGCGGGATTATATACTCTGCGGTGACTAAACGGTTGGGGAAAAGGTGGTTGAGGATATGACAAAACCAGCAATTGTGATCGTCGACGACGAATTGCACGTTCTGGGAGCGGTGGAGCGGGATCTTCGCCGGCACTATCGGGATGAGTACCGTCTGATTAAGGCGCGGGGGGGCGCGGAGGCGCTGGCGGCGACGCAGACGTTGAAACAACGGAATATGGTGGTGGCCCTTTTTGTGGTGGACCAGCGCATGCCAGGGATGAGCGGCACGGAGTTTTTAGCGGAGGCGAAGCGGCTGTATCCGGAGGCGCGCAGCGTGCTGCTGACGGCGTACGCGGATACGGAGGCGGCGATTACGAGTATCAATCGCCTGGGCCTGGATTATTACCTGATGAAGCCGTGGGATCCGCCGGAGCAGCACCTTTATCCGGTGCTGGACGATCTGCTGTCCGACTGGTGGGCGACGGCGGACGTGCCCTACGAGGGCATTCGCGTGGCGGGCACGCTGTGGTCGGCCAAGAGTCACGAGGTGAAGGATTTTTTGGCCAGCAACCGCATTCCCTATAAGTGGCTGGATATTGAGCGTGACGAGGAGGCACGGGCGCTGGTGGAGAGTGTGGAGAACGAGCGCCAGCTTTTGCCTGTGATCTTCTTTCCCGATGGGGATGTGGCCATTGCGCCGGATAACCGGGCGCTGGCGGAGAAGGTGGGGTTGCGCACGCGGGCCAGCGAGAGCACGTATGATTTCATCATCGTCGGGGCGGGGCCGGCGGGCCTGGGCGCGGCGGTATACGGCGCGTCGGAGGGGCTGAAGACGTTGCTGGTGGACCAGCACGCCACGGGCGGGCAGGCGGGAACCAGCTCGCGCATCGAGAATTACCTGGGGTTTCCCAACGGCATCAGCGGCGCGGTGCTGGCGCACCGGGCCACGACGCAGGCGCAGCGGCTGGGAGCGGAGATTTTGACGGCGTGCGAGATCGTGACGGTGCGTGTGGAGGAGCCTTACTTTGTGGTTACCGCCAGAGACGGCAAGGAAATGACGTGCCGGGCGTTGCTGCTGGCCACGGGGGTCACGGTGCGCCACCTGGACGTGCCGGGCGTGGAGCGACTGACGGGAGCCGGCGTGTATTACGGCGCGGCGATCACGGAGGCGGCCCACTATAAGGACGAGCCGATTTTCGTCGTGGGCGGCGCGAATTCGGCGGGGCAGGGGGCCATGTTCTTCTCACGCTACGCCAGCAAGGTGACGATGGTCGTGCGCGGCAGCTCACTGTCCAGGGGTATGTCGCACTATCTGGTGAACCAGATTGCGGACACGGACAATATTGAGGTTTTGACGAATAGTAACGTGCTGGAGGTGCAAGGGACGCGCCGTCTGGAGGCGATCACTGTGGAAAATGGCGTGACGGGCGAAACGGAGACAGTACCGGCCTCGGCGTTGTTCATCTTCATCGGAGCCGTGCCGCACACGGGGATGGTGACGGACCTGGTGACCTGCAATCGGGCCGGGTTCATTCTCACGGGGCCTGATTTGCTTGCAGACGGGCGGCGACCGGCGCGCTGGAAACTAAAGCGGGATCCCTACCTGCTGGAAACGAGCGTGCCGGGCATTTTTGCCGCGGGCGACGTGCGCCAGGGGGCTATTCGCCGCGTGGCCTCGGCGGTGGGCCAGGGGGCGATTGTGGTTAATTTTGTGCATCAGTATTTGAAGACGGTTTAACGGTATATTGGTTGACTGGAGATTAGAGATTGTCACCGTTCACCGACTGCCGCATGCGGTCTGTGGGTGGCGATTGTTCTTCGGCCGGGGGTTCTACGTGGTAGGGGACGTCGATGACGATCAGGTTTTCGTGGTCGCGCAGGCGGTTGCGCAGGATGGCGGCGGTCTGGTTGTGCAGGAAGCGGGTCCAGAATGATTCGGGGATGAATTCGGGCACGACGACGGTGACCAGTTGGCCGGGAAATTCTTCCTGGTTGACGCGTTCGATGTATTCTACGAGCGGGTCCAGGATGTCGCGGAAGTCGTAGTCGATAATGTCGAAACGGATATCCTTGACCAGGTTGGGGAAGCGGTTCCAGCGTCTCTCCAGACGCTCGTGGACGTCGGGTTTGGTGGCGATGGAGACGGCGCGCACGTCGCGGGCGATGCGCCGGGCGTAGGTCAGGGCGCGGATGGAGCCGCGGTGCACGTCGGCAATGGGGACGATGGCGACGTCGGCCACAGGAACGAGTTCTTCTTCGGATAGGCCGCGAGTGCTGAGGCTGTCGGCCACGTAGTCGTAGTGGCGGTGGATGGCATAGAATAACGTGACCAGCAAGGGAATGAGCAGAGCCACGATCCAGGCCCCTTCCATAAATTTCGTAGCCAATAGAATGATGAATACGATACCGGTGACTGTGGCGCCAACGGCGTTCAGAACCCTTTTCCAGCGCCAGCGCTTTTCGTGGTGGATTTCGGTGATGCCTGTGTGCGTTGACTGGCCAGGTTCCAGCTGGCCGATCTTGCCCATGAGCACGAACATGCCGGCCTGGGAGAGGGTGAAGCTGAGCATGACGCCCAGGGCGTAGAGGGGCAGCATGTTGATTTCGTTGGCGCGGAAGACGACGACGATGATGGAGGAGACGATGGCCAGGACGATGATGCCGGAGCTGAAGACGAGGCGGTCGCCGCGATTCTGCAGCCAGCGAGGCAGGAAGCCGTCGTGCGCCAGGAAGCTGCTGAGGCGAGGGAAGTCCTGGTAGCCGGTGTTCGCCGCCAGGAAAAGGATGAGAGCGGTGAAGGTCTGCACCCAGAGGTAAAGAAAGCCGCCGCCGGTGATGTGGCGCGTCATCTGGGAAAGGATGCTCTCTCCTTCTTCCATGGGCACCAGGTGCAGATTGGTGGCTAAAAAGCTGATGCCCACGAACAGGGACATGGCCGTGAAGCCCATGGCCACCATGGTCTTGGCAGCGTTGATCGATTCGGGTGGTTTGAAGGCCTGCACGCCGTTGGAGATGGCTTCGATGCCGGTCAGCGCTGTGGTGCCGCCGGCGAAGGCGCGCAGGATGAGCCAGACGAAGGCGAAGCCGACCAGAGATTGCTCGGCGGGGACGATGGCCTCTTGCGGCGGCAGCGGGGTGAGGCCAAAGAGGCCGAAGTAGCGCACGAGGCCGATAATGAGGACGACCCACACGCCGCCGACGAAAGCGTAGGTGGGAAAGGCGAAGACGGTGCCGCTCTCGCGCACGCCGCGCAGATTCATCCAGGTGATGACCAGGATGGCAAAGAGGGCCAGCCACACTCTATATTCCCACACTTCGGGAAAGGCGGAGGTCACGGCGCGCACGCCCGCGGCGGAGGAGACGGAGACGGTGAGAATGTAGTCGGTGAGCAGCGCGGCGCCGGCGACGAGGGAGGGGAAGCGGCCCAGGTTGTCTTTGGAGACGGTGTAGGCGCCGCCGCCGTCGGGGTAGTGCAGGATGGTCTGGATGTAGCTAAAGACGACCATCAGCACCAGGCCGGCGACGGCCAGGGCGATGGGCAGGGTCATGTTCAGGGCGCCGCTGCCCAGGATGACCAGCACGCTCATGATCGCTTCGGTGGCGTAGGCGTTGCTGCTGATGGGATCGGAGGCGAAGACGGCGAGCGCGCGCACTTTGTCCAGCCGCTCGTGGATCTCGCGGCTGGTGGGGAAGGGGGCGCCAATCAATACTCGCTTTACTTTTTCAAGTTCCATACGTGCCTGCTCTCAATTTTCTGACCGAACAAGGGATTAATCGAAGCGTATCGATTTCCTGCGGGGATTCCGCGATCCTATTTTGCCCACCCGCAGGGCCGGGAGGCGACGTCCGAAGAAGCACAGATGATTCACGACAGAGAAGAATAGCACAGTTCGGCGCCGAATAAAGGTTTTTAGAGTCCGTCTTGACATTTTCTTGACGCCCACTGCGAATTCCTTGACGCTTTTTTGAGAACGGCAACTGAAAAGTGGGGCCGGAAGAGATGTACCTCTTGAACGCAGCCCTGGATCGAATACAATCGTTGGTGATGGGCAATCGTCCGATGTCAGGCCGGCAGCCAGGCCATAACGAGAGTAAGGCGGGGCTTTCTTTTCTTTACAGCAGCTTCCTGGTGCTGTTCTTAACCTTGCTCGTGCTTCCGCTGCGGGCGCGGATCGAGCCTACAAACCTGGCGATGTTCTACCTGCTGGCAGTGGTTGTGGCTGCCATGCGTCTGGGGCGAGGGGCGGCCATCTTTGCGTCTCTGCTCAGCGTTGTTGCCTTCGATGTGGTTTTTGTGCCGCCGTACTACACGCTGGGCGTGGACGACGCGCAGTATCTGCTGACTTTTGCCGGTCTCCTTGGCGTCAGCCTGGTGATTAGCGCGCTGACGGCGCGGGCGAGAGAGCAGGCGCGGGCGGCGCAGAGGCGCGAGGCGCAGACGGCAGCTCTCTATGAGCGGAACCGCGAGCTGGCGGAGGAGGCGCGCCAGGCGCAGCTACACCAGGAAACGGAGGAGTTACAGGCGGCCTTGCTGAATTCAATCTCGCACGATCTGCGCACGCCGCTGGCTACGATTACAGGAGCGCTCAGCAGTTTGCGAGATGATTACGCGTTGTTGGATGAAGGGGCCAGGCGGGAGTTACTGGATAATGCCTATGAGGAGGCGGAGCGGTTGAACCGGCTGGTGGGCAACTTGCTGGATATGACACGGCTGGAGGCGGGGGCCTTGCGTATTTCGAAGCAGTTGGCGGAGATAGAGGACGTGATCGGCGCGGCGCTGGTGCAGTTGTCGACGCGGTTGGGCGACCGCCCGATGGTCATCGACACTCCGAAGGGGATGCCGCCGGCGCCGGTTGATTTTGCCCTGATGGTGCAGGTCTTTGTCAATTTGCTGGACAACGCTCACAAATACGCGCCAGCGGGTACGGCGATTGAGATTTGCGCCCGCGGCGGCGGGGATGAGCTACTGGTAGAGGTGGCGGACCGCGGACCGGGCATTCCGTCCGAGCAGTTGGAGCGGGTATTTGATAAGTTTGTGCGGTTGCAGGAGAGGGAAGACGCCGGTGGGACAGGGTTGGGGCTGTCGATCAGCAGGGGGATCGTAGAGGCGCACGGGGGACGCCTGTGGGCCCGCAACCGGGAAGGGGGCGGCGCGGTGCTGACTGTGGAACTGCCCCTGGAGACGGATCACGAACCACTGACGGAGGATTTGGCATGAGTGAGGCCGGCGGTCGAGTGGTGATCATCGACGATGAGCAGGCGATCCGCCGCTTTCTGCGCACGGTGCTGGAGGCGCACGGGTACGAGGTGTTTGAGGCGGCGGATGGAGAGGCGGGGCTGGCGGCGGTGGCGCAACAACATCCGGACGTGGTCATTCTGGACCTGGGGTTGCCCACGATTGACGGCGTCGAGGTGATCGGGCGGCTGCGCGAGTGGTCGGAGGTGCCAATCGTGGTGCTCTCGGTGCGCGAGCGGGAGACGGACAAGATCGCGGCGCTGGACGCGGGGGCCGACGATTATCTGACGAAGCCGTTTGGCGCAGGTGAACTGCTGGCCCGGCTGCGGGCTGCGCGACGCCGCGCCAGCGGTCCGGCGACGGAGGCCACGTTTACGCTGAAGGATCTGAAGGTGGACATGATGCGGCGGCTGGTGACGGTGAAGGGGGAGGAGGTGCAGCTGACGCCCACGGAGTATGATTTGCTGCGGGCGCTGATCAACCATGCGGGGCGCGTGATCACGCACCGGCAGTTGCTGCGCCAGGTGTGGGGCTCGGCTTATGAGACGCATTTTCACCTGTTGCGCGTGAACATCAGCAATTTGCGGCACAAGATAGAGCCAGAACCGGCGCGCCCGAAGTATATTGTTACGGAGCCGGGGGTTGGGTACCGGTTTCGGGATGAGGGGTGACTGACGGGGTGCAAGATGGCGTGTAACTGGGAGAGCGCCTGCCGCGCAGGCTATTCTTCTACCGATTCCGCCTCGTCTGCTTCTTCTTTGGGCGTCGTCGGCAGGTAGACGCGGAAGCGGGTGTTGCCCGGCTCGGATTGCAGGCGGATGTCGCCGTGGTGTTTGTGCACGACGATGCGGTAGGTGATGTCCAGGCCCAGCCCGCTGCCGCGGCCCACGTCTTTGGTGGTGAAGAACGGTTCGAAAATACGCGATTGAATCTCGGGAGGGATGCCGGGGCCGTTATCGGCGATCTCTACGATGATCATGTCGTCGTCGCGCCAGGTACGAATGTCGATCTGTCCCTGCCCATCCATGGCGTCCACGGCGTTATCCAGTAGATTGGTCCACACCTGGTTTAGCTCGCTGCCGTGTACGAGGATGGGCGGCAGGGTGTGATCGTAGTGGCGGTTGACGGAGACGTTTCTGAGTTTGTGGGCCATAATCGTCAGCGTGTTTTCTAACCCTTCGTGGACGTTGACGTACTGCAGGGAGGAGCGGTCCAGATAGGTGTACGATTTGACGGCGCTGACCAGCTCGCAAATGCGCGCGGTGCTTTGCTGCACGGTAGTGAGCAGGTCGGCGAGGGTCAGCGTGCCTTCCAGCCAGGTGAGGGCCTCTTCGAAGACGCGCCGGCCCATGGTGTCGCGCAGCTCGGCGAGCTGGCTCTCGCCGACGCCGGCGGAAGCGAAGGTCGAGGCGAAGCGCCAGGCGTCGGGAATGCCCTGTTCTTCCAGCCAGCGGGCCAATGCTTCCTCGTGATCGCTGAGATCGATGGGGTCAAGCATCAGCGGTTCTGCTGCCTGCTGTACCAGCTTCTCTTGTAGCTCGCTCATGTAGTGTAATTGCTCGCGGCTGAGCTTGAACTCGTTCAGCTTGAAGGCCAGATTTTGCAGCGTGGTAAAGGCTTCGGGTAATTGTCTGGCGGCCCGCAGATTGGCCGCCGATGGGTTGTTCAGCTCGTGGGCCAGGCCGGCAGCCAGTTTCCCGAGCGCGGACAGCTTTTCGTGTTGCTGGATCATGGCTTCGTTGGCGCGCAGCCGTTCGGCCATGGTGCCGAAGATGAGGCGGGTGACGGGGGAGGCGTTGAGCGTTTCTTCAAAGAGGTCTGCTTTGAGAAAGAGGAGGCGGCTGTCTGTTTCGGCGAAGACGGTGGCGGTGTGTGGCCGGCCGGTCAACAAGGAGATTTCGCCAACGAAGGCGCCGGGTTGGACGCGGGCCAGGACGGTGTGGCGACCTGAGATCTCTTTGCTGATGGTCAGCTCGCCGGAGAGCACGATGTAGAGGCCACGCGCGGCGTCTCCTTCGCTGAAGAGGACTTCGTCCTTCTGCAAGGAGACTTTCTGGCCCAGCTCCATGAAAGAGGACACCTGTTCTTCGCTGAGCCCGAAGAAGAAGGGGAGGTTGCCAATTGCTTCTGTCATTTGTCGGCCCACCTTTTTAGATTTCCCCTATTATAAGCCGTTATGGCCTCTCTGGAACAGGAGTTGCATTTTTATATTTTAGCTGTAGTGGAAGCTGCGACGGAGTTGTTATAAAGTAGGGTGTCGTAAGTGGCCAATGTGTGAATGGG
>JBMCFH010000095.1:0-13356 GCA_048620455.1 Chloroflexota bacterium | reverse complement strand
TCCGTGGCCATGGCCCCATCCACAGGCGTGATCACGATCTCCCCCGCGCGCACCGCGTGACCCACGTGCTCGGAAATAATGTTTTCCGCGATCGTAAGACCCATCGAGAGATCCTTGGTTTACTTTTGTATTGCTCGGGGCGGTCTCCCGACCGTCCCCGAGAGTGCCCGCAGCGTGTGGCTCGGTGGGGACACCGGCCACAGCGGGTGGTGAATTCCTCTATGCCGCCGGCGCCAGCAACGCGTATAGTTTGCCCGGCAGCCGCTCTTTCTGCAGCCGCTCCTGCAGCCCGCGCGCCACCTGCGCCAGCCGCGGCAAATCTACGCCGGTCTCGATGCCCATCTCCTGCAGCATGTGCACTGTGTCCTCCGTGGCAATATTCCCCGTGGCCCCGGCAATAAACGGGCAGCCGCCCAGGCCGCCCACCGCCGTGTCAAAATGGCGCACGCCGCATTCCAGCGCCGCCAGCACGTTGGCGAGGCCCATGCCCCGCGTGTCGTGCAGGTGCAGGATGAGGGGCACGTCTCCGGTTAGGGCCAACGTTCGGCACAGCAGCGCCTTCATCTGCCGCGGGTTGGCCAGCCCCGCCGAATCGGCCAGGGCCAGCTCGTCCACGCCCAGCTCCAGAAAATGCTCCGCGATGGACAGTACCTGTTGCGGCGCCACGTCCCGCGGCGACTGGTAGCCAAACGCGCACTGGATGCCGCCGCGCACGTGCATGCCGTAGTCGCGCGCCCGGCGGTACATGGCGTCAAACCCCTGCAGCGCTTCCTGCAGCGAGCGGTTGGCGTTGCGCCGGCTGTGCGCGTCGCTGGCCGACACCGAATTGTCGACCTCCCTCAGACCCGCGTCGTGCGCTCGCTCCACGCCCTTCAAATTCAGCGCCAGGCCACTGTAACGGACGCCTTCCACCTGCGGCAATTGCGCACATACCTCCTCCGCGTCGGCCATCTGCGGCACGTAGCGCGGGTGCACAAAGGAGGTGACCTGAATGCGCCTCAGGCCGGCGGCGACCAGATCGTTGATCAGCGCCACCTTTTCCGCGGCAGGCAGCAAGATGTGCTCATTCTGCAGGCCGTCACGCGGTCCTACTTCAATGATTTCGACCGTCTGGGGAAAGGCGTTGTCGGTCATTCCCTTTTCTAGAAGTGGTTTGTTTGAATTGCGGGCGACGTAGCTGGATTTGTTACTACATTACAACATTAGCATCATTTGTCTGGTGCTGTCAAGGATTCGTCTGCGGCAAATGGCTATTGTTTTAGAACGTACGTTCTGTTACAATGTCAAATAATAGACAGGTTTTTGGAATCCGGTTGCCTTTCTGCACCAGCGCCGGGGAGGATAAACAAATGGCAGCGCCGAAATTGCCATCCGACAAACAGAAGAGTATCTTGGAATTTATCTACCGCTATATCCGCGAGGAGAATCGACCGCCGAGTTATCGCGAAATTCAGAACAAAATCGGCGCCAGCACGCCAAGCGTGGTCGATTATCACGTGCGTAAGCTAGAAGGGCAGGGGTTATTGCACCGTCAGCCACGCGTGGCCCGCGGGCTCAGTCTAACCGACGACGCCCTATCGTTTCTGGGACAGGTCCGCCAGATAGTGCGCGACGCATCCGACGTCCTGCGACTACGCATTCAAGGCGACATTCGCGCCGGCGAACCGGTTGACTTTGGTAGTGATGGCTTCGAAACCTATGATGAGGATGATACGGTCGTTGTCGATGCCCACCTGCTGCCCAAGAGGCGCGAGAAATTGGCCCTCTTTCGCGTACGCGGCGACTCGATGATCGATGCCCACGTTCAGGACGGAGACCTTGTCGTCCTGCAGCCGGTTGACAAGGCGCACGATGGCGACATGGTCGCCGCCTGGCTGAAAATGGAGCAAGAGTTGACGCTCAAACATTTCCACCGGGAAGGGAAGCGGGTTCGCCTGCAACCGGCGAACGCCACCATGGAGCCTATTTACAGCCCTGCGTCCAACGTTCAGATACAGGGAAAGGTGGTCCTGGTGATGCGCTCGCCCACCGCCTAAACCGGCGCTCCGCCCTGATCGGTGTTGTGTGCTCGGCGCAAAAACCTATCGAACTTGAGCCGGTTTTTCTTTTGCTTCAGTGTAGGCGCCTTCATCCTCAACAACGTCAGAGCGACGAAGCCTGGTCAGGGCAAGTCCGGGGACGCAGGAATGCGACCAGGCGGCGTCTCTGACGCCCACGCCAACAGCCCGGGCAGCACGAAGCCGAGCGCGTTAACCCAACCGTGCACCTCAATCATCGTGGGGATGGACAGTTCCCAGGCGCCGGTCAGTCTGCCAAAAGCGTAGGCCGTCGCGAAGCTCATGGTGAAGAGAATGGAGAGGGAGGCCGTGATCAGCAAAACCGACTTTCTGGCGGCTGACTGAGGAACGATACGGACGAGGGTAATGGCGGCGAGCGTTAACAGGCTCAGCGTGGCCAGAGCTGTTGCCACTGCTTCAATAACGACAGAGAATGTGATTCCCAATGCCACCAGAAAGGGGCTGACGATCATGCCGGCGGCTGCAAGTCGGTAGAAACCCCAGGAGCTACTCTCCTGGTGGAGAGAACGACCCACCATCCCCGTAAAGATTAACGCGCCAAGGCTGATAAAATGAAAGTGGATTGCCGTCAGGGTTACAATCGGTTCCTGAAAGCCGAGGAACGACAATCCCCCGCGCGAAGCGAGAAACCAGACCCCGCCCACACCCAAATAGATCAGACCGAAATTGAGCGCGCTTTCCTCAAGCGGAGGCCAGATGCGTAGCTGGCGTACCGCTCCGTGCGCGGCGACGACCAGCGTAAAGGCCAACCAGGGAATGCTCAGCAACATCGCGGTGGGGCCCGCATCCATGATCAGAGCGCCCGCAGCAAGCAGCGCTGCCGGTGGCTGCAATGCCACAGCAAGCCGGTAAAGGCGCGCCTGAGCGCCAGTACGGTGGGGCAGAGCAACGAGGAGAAGCGCGAGTGGTGCAATGACCAGTACTCCCAGCAGCAAGATGAGCGTCAGCGATGGAAGTGTACTCCGCCCTATCAGGCGGGCCGCCACAACGCCCAGCCACACAAGCCCCCCAAGAAATGCGCTGAGAACCGCCACGCGCCGTGTGCTCATTGTTGGAGTCTTTCCGTAGCCATGCTTCCAACGTTCAGGGACAGGGTAAGGTGATCCAGGTGATGCGCTCGCCGCACGCCAGAACAACCATGTGTGGGTGCGGTCATCGCTATGACCAGCGGCTACTGACTGTAACTGCCATCCAGGGTGACTTGCCTGAGAAGTCTCGCTCCGTTGGCCTGTCGACCATGGCTGTTATTCATCGTCTTCGGACACGAAATTTCTTGCTCAAGGCAATGACAATAGCGCCCGACAGCGCCGCTCGCGTTGACGTCGACCAGGAATTTCATCTACGCCGCCAGGCGATCGTAAACCGTTTCGCCAGCTACCAGGTGATGTGCATAGAGCAGGGCCGCTTGAACGTCTTCCGGTTCCAGCTCGGGATAATCTTCCAATACTTCCTGTGGAGTTGCCCCTTTCGATAACAACTCCAGGATCATCTCTACTGAAATGCGCATACCGCGGATGACTGGCTTGCCAGCAAGGACATTCTGGTCAAACGTAATCCGTTGTAGTAGATCTTCCATCTCTCTTTATCCTCAGTCTCAACTGCTCCTTCTGTAACCACCTGGTTTAAACTGCGCTATTTCGCGGTCCCTACAAAAACCAATTGTAACCTACTATTGTTTTCCTTGACATCCTTCCCTCGTTTCCTTTATACTTGTACTGAGTTTATTCAATGAATAAAGAAAGTATGGATGGTGCCATGCAGATGCGAAAAGGCAACCGCCTCCTCATCAAAGAGATCAACCGCAACCTGATCCTTAACCTGATCAAGAAACACGGCCCCGTCTCCCGCGTCGAGCTGGCCCGCCTCTCCAACCTCAGCGCAGCAACCATCTCCGGCATCACCGCCGAGTTCATTGAGAGTGACCTGGTGCGCGAGACGGGGGAGGGTGAGTCGCGCGGCGGGCGGCGGCCCGTGCTGCTGCGCCTGAACCACCGCGCCCGCTTTGTGGTCGGCGTCAAGCTCATGGAGACGGCCGTCACCAGTGCGCTCACCGACCTGGACGCCCAGGTGCTGCACCACCGCGTCACTTCCTTCGACGGCGACCGCGGCCCGGTGACGCCGGAGGTGGCAATCGAGGCCGTGGAGAAGGCGGTAGAGCGCACCATCGCCGAATCCGGCGTGGACGGCGAGCGGCTGGTGGGCATCGGCATCGGCATGGCGGGCACCGTGGACCGCAACAGCGGCGTCTGCCGCTACTCCCCCTTCTTCGAATGGCGCAATGTACAACTGGCGCAGCCCATCGCCGAGCATTTCCAACTGCCCGTCTACCTCGAAAACGACGTCAACACCCTGACCATTGCCGAAAAATGGTTCGGCTACGGTCATGAGGCCAGCCACTTCGTCGTGGTTACTGTGGGGCGCGGCATCGGCGCCGGGATCGTGGTCAACGGACAGTTCTACAGCGGCGCTTTTGGCGGCGCCGGCGAGTTCGGGCACGTTCCGCTGTGCGTCGATGGGCAACAGGCCACGCTGGAATCGCTGGCTGCCGATCCCGCCGTCGTGCGCCGCGCGCGAGAGGCCATCGGTTCCGGGGAAGCCAGCGCCCTGGCTGAAGCTGACCCGCTGACCCTCGAAGCTGTCATTGATGCCGCCGACGGTGGCGACGCCCTGGCCCAACGCCTGCTGGCGGACAGCGGGCGCTGGTTGGGCACGGGCATCGCGACCCTGATCAACATGCTCGACCCCGAGATGGTCATCGTCGCCGGGGAGGGCGTGCGCGCCGGCGAGTGGCGCCTGGACCCCATGCGCCGGGCCATCGCCGATTACACCTTTGCCGGGCTCGCCGGGGACGTGGAGATTGTGGTCGAACCATCTGGCGATGAAGCGTGGGCCCGCGGCGCGGCCTGCGTGGTGCTGGGCGAGCTGTTTAAGTCGCCCGTTCACCGCCAGGAAGAGGAAGGGGCGATGTCCATTTCTCCCTGATAGCCTCTTTTTTTGCCGGACTTAATTCGGTCATTGTAAAAAGTTCCAGACGCGGGTCGCAAGGAGGTGTCATCATTTGAAGTGAGGGTCAGATTATGCAACCGTGATGACTTTGCCGGCCTGCCCGATGCGGCAGCCGGTTCGACTGTGCCAACTATTATCACCAGTGAGGAGGAACGTATCCATGAATAAGAGAGTTGTCTTCGCCATCGCGTTGACCGTCATCGTTCTGGCTCTGGCTGCCTGCCAGCCGGAAACGGTGGAAGTGACGCGTGTGGTGACCGAAACGGTGGAAGTGGAGGGAGAGCAGGTAGAAGTGACGCGTATGGTGACGGAGCAGGTGGAAGTCACGCGCGTGGTTGAAAGCGACGAGGCGGAGGAGGAAGGGCCGGTAACCATCTCCTTCTGGCACTCCTACAACGAAGTGGAGATGGAGAAGCTGGAGAATGATGTCATACCCGCCTTCGAGGACGCCAATCCTGGTGTGACCGTCGAGTCGGTCAACGTGCCTTACGACGAGTTCCGCCGCAAGCTGCTCACGGCCATCGCCGGCGGCACGGCTCCGGACCTCATCCGCTCGGACATCATCTGGGTACCCGAGTTCGCCGACATGGGCGCCCTGGTGCCCCTGGACGAGCAGATGGCCGATTTCGACGAGTACGCGTCTGCGGTCTTTGAAGCGCCGTTAGCCACTAACTTCCTGAACGGCCACTACTACGGCCTGCCGCTGGACACCAACACCCGCGTGCTGGTATACAATACGGCCATGTTCGAGGAAGCAGGTATTGAAGCGCCGCCGGCTACCATGGAAGAGTTCGTCGCCGCCTGCGAGCAGATTAAGGCTCTGGGCGAGGACGTCTATTGCTTCGCCGATGGCGGCACCTACGCCTGGGCCGTTAACCCCTGGATCTGGAGCTTTGGCGGCGCTGTTACCGATGAGGAGATCACCGCGGCCATCGATTATCTTAACGGCGAGCAGACACAGGCAGCTTACGAACACCTGAAGATGTTGGTCGACGAGGGCTACATGCACCCCGGCATCCTGGGCGAAGGCGTGGACGCCTGGGGCGCCTTTGGCAGCGACCAGGTGGCCATGTTGCTGGAAGGCCCCTGGTTTGGCCCCCTGTTCGGCAGCTCCTTCCCTGACAAAGAATACGGCTATGCGCTGATGCCCGAGGGTCCCGGCGGTTCGGTCTCCGTCGTCGGCGGTGAGGACATCATCATGTTCCAACAGAGCCAGCACAAAGAAGAGGCGGCCGACTTCATCCGCCACATGTTGTCCGAAGAAACCCAGATGGCGCTGGTGGAAGTTGGCCAGGTGCCCGTCCTCAATTCGTCGCTGGAAACGGACACCATCCAGAACCACGATTTCTTCCCCATCTTCCTGGAGCAGCTGGAAACGGCGCGAGCGCGCACGCCGCACCCCAACTGGACCCAGATGGAGGAGATCCTGACCAACGCCGGCGCTGCCTATCTGCGCGGCGAACAATCCTTCTCGGAGGCCTTTGACGTGGCAGCCGAGGAGATCGATCCGCTCCTGCTGTTGCCCGAATAAGACCAACGCATTGCCCGGAATGGCGGGAGGCCGTGTGCGCGGCCTCCCGCCAACGCTCTTGACGTTATGAAACATACCCGACCCGCCCATCGCTTCGTCACGGCCAATGCCCGCCGGACGGAGAAGGCCGGCGCCGGCCGCTGGTTCAGCCGGCGCAAGCACCACGTGGCTGCCGCCTACTTCTTCTTGCTGCCCGGCCTTCTTCTCTACCTCGTCTTCAACATTTATCCCCTGGCCAAGGCGCTGCAGATGAGCTTTTTCGATTGGAACATCATGCCCGGACAGGCCAGCGAGTTCCTGGGCCTGGGGAACTATGTGCGCGCCTGGAACGATGACGTCGCACGCATTGCCTTGCGCAACACGGTTCTGTACACTGTGATCACCGTCCCCAGCCAGATGGTATTGGCCCTGGGCGCCGCGTTGTTGCTCAACGCCATCGCGCGGGGCAAGGTCTTTTTCCGCACCATCTATTATCTGCCCGTGGTTACCTCCTGGGTTATCGTTTCCCTGCTGTTCAAATATCTCTTCCAGAGCCCCAACGGTCTGGTCAACCACATGCTGGTCAACGTCTTACATCTTGCCAGCAGCCCCATCCCCTGGTTGCGCGAAGCCACAACCGCCATGGTGCCCATCTGGGCGCTGGGCATCTGGAAAGGGATCGGCTGGTCGATGGTCATCTTCCTCGCCGCGCTGCAGACCATTCCCACCGATCTCTACGAGCAGGCGGCTATCGACGGCGCCAGCGCCTGGCGCCGCCTGCGCCACATCACGCTGCCCCTGCTGCGCCCCACGCTGGTCTTCATCCTGGTGATGCTCATGATTGGCGGCTTTAACGTTTTCATCTCCGTCCTGCTGATCACGAACGGCGGCCCGCTGCAGCGCACGGAGGTCGCCCTGAGTTACATGTACCACCAGGCCTTCGACTATCTCGACTTCGGCTACGCCGCCGCCCTGTCCTTCATCCTGGCGCTGATCATCGTCACCGCCAGCCTGTTGCAGCTCAAATATTTGCGCGAACCGGAGGCACTGGGCCAATGAACCATTCCCGCAACCTGTTCGCGCAACAACTTCAGAAGGCCATGCTCTACCTGGTGCTGACCAGCGGGGCCATCGGCATGGTCTTCCCCTTCGTGTGGATGGTCTCCACGGCGCTTAAAGAGTACGCCTTCGTCATCGAATGGCCGCCGCGCCTCATTCCCGCGAGTCCCACCCTGGCTAACTTCGTCAAAGCGTGGACGTCTAACAACTTCCAGCTCTACTTCCGCAACAGCCTCCTGGTGACGCTCGTTTCCGTCATCGCCGTCGTCCTCTTCTCGGCTATGATGGCCTACGCCTTTGCCCGCTTCGAGTTCCCGGGCAAAGAGCCGCTCTTTTATCTCATTCTGCTGGTGCTCATGGTGCCCAACATGGTAGCCATCGTGCCCCAGTTCCTGCTGGCAAGCGCCCTGGGGCTACGCGATAGCCTGATCGGCCTCGTCTTCTTCTACGTCTCGGGCAGCGTACCCTTCAACACCTTCCTCTTGCGCGGCTTTTTCGAATCCTTGCCCCGCGAGCTGGAAGAGGCCATCCTCATCGACGGCGGCGGCTACCTGACCATCTTCCGCCAGATGATCTTACCCCTGTCGCGCCCGGCGCTGGCTACCGTCACCATCTTTTCCTTCCTGGGTTTCTGGGACGAGTTCGTGCTGGCCCTGACGCTCATCGACAGCCCCGCCAAGCGCACCCTGCCTATCGCCATTGCCACCTTTCACGGCCAGCACGGCACCGATTGGGGCCTGGTCTTTGCCGCTTCAATCATCGCCGTGATTCCCGTGATCGCCGTCTTCATCAGCATGCAGCGCCACTTCGTCGCCGGCCTGACCAGCGGCGCGGTGAAGTGACCGGTGTCACGTCGCTCAGTGTCCCGTTTTACGTGGGTGGTCGTCCTGCTCCTGCTGGGCGGCTGCCAGATTACCATAGTTAACGACGGAGAAGAAAACAGAAATAAGATGACGCCAACGACGATTGAACAACTGACCATCGAGGAAGTGACCCTCGACCGCGCCACCTACCGCCCGGGCCAGACCGTTACGGTGACGGCCCACATCCACGGCGAGTTTTCAGAGCCAACGTCGGCCCACATGCGGGCCACCCTCAACCACCTGAACCGGGGCGTGGACGACGTGACCGAAGCCGTGACCCTCACTGGTGGCGACCAGACCTTCTCATTGACCCTGACCCCGCCGCCAACCGCTCCCCGCGGCTACGGCCTGGATCTGGTGCTGCAGACGGCGGATGGCTCGACGCTGGCGCGGCACACTACCGCTTTCGACGTCCTCAACCATTGGACCGAAGCGCCGCGCTACGGCTTCCTCAGCGACTTCGCCCCCGGCCGCGACGACGCGGCGGACACCATGCGCACGCTTGCCCGTTACCACATCAACGCCCTGCAATTCTACGACTGGATGTACCGTCACGAGCAGCTTCTGCCCGACGAAGAGCCTTACCTCGATCCCCTGGACCGCCGCCTTTCCCTGGACACCGTGGAGGCCCTCGTCGACGCCGCGCACGCCCAGAATATCGCCGCCATGCCCTACACCGCCGTCTACGCCGCCTCCATCCCCTTCTACGAAGAACATCCCGACTGGGCCCTGTTCGAGGCGAACGGCGACGTGCACTATTTCGGCGAGAATTTCCTGGTGTACATGGACCCGCGCCCCGGTTCGCCCTGGACGCGCCACCTGTTGCAACAGTTTGAATCGGTGCTGCGCGAGACCGACTTCGACGGCATCCACCTCGACCAGTACGGCGCGCCCAAAGAGGCCTATGACGCCCAGGGCCAGCGCTTTGACCTCGCGGATCCCCTGGCGCAGCTGATCGACGCCACGCAGGACGTAGTGCAGCGCCACCGCGACGACGGCGCGGTGGCATTCAACGCCGTCACCAACTGGCCCATTGAAGCCGTGGCTCCCGCCGCCCAGGATATCGTGTACATCGAGGTATGGGACCCCTACGTGTGGTTCGAGGATTTGCACACGCTCATCGTGCAGGCGCAGGAGCTGAGTCAGGGCAAGCCCGTGGTGCTGGCGGCCTACATCGACCCCGCCTGGGAGCACAACGTGCGCCTCATGGACGCCATCATCTTCGCCAGCGGCGGCGGGCACATCGAGCTCGGCGAACAGGCCGCGGTGCTGGCCGATCCCTACTTTCCCAAACACCGGCCCATGTCCCCCGTGCTGGCCGAAGCGGTGCGCCGTCTCTACGATTTTGCCGTGCGCTACCAGGACGTCATCGGCGCCCGCACGCAAAACGCCACGCCGGCCTACACCCGGCGCATCACCGTCGATAGCGCTTCCACCAACCCCTCCCAACGCAAGAACAAGGTGTGGCCCATCGTGCGCGAAGGCCAGGATTTCACGGCCATCAGCCTGATCAACCTGCGGGACGTAGAACAGGTGCGTTGGGACCAGGAAGTGCCCGCCGCGCCCGCGCCGCTAGAATCGACCACCCTGCGCCTGCAGGAGGTGAACCGCGACGTCGCTGTCGTGTGGCTCGCCACGCCGGACGACAACGACATCGCACCACAACCGCTGGCACACGAGCTTCAGGACGGCACGCTCACATTCACCATGCCCTCCCTGGCCTACTGGAACCTGATTGTCATCGAATGGGCCGACGGCTGACGGCCTATGTAGGTTTGCTGTACAGCGATTTGGTAAATCGCTGCTGAGTAGCCAACTCCTTCCACCATCTACCGATTATGGAGACCTGAGCACATGAGCACCGATTTACGACGACGAAGCATCGAAATCATCACCACCAATCAGTCCTCCAGCGGCGCCTACGTGGCCTGCCCCAACATGGATGACTACGCCTACTGCTGGTACCGCGACGGCGCTTTCATCGCCTACAGCATGGATCTTGTTGGCGAGCACGACAGCGCGCGCCGCTTCTACGATTGGGGCGCGGAGGTAATCAATGCCCGCAAGGACGTGGTTGAGCGCGCCGTGCGCAAGGCGGCGGCCGGCATACCCCTGGGGCCCGGCGATTACCTGCACACGCGCTACACTCTGGAGGGTCAAGAGGGCGACGACGACAGCTGGCCCAACTTCCAGCTAGATGGCCTGGGCGCCTGGCTGTGGGGCCTGCAGCAGCATCTGGCCCTCTCCGAGCAAGCGGCGCTGCCCGACCAGTGGGCGCACGCCGTGCGTCTCGGCGGCGATTATTTACACGGCCTCTGGCGCCTGCCCAACTACGATCTGTGGGAGGAGTTCGGCGACCAGAGACATCCCTACACCCTCGCCGCCATCTACGGCGGCCTGCGCGCCGCTGCAACGCTCACCGGCCGGTCCCAATACGAGAGCCGGGCCACAGCAATACGCGACTACGTCCTCGCCGGGGCCGTCCACGACGGCCACTTCGTCAAATATCTGGGCAGCGACGCCGTCGACGCCAGCCTCCTGGGCCTCGCCGTGCCCTACAACCTCGTCGCCCCCGACGACCCGCGCATGCAACGCACGGTGCAACGGATCGAGGCCGAGTTACAACCGGATGGCGGCGGCCTCCACCGCTACGCCCGGGATAGCTATTATGGCGGCGGCCAATGGCTGCTCCTCGCCGCCTGGCTCGGCTGGTACCATACCTGCGCCGGCAACCCCACCCGCGCCCGCCCCCTCCTGGCCTGGAACGCGGCCCAGGCCGACGACCAGGGCCGCCTCCCCGAACAGATCCCCCAACATCTCATCGCCCCCGACTACTACGAAAAGTGGGTCGACTGGCGCGGGCCGATTGCCACCCCGCTGCTGTGGTCGCACGCCATGTATCTGGTGTTGGAGGGGGAGATTGGGGATTAGCGATTGGAGATTGGCGCAGTCGCGTCGCGGGCGGGGAGGATTGCATTTGGGGATGAGGGGCTAGAGGCTCTGACAGGATAGGCGAATAGCAACGCCAGCATCAGCCGGTGCTGCCGGCTACGCTGCGTGCTGAGTGATAACTTCAGGCCTGCTGCCGCGTCGACACCGCGCCGGAGAACGTGGCACACCAGGGCGACCCTCTCTGCAGAACAGCTACAAAATATTTTAGCACTATTACCAAAAATATTGTTGACAATACTTAAATTTTGTGATAATCTGCCATTATTGCTAAAATAGGAAGCTGATATGCGCAAGATTTTGGAAGAATGCCCAAGTTGCGGGAGTGACCTCGTGGCCACCGAGTTAAGCTGCACTGCCTGCGATACCGTCGTCCATGGCCATTTCGCCCCCTGTCGCTTCTGTCGCCTTTCTCCCGAAGACCTCGCTTTTCTGGAGGTGTTCGTCAAGAATCGGGGCAACGTCAAGGAGATGGAGCGCGATCTGGGGATCTCTTACTGGAGCATCCGCAACCGGCTGGACGAAGTGGTCGCCGCCATCGACTTCGAAGAAGCGCCAGCCGTCTCGCAACGCGAGGGAGTCAGCGGGCAGCGGCAGGAAATTCTGGAACGGCTGGATCGAGGTGAAATCACCGTCGCCGAGGCGACGGAACTATTATCGAGGAGTGAACCATGAGCGAAGAACGTACTCAGATCTTAGACATGCTGGCCAGGGGCAAGATTACGGTCGACGATGCCCAATCGCTGCTGGACGTGCTTGAGGCCGGCAACCAGGTCCGCCAGCCCCAGCCACCACAGCCGGAAGCCCCGCGTGGCGCGGAGCCATATCCGCCTCAGCCGCCGCGCCCGCCCCGTCGCCGGGCTCGCCGCCGCCGCCGCGACTCTGACGACCTCATCGACCAGGTGCTACAACTGCGCATCCACGGGGTCGACGGCCACTTCGTTGCCGAGATGCGCGAGATTGGCTTCGCCGATCTGGATGCGGATGAGTTGGTGGCCCTGCGCATTCACGACGTCACGCCCCGCTACGTTCAGACCATCCGCGAGGCCGGCTTTGAAGACGTCACCGTGGACGAAATCGTAGAAATGCGTATCCACGACGTCGACGCCGACTATATCCGTGACATGCGTAAAGCCACCGGCCGGGACCTGTCTGCCCGCCATTTGATAGAAATGCGCATCCACGACGTCGATCCTGAGATCTTCGCGGAGATACTCAATCTCGGCGTCGTCGACGTCGAACCGGACGAGAAAACGCCCGATTTCTCTGAAGAGTAACCGGCGCCGGTAACTGCCTTCGTCGTAGACGCGTCATAGCGGCGGCTCAAGGGCCGCCCGCTCAATTTACTCTCCCCATCGCCGCGTCAGCAATATAGCCATATTGGGCCTGAGGCAATCATGCCTCGCAATAAGCCACCTAATAATATGTGGAGGTCAGCCCATGGTTACCTGGAAAGACTTTTACACTGAGCGACAGCGCCGTGCCGACCAGATTGAACGCGGACAACGACGCCGAGAGGTGGTCGAACAGGCGCGCCGCTCCGCTCCGGCAGTCCCCCCAGCACAGCCCCGGACTCCCCGATTCAAGAGGGTCACAGTAAAGCTGAAAGCCGCGCTCCGCCGCCGGCTCGAACTGCGCGCTACTTAGTGCCGGAGCCGGATAGCTATACTTTACCCATGCTGTAACCACACCGTCACCTCACTCCGGTTATGAAACAACTGCCGCGCCCCGGCGATGGTGTAGGCCTGGCGCAGGATATTGAAAGCATGCTCGATGATCGGCACCTGATTCTCCTCCGGCAGCTTCAGCGTCATCAGCGCCTGCCCGTCGCGGTAGAGGTGCGGCGCGTACGCCACCATCAGGCGCGCCGAGTCGCGCGCGTCCAGGCGCA
>JBMCFH010000094.1:0-13536 GCA_048620455.1 Chloroflexota bacterium | reverse complement strand
CCAGGCCGGCCATTCCGGCGCCTATCACTGCAACGCGTTGCGGCGTGCTTTCCATCATGGGTTACTCTAAGGGTTGTACCGTGATCGCCTGACTGAGTCAACGCCTTGGCCTTGCCCCCACCTCCTGAACCTGATACAACTATGCCCAACCATGACTGAGAACCACGAACCGATTATTCTCTGCCGCGACGTCCACAAATGGTACGGTGATTTTCACGCCTTGCGCGGGGTCAGCCTGACGGTGCACCAGGGCGAGGTGATCGTGATCATCGGGCCGTCGGGGTCGGGCAAATCTACCTTCATCCGCACCCTGAACCGGCTGGAGGAACACCAGGCCGGGGAAATTGTGATCGACGGCATTCCCCTGAACCGCAGCACACGAAACGTGGCCGAAATCCGCCGCGAGGTGGGCATGGTGTTCCAGCAGTTCAACCTCTTCCCGCACCTCACCGCGCTACAGAACGTGACGCTGGCGCCGATGAAAGTGCGCAAGTGGTCCAGAAAGAAGGCCACGGAGGTGGCCATGAAGTGGCTGGAGCGGGTGGGCATCCCCGAGCAGGCCGACAAATATCCGGGGCAACTGTCCGGCGGGCAGCAACAGCGCGTGGCCATCGCCCGCGCCCTGGCGATGGAGCCCAAGGTATTGCTCTTCGACGAGCCCACGTCGGCCCTGGACCCCGAGATGATCAAAGAAGTGCTGGACGTGATGCGCGATCTGGCCGGCGCAGGTTACACTATGCTCGTCGTTTCCCACGAAATGGGCTTCGCCCGCAGCGTCGCCGACCGCATCATCTTCATGGACTACGGCCTGATCGTAGAAGAAAACACGCCCAGCAACTTCTTCAACAACCCCATCCACGCCCGCACGAAGTTGTTCCTGTCGCAGATACTGCAGCATTGAGATTGGTTGATTAGAGATTGGAGATTGGCGGTTGTTGGCCTTCAATCTCCAATCAACCAATCTCCAATCTCTATAATCTCGGCGCCACACGCTCCAGGCGTTCCACCGCGCGTTCCAACTCACTCATCGCCGTGGCAATCGAAAAGCGGACGTGCCCCTCTGTGCTCTGGCCAAAGGCCACGCCGGGGGTGCCGGCGATGCCTGCTTCCTCCAGCAACGCTTCCGCCAGCTCCACGCTGTTGCGCTCGCTGTCCGTGAAGTGTGGCATGAGGTAGAAGGCGCCGTCGGGCAGGCGGCATTCGATGCCCGGAATTTCGTTGAGCGCCTTTACCATGAAATCGCGCCGTTCCTGGTAGGAGCGGCACATCTCCTCCACCACGTCCTGCGGGCCGTTCAGCGCCGCCACGGCAGCCAGCATGGTGAAGGTCGCCGCGGAGGTGATGGTCTGGCTGTGCATCTTTGTTGCCAGCTTCATCATCGGCGTGGGGCCGGCGATCCAGCCCAGACGCCAGCCGGTCATGGCGTACCCTTTAGAGAGCCCGTTGGTGGTCAGCGTGCGCTCGGCCATGCCCGGCTGCGCCGCCAACGAGTAGTGCACGTGGCCGTCAAAAACCAGCTTTTCGTACACCTCGTCGGTGATCACGTACAGATTTTCGTCCGTCGCCACGCGCACGATGGCCTCAATCTCTTCCTGCGTCAGCACCCGTCCGGAGGGGTTGCAGGGTGAGTTGACCATCAGCGCCTTGGTCTTCGGCGTGATCTGCTCGCGCAGCAGCGCTTCGGTCACGGTGAAATCGGTCTCCGCCGGTAATGTGACCGCCACCGGCTCTCCGCCCGCAATGCGGATCATGGGTGGATAGGACACCCACACCGGTTCCAGGTAAAGTACCTCGTCGCCCGGATTGACAACTGAGGACAGCGCCAGAAACAGCGCCCACTTGCTGCCTGGGGTAATCACGATGTCGGTTTTGGGGTCAACGTTCACGCCATTTTCGCGGGCCATCTTGTCGGCGATCGCTTCCAGGGCCTCGGGCAGGCCCTTGGTGGGCGCCGGATAGTGGGTGCGCCCGTTGTGGATGGCCTCAATGGCCGCGTCGACAACATGGGCCGGCGTGTCAAAGTCCGGATCGCCCCCTGCCAGTGCAATAACGTCTTTCCCCGCCGCCTGTAATGCTTTGGCCTTATCGTTCACCGCCAGCGTCACGGACGGTGGAATGTTGGCAAGCAAATGGGACAACTCTTTCATCGATAGCTACTCCTCATGGCCACGTCAGGTGGCTTGTTTTTTAGCTGCGTTATTGTAACAGAGGCCGGCGCCCTGTCTACCGTTATGTGACGGGGCCGGTGGCGAGATATGGAAATCTCGGCAACGGGAAGGAGTGCCGGGCGACGCGCAGGATTGTGGGGTGACGCGTCCCCGCTAGCCGCGGATTCTTTGCCGCGCACCGGCGTTTCCGTTCCGCGCACCTGGTCGTCTTGCCGGCGGGCAACGGAAGGAGAGCGGAATTGGCGTTTTTACGTTAAAGTAGAGGGATGGACAGTAATTGGATAGATTCACTTAGGAGAGCAATGTGAATGATAGGAGATGACAGTCAAGTAGCAGTTTTTATAGATTACGAGAATATTGAATTGAGCTGCCGCGATAAAATGGGCAGCGACGTTCAGGTGGATTGGTCGACGGTATTAGAAACGGCCGTCGACCTGGGACGCGTCGTAATACGCCGCGCATACGGCGATTGGTCCATATTCAGCAGCGGGCAGCGGGAGCTATTAGGCCTCGGTATCGAGCTGGTGCATATTCCTTCCAAGCGGGGCAAGAACGCAGCCGATATCCGCATCGTCATCGACGCGCTGGAGATGTTAATGGGCGAGCACGCCAATATCAGTCACGTGCTCATGGTCTCCGGCGATGGTGATTTTACGGAGCTGGTGCACCGCCTGCGCGGCTACGGCAAAATCGTGGTCGGGCTGGGCGTCAGCGGCGCCAGCGCAGAGTACCTGATCAATGCCTGCGACCAGTTCATATACTATGACGTGATTGCCGACATGTCTGGGGAAGGGGGCGACGACGACCATAAGGGAGAACTCACCTCCAGCTTCGACGTCAGCGAAGCGCGCCAGCTGTTGCGCCGCGCGCTGCAGGCGCGTGAGGGTGAGTGGGTCAACGGCGGGCAGGTGAAAGACGCCATGTTGCGCCTGAACCCCGCCTTTAACGAGCACAACTATAATTACGATAGTTTCAAGGCTTTTCTGGCGGCGCAGAATGACCTGGCGCGGCTGCGCACCGCCGAAGAAGGCGGCCATCTGGAAGTGCAGATCATACCGGAGAGCGATAGCGATGCCGCCGCCGCTGCCGAAGCGCCGGAAGCGTTGCTGGATCGTTACCTCAAATATCTGGCCCAGCAGAAGATCCGCATGACGCCCACCGAGCACCGCCCGCGCATCATCCTCAAATTTTACAACATCTACAAGAACAACCCTGACAGCTCGCTGACCGCGCTGAAAGAGGAGTTGCACGCCTTCTTTGAGGAAACGGCGCCCGAGGTCAAGTGGCAGTACGTGCACGAAACGATCCACCAGTTGTTCCGCACTTACTGCTTCGTCTTCGACCAGGACGACAGCAAATATCCATCCGACGTGCGTCTATGGGACCGCAAGATGACGCTTGCCGACGAAGTGAAGAGCCCTGCGCAACTACTGCACCGCTGCGACCGCGGCCTGTTGCAGAAGATCGGCCGCCGCGTCGGTTCCTACGAGAATATCGACCGCGAAGTCGCCGCCCGCCTGCTCTACGGCAGCGTGCGGGGACAGAAGATGCTGGAGCACGTGGGCCAGTTAATCGACGAGCTGAGCCAGAACGGCGGGCGCAATTAGCCGTTGCCCTGCGGCGGGAGCCAACGGGTCTGAGCCGAACGGTCGCCATAAGCACACAGCAGCGCTGGCTGGCGGCCCGCGCTCAATATATCCTGGTTTGTACCCGCAGCCTGTATCGCGATCTATGGGAGGGGCTGTTGTCCCCTGGTACAGTCCACCTGTTAAGCAACAGTAGATCGCGGGGAGCGAATGGAGGCTGAGATGAAGACGATAGTTGGACTTTACGAAGATATTCACCACGCCAATGGCGCTGTACAGGCGCTTAGCGACGCGGGAGTGGACCCGCGCAACATCAATATGGTCGCGGGCGATCCTGAGGAGCGACAGGCCGGGCAGTTGGCCACGGCTGCGGCGAAAGACACCGCTGAAGTGGCCACGGAGGGCGCCGTCGCCGGTGGCGTGCTGGGCGGCACTACTGGCGCGCTGCTCGGTCTGGGCGCCATTGCCATCCCCGGATTGGGGCCCGTGATTGCCGCCGGCCCACTGGTCGCCGGCCTCGTCGGCGCAGGCATTGGCGCAGCCAGCGGCGGCGTCATTGGCGCCCTGGTAGATTGGGGCGTCTCTGAGGAAGAAGCGGAATTCTACCTGGAAGGTGTACGCCGCGGCGGCGTGCTCGTTGCCGTGCACGCGCCAGAGGATCGCGTGGACTTCATCGCCGAGCGCATGGAGCGCGAGGGGCTGGTGGATCTGGAGAAGCGAGTCGAAGCGTGGCGCGAGGAAGGCTGGCACGGGTATGACGCCGGGGAGTACGAGGATCTGGACTTTGATACCCGCGATGGGGCCTTTCGCGCCCATTACGAAAGCAACTTCGCCGGCACACAGGAACCGTACACTAACTACACGCCCGCCTACCGTTTTGGTTACTTCCTGGCTACCGAGGACCGCTTCATGGACCGCGACTGGTCGGAGATGGAACCCGAGGCGCGGCGCGTGTGGGAGCAACAGCACGACGAGCCGTGGGACGAGTATAAGGGGGCCATCGAGTTCTCCTGGCAGCGCGCGCAGATGAAGACGTTGTAACCGAGGGGTTCAACCCTCGCCCGTCATGCCGCGAACAAATGCGCAGAACGGAAGCCGCGGCTACTGCTCGGACGCCAGGGCCATTGTGGCTGCGCCGATGATGCCGGCGCGGTTGCGCAGCGCAGCGGGCGCCACGCGGCTCTTCACCGTCAGGTGCGGCACGAACTGCCGGTGGTCTCTGCTGATGCCGCCGCCAAGGATGATCAGGCGCGGGGAGAACAGCTCGTAGACGTGCGCCAGGTATTCGTCGAGGCGCGCGGCGTACGCCTTCCAGGACAGCCCTTGCTCGTCGCGGATCAGGGCCGCGGCTTGCTTTTCGGCCACCTCGTCCCGCCCGCGCAGGTAGAGCAGGCCGAGCTCCGTGTTGGGCACAAGTTGGCCGTCGATAAACAGCGCGCTGCCGATGCCCGTGCCCAGCGTCAGGACCAGTACCACGCCCTTTTCGCCGCGCCCGTTGCCAAAGCGCATTTCGGCCAGGCCCGCGGCGTCGGCGTCGTTGACCATGGTCACGGGACGGCCCAGCCACTCGCCCAGCACGCGCGTCACAGGATAGCCGATCCAGCCCGGCGCTTCATGCGCCGTGAAAGGGGTTTGCGGCGCGCCGTCCAGCACCACGGCGGGGAATCCAAGTCCCACCGGTCCTTCATAGGTGGGAAAGCGATCCACGACATCGCACACAGTCTGTAGCACGTCATCCGCTTCCAGCGAGGACGGCGTCTTAATGGCCACGCGGTCGCTGGCAAACACGCCACGCACGGTGTCCACCAGCGCGCCCTTGATGCTTGATCCTCCGATGTCAATGCCCAGCCTGATCATGTTGCGTTGTCTCCTTCGGCATTGATCGTTCCGTAAAAGTGGGGCAGGGGCTCTACCGGCTGCTCTGACCATTCCAGCGCCGCCAGGATCTCCTGCCGCGCCTGCTGTAGAGCGTCCTCATCCCTGGCGTGTATGGTCGCCAGCGGCTGACCCTTCTGCACCCGGTCGCCCACCTTGACGGGCATGATGAAGCCCACGGCGTGGTCGATAGGCTCGCCCTTTTTCTGCCGGCCCGCGCCCAGGTGCACCGCGGCCCAGCCCAGCGCGGCGGCGTTCATGGCGGCAATCGTTCCTTCCTGCGGCGCTGCGACTTCCTCAATCACAGGCGCGGTGGGCAGCTGCCGCGGATCGTCCACCTGGGCCACGTCTCCGCCCTGCGCCGCCACCATCTGGCGGAAGCGGGACAGCGCTTCGCCGCTGTCCCGCGCCTCGGTCGCCAACTCCCTGGCCTGGGCCAGCGAGGAAGCGCGACCGGCGAGCAGCAGCATGTGCCCCGCGATTTCGCGGCAGTGGACCCAGAAATCCTCGGGACCCTCGCCGCGCAGCGTGTCCAGCGCTTCTTTCACTTCCAGCGCGTTGCCCACGGCGTGGCCCAGCGGCTGATTCATGTCCGAGATAAGCGCCGTCATCTTGCGCCCGGCGTCTGCGCCGATATCGACCATAATGTGCGCCAGCTCCCGCGCTTTGTCCTCATCGGGCATGAACGCGCCGCTGCCGGCCTTCACGTCGAGCACGATGGCATCCGCGCCGCCGGCCAATTTCTTGGACATAATGGAAGCGGCGATGAGCGGCGTGCTGCTCACGGTGCCTGTCACGTCGCGCAGGGCGTACAGCTTGCCGTCCGCCGGAGCCAGATCCGCCGTCTGCCCCGCCAGCACCAGCCCGATCTCTTGCAGCTGTTGCTTGAACTGAGCCAGCGTGCGCTCCGCCGACCAGCCACCGATCGATTCCATCTTGTCCAGCGTGCCGCCGCTGGGGCCCAGACCGCGCCCGCTCATTTTGCCCACGGGCACGCCGCAGGCGGCGACCACAGGCTGCACCACCAGCGTTGTCTTGTCCCCCACGCCGCCGGAAGAATGCTTGTCCACGACAAAGGGGGCCACGTCGTGCAAATCGAGCCGGTCGCCGGAGCGGGCCATGGCCTGCGTCAGCAGCACCGTTTCGCGGCGATCCATGCCCTGGAAGTAGATGGCCATGAGCAGCGCCGCGGTCTGGTAGTCGGGGATATCCTCGCCGGTCACGCCGCGCACAAACCAGGCGATCTGCTCCTCGCTCAGGGCGAGGCCGTCCCGTTTGCGTTCAATGATATCCACCATGCGTGTGCTCATATCCACTCCACGAACAAATAAATGACTGTTTTTGCATACCGCCTGTCAGTTGCTGTGACCGGTGTCCCCACCGAGCCACCCTTCGCGCTCCCCTCGATTACTACAGTTAGAAACTTTACCATAAACCGGTATAATCGCATCCTACTCTGGACCGCGCGCCGGGCGACAGGGTGCGATTGCCGCCCGCTGCTCTACGCCGAGCAGCGGACGACGGGGTAGGACAATTTTGACAGCAGGTGCAGGAGGATCTCGTGGCCGAAAAGGTTGATCTCATACTTCAGGGTGGAACAGTGGTGACGATGAATGAGCGCTATGATCTGTTTCCCCGGGGCGCGGTTGCCCTGCGCGATGATTCCATTGTGGCGGTGGGTCCCCTGGAGGAGATCGAAGCCGCTTACGAGGCCGCGGAGACCGTGGATTGTAGCGACCAGGTGATAATGCCGGGCCTGGTCAACGCCCACACGCACGTGCCCATGACCCTGCTGCGCGGGCTCAACGACGATCTGCGCCTGGACGTGTGGTTGGGCTATCTGATGCCCGTGGAACGGGAATTCGTGACGCCCGAGTTCGTGCAACTGGGCACGCGTCTGGCCTGCGCGGAGATGATCCTCTCCGGCGTCACCTCTTTCGCCGACATGTACTACTTTGAAAGTCACGTCGCGGAGACGACGGCGGAGATCGGCATGCGCGCCTTGCTGGGCCAGACGGTGCTGGTTTTCCCCGCGCCCGATGCGGAGAACTTCGAAGAGGGGTTGATCCTGTGCCGCCGCTTCATCGAGCAGTGGAAGGGCCACCGGCTGATTGTGCCCGCGGTCGCGCCGCACGCCTGGTACACGGCGACGCCCGAGCTGTTGCGCGCCTGCGCCGACCTCGCCCGCAGCTATGACGTGCCCCTGCACACGCACATCGCCGAGACGGCGCTGGAGGTGCAGGACAGCAAAGAGCAGAATAATATGCCCGTCGTGCCCTGGAACGCCAAACACGGATTGCTGGAGACGAAGTTGCTGGCGGCCCATTGCGTGCACCTGGATCGCGGCGAAATGTATGATCTGAAGAAGGCGGGCGCGGGCGTGGCCCACTGTCCCAGCAGCAACCTCAAACTTGCCAGCGGCCTGGCTTCCGTGGGCCAGATGCTGGAGATGGGGCTGAACGTGGGTGTGGGCACCGATGGCCCCGCCAGCAACAATGACCTGGATATGTTCGAGGAGATGCACCTGGCTGCGCTGCTGGCCAAGACGGTGAGCAACGATCCGACCGTGTTGCCCGCGCGCCAGGCGTTGGAGCTGGCGACCATCCGTGGGGCCAGGGCGATGCACGCCGACCACCTGACGGGCAGCCTGGAAGCCGGCAAGCGGGCGGACCTCATTGTGGTGAACATGGACGCCATCCACAACTGGCCCCATTTCCACAGCCACGACGAGGCCGTTTACTCGCGCCTTGTGTATGCTACGAAGAGCAGCGACGTGGCCCACGTGTTGTGCGATGGGCGCTGGCTGATGCGCGACCGCCAGTTGCTGACCGTTGACGCCGACCAGGCGCGGTCGGAGGCCGCAGAGGTGGCGCGGCGCATCGACGCCTTTGTCGCCGAGCGCGAGTCCAGTCCCTATAACAAGCTGGTGGTGCTGGCGGGCGTGCAGCGCCAGGAAAGCTACGAGGTGCAGGTGAAGGCGGCGCTGGAGAGGGATGAGGCGGTGTTGGAAGTGCTGAACGGCGAGCAGATCGAGATCACCAAGCGCTCGCACTACCGTCAATACGACAACTACTTCTTCTTTGGCGGTCGCGATCCCGACGCCGACCGCCTGCGCTACCGCGAGGACGAGTTCATCAACGAGGCGGGCGAGGCTTACCAGGCGCGCGATCGCCTGACCCTGCTGGGCGAGGGGCGACTGCAGGAGTTTCCCAACGCCGTGATGCTCTCCCGCTCGCGCTACCTGGCGCCCGCCGATCAAAGCCTGCGCTTCTACCGCGAGTATTTCGACCCGCACCGCGAGGTGGAAGTGCACAAGGAGCGCCGTCGCTGGCGCATCCTGTATAAGGAAACCGATTTCGCCGTCAACCTCGACAGCATCAGCACGCCCTCGCTGCCCGGCTATTACCTGGAAATCAAATCGCGCACGTGGTCCCGCAGCGACGCCGAGCGCAAAGCGCAACTGATCGCCGAACTGTTGGAACTGTTCGGTGTGGATGAGAAGCAGATCGAGCGCGATGAGTACGCCGACATGGCGCTGGTGGAGTAGCAGGCGAAAGCGGCGGCAGACGATGCAGCGGCGTTCTGATCCCGGGCAATGAGCGGCGGCCCGCGCACAGCGCAGAGGGCGACGGGGTTCGCCTTTCTGGCCCTGGCTGCCATGCTGTGGGGCACGGTGCCTGTGGCGACCAGCGGCGTCTACCGTCTGGCGCAGACCAACGCCTTCTCCATCGGCTTTTTCAGGCTGGCGTTGTCGCTCCTGGTCCTGGCCCCGGCGGCCTACCGGGCGACCAGACAGGCCGGGACGCCCGCGCAATGGCCCATTCCCCGCCGCGATCTCTCCCTCATTCTCCTCTTTGGCGCAGCCATGGCTACCTATCAGGTCTGCTACTTCGCGGCCATTCCCCGCGTGGGGGTCACGGTGGCGGCGCTGGTCACGCTGTGTACCGCGCCGGTGATGGTGGCGTTGCTGGCGGCGACGTTGCTGGGCGAGCGACTGACGGGGCGCGTGTTGCTGGCGCTGGTCGCCGCCATTGCCGGCACGGCGCTGCTGGTCGGGGTGCGCGCCCCGGCGGCGGTCGCCCCCGGCGCCCTGCTTGGCGGCGTGCTCCTGGCCCTGGGCGCCGCCTTTGGCTTCGCCGTCGTTCTGCTCACCACCCGCGCGCTCACAGGTCGCTATGACTCCCTGCAACTGATTGCCATCGGCATGGGCAGCGGCGCCCTTTTGCTCCTGCCCGTGGCCCTGCAGGCCGGCTTGGTGTTCACCTATCCTCCGGCGGCCTGGGGCCTGTTGCTCTACCTGGGATTGGTCCCCACGGCGTTGGGCTACCTCTTCTTCTTCACCGGCCTGCGCTTTACCACAGCCACGGTAGCCAGCATCGTCAATCTGCTGGAACCGCTCACGTCGACCGTGCTGGCCTGGCTCCTCTTTGCGGAACGCCTGCAGGCCACCGGCGTTGCGGGGGCCGCGCTCCTTCTGCTGGCAATGGGCCTGCTGTACGTGCGGCCTCCTTCGCCGCCCGGGCAGGCGCGCGATTAGCCAAACAGCGTCTGAAACTTCATCACCGTGTTCAGGTCGCCTTCTACCTTCACCTTGCCCATCATGAAGGCGTTCATCGGATCAAGCTTGCCGCTCATCATATCCGTGAAGTCGTCGGCGCTCATGCGAATGGTAGCCTTAGGGTCGTCTGCCTGCCCTTTTTCCACGGCCGCATTGCCCTCGGCGATCACCACATACCATTGTCCGCCGCTCTCGCCGCCCAGGTCGAACTGCACGGTGGCGTCAAAGTCGCCGGCTTTGCTGGCGTTGAACTGCTGCGGCATACGCTCAAAGATGTCTGTTACACTGGCCATTCTTACTCCTTTAGAGGCGGGTTAGGGAAAGGTCATCGTGGCCGATTGTAGCAGTGGGAGAGGGGGTGTCAAAAAGACCCTCTCAGCTTCTACTCATCTAGTTCCGGCTGGCGGCGCGCCGGTTGGCATCTGGTCTGCGATTTGCTAGAATGAGCCGCATCGACATGATATTTTGAGCGAATGGCGGCCAAAGTGCCGCTCTTTGTTTGCTCTCGGTTTGACACTTTCTAAATTGAAAACAAAAGAAGGAAACGGCGTGTTTGACGCGTCCGATTAGCTTCTTGTACACTCTCTTTCTGCCGTTGCTAGTGCCAGCGCCGGCGAACTCCTGAGGAGGTAATAGTTCATGGAAGAGGAACGTCCTATCTATAATGCCCGCGAAAACCTGGAAGACCAGGAACCGGCAACGATGAGCTCCACGGGACGCACGACGAACGGTGAGGCCCGCAGCACATTCCCCGGCTTAATAATCGTGGGGGTGGTGCTCGTGGTCAGCCTGCTCATTGCAGGCCTCTTTTTACCCCCGATTTCACTTGGTCAGCGCCTGGGGCTTGGCGCGGAAGAGACCACGACGGAACAGGGGGCGGATACTGGCGTCATTGGTGATGCGCTGACGTTGAACCTGCAGGACGGGGCGCCCGCCGTCGACGGCTCGGTCGTCGCCGCCGCGGACCTGGAGAGCAGTGAAGAAACCGCAGCCCTGGTCGAAGCAGCGCCGGCGTCCACGGAATTCCGCGGCGACGTTTACCTGCTGGAGTATGAAGGGAGTGCGCCGCAAGGCAGCATGAGTCTGGCGCTCCCCGAAGGGGTGGGCTCGACAGCCAACCTGGATCTATACGGTTGGGACGGCTCCGCCTGGCGCTTCATCCCGCTGCGCAGCGTGGAAGAAGGGCGCTTTGTGTCCGCTTCCCTGCCGCTGCCGCGGGCTGTGGCCCTGATGGAGACATCTGCGCCGGAGAGTGCCGCCATCGGCGCCGAAGTGGCGCCCACGCAAGAGCTGCCCGCTGCGGTGCTGCCGCACCTCACCGAGGTCGTCGCCGGCACCCTGACGCTCGCCGAGAACGGCCAACTTCAGGGCGAAACAGCCGAGGTTCCGAGCGGCGGCTACCGGCAGTACGTGCGCGCAACGAACAGCGGGGTGGTCGTCGATCAGGATTCCCTGGCGTCCCTGCTCTCTGAAGAGGAACAGGTGCAGGCGCACGTTCAGGAGCTGGTAGAGGCTGCCGGGCCGTTTGACGGTGTGAACCTCGATTATCAGGGCGTGGCCTCGGACCAGCGCCAGGCGTTCACCACACTGGTTGAAGATCTGGCCGAAGCGCTGCACGCGGCGGACAAAGAGCTGATCGTCACGCTGGGAACGCCGGTGGCGGCAGACGAGGGCCAGTGGAACACCGGCGGTCAGGATTGGCAGGCAATTGGCCAGGCGGCCGATGCCCTCTACCTGCAGCTTCCTCTTAACCCCGCTGCTTTTAGCGCGGAGGGCCCGGCGCAGGAGATGGTGGCCTGGGCCGTGCGGCAGGTTGACCGGCACAAGCTGAATGGGCTGGTGACGGCCAATGCTGTGGATGCTGTGGGCAGTGTCTACCGCGAATTGCCCCACAGCCAGGCGCTGGCCAACTTTGGCGAGCTGAGTCTGATTGAAGGCAGCGAAGCGATCGCCGTTGGCAGCCCCGTCGAGGTTGGACTGGCGGGCAGCGCCGGACCGCTGGAGTGGGACAGTGACGGTAAGATGTACCGTTACACCTACGAACAGGCCGGGCAGGAGCACACCGTGTGGCTGAGCAACGAGGCCTCTGCCAGCGAGCGCATGCGGCTTGCCAGCGCTTACAATTTGCGCGGCGTGACGCTGCGCGGTCTGGGTGGGGCGGTTGCCGGAGAAGGCTACGCGCTTGCCCTGGAAACATACCTGGATGGCGCCGACGTACCGGAGCCCGGCGGCGCGGCTATTGTGTGGACGGTCGAGGACGAGGACGAGAGCGTGGTAGCCAGTAGCAGCGGCGAGGCCCTTTCCTACCGCTGGGAAGACACGGACGAGCCGGGCCGCTACACGGTCAACGCCGCCTTTGCCCAGGGCGACGCCATCGCCAGCCTGGGCGCGCTGCCCATTGAGGTAGAAGCGGCAGCCACGCCAACACCGGAGCCCACGGCGACGCCGGAGGCTGAGGAAGACGCTGAAGAAGAGACCCCTGACACGTCTGATGACGCGTCTGCAGACGCGCCGCAGGCGACGGCCACACCCGCAGAGACGGTGGCCCAGCTGGACCCTGGCGAAGCGGACGCCGTCAATAACATCTCTTCCAACTTCCGCACCGGCCCCGGCCTGACCTACAGCGTGATCGAAGTGTTGCCCGGCGGCACCCAGCTATCGCTGCTGGGGCGCAATGAAGCCGGCGACTGGTATCAGGTGCAGGTGGCGGGCACCGAGGATGAGGGTTGGCTCTTTGGCAACCTGCTGTCGATTAACGACAGCGTAGACACCGACGCGCTGGCAGTGGTCGAGGTTGATCCCCCGGCGACGTCCAGCGGGGACACGCCGGCAGCGCCACCGCCGGTCGTGGGTGGCGGAGCCGGCGGCGGCTTCGAGCTGGGCGGTCAGACGCACACGCTGGCCAATCCCACGTTGATGCAGCAATCGGGTATGACCTGGGTCAAGTTCCAGCACAAGTGGGGACCGGGCGACACCCCTGACGCCGTGGCCGGACGCATTGACCATGCGCACGGCAACGGCCTGAAGGTGCTGCTGAGCATTCCCGGAGCCAATACATATCCCGACAGCATCGACTTCGAGGCCTACATAGAATTCCTGCGCGGTGTGGCTGCGCTGGGTCCGGACGCCATTGAAATCTGGAATGAGATGAACATCGATTTCGAGTGGCCCGCCGGCGAAATCGATCCCAACTCCTACGTCAACAACATGCTGGCGCCGGCCTACAACGCCATCAAGTCGGTCAATCCCAACGTGATGGTGATCAGCGGCGCGCCGGCCCCCACCGGATTCGACAACGGCACCAACGCCTGGGCCGACGACCGCTATATGGCGGGCGTCGCCGCAGCGG
>JBMCFH010000093.1:0-13582 GCA_048620455.1 Chloroflexota bacterium | reverse complement strand
AGCGGGCGGCCGTCGGCTGGGTCCCCTGGCAGCCGGCGCCCAAAAACGAAAAGAACATTCCGACGAAGCTATTTGAGTACATGACGTACGGCGTCCCCATTGTCAGTAGTGACCTGGCCTCGACGCGCCCGTTTGTTCAACCCGGCGCGAACGGCCTGCTGGTACCTGCCAGCGATCCGGGCGCGCACGCAACCGCCATCCTGGAGCTTCTCGAACATCCTGAGAACGGCGTGCGCATGGGCCAACGCGGTCAGGAGCTGGTTCGGACGCGCTACAACTGGGGAGAGATGGAGGGGCGGCTGCTGGCCTTCTACGACGACGTCCTCGCCCGCGTTAATTGACGATATCCTCCCTCATTCAGCCTGGCATTATCATCCTGGCGCCGCACGCTAGCCGCCGTCCGCCGCCTGTAAGTCGGGGTACCCGAGGCGGGCCATCGTTGGGCGAATGAGGGGCAGGATGCGCCGGATGGCTTCGGGATTTTGCCGCCGCCATTTTTCACGGTCTGGCGCAGAGATGACGTTAATGCGTGGCAGTTCGCCGGCAGAGTGGCTCAACTCTTTCTGGTAGTCGACGCCGATGAAATCGGCAATGCCTCGCAGGACATCACCAGGCGCGGCGATCAGGTCCTCGTAGTGCACAGTGTGATAAGGCACGCTGCCGGCTGTCTGCTCGCGATGGTCGAGCACGGCCTCGTTGCAGCGGATCCACTGCCAGGCGCACACTTCCTCCAGAGGCCGGTCGAGCAGTTCGCGCCAACCGGGAATCAGCGTGAAGGCCCATCGGCCGCGCTCGTCGCCGGGGATACGCACGGGCTCGGGCACCTGGTAGCCAGGGAAGAGGTAAGGTTGGCGCCAACCTTCCATGAGAGAGTTGACGTTAGCCGGGCCGTTGCGGATGAGGTAAATAATCTGAGCATCGGGGAAGAGGGCCAGAAGGAAGGGCAGGCGCAGGCAGTTTTCAGGCGTCTTTTCCAGCAGGCGGATTGGCCGGTTGCTGTCCAGCCGCAGGCGGTTGCCCAGGCGCACCAGGGTGGAGAGAAGGTGCACCCCTAACTGGGGGACGGCGGCGCCGAAAGCGGCGCCAGGCTGTTGAGTGCGCCCGCGCCGTTTGATGGTACGCCAGGCGGGGTTGTCCCGCAGCCAGACGCGGGTGCGGTTGACGCGCCGCCAGAAGTCACCGGGGGCGGCTGCAGCCCAGAAGGCAGAGAGGATGGCATCCCGGGAGGCGGGCGTGAGGTCCTCATCCGTCAGCGCCCCGGATGCCCACCCTTTCTCGCTCGGATGGTGGTGGCGCTCGATGATAGCCTTGCTCTCCATGCCGATGGACCAGAGGGTGGAGACCTCGGAGAGAACGTTGTAGAGTAGGGTTGTGCCGCTGCGGGGGCAGCCGATGATCAGAATCGGTTTGCGGATCATGGTACCCTGAAAGCTTACCACAACCGGTTGCGTTCTGCAGGCAAGCGGTTACAATCAGCGCAGGCGAAAGGAATGATCGCCCGGCTGGCCTACGAGGCCTGCGCCTGCTACCCGCAACAGGTTCTCGCCGAGTAAACACCGGGTGCCGAGTTCGTTGAAAAATGGCGTTCCCCTCTAACGACCCACTGTTCATTGTTGGCGTTCACCGCTCGGGCACCACGCTGCTACGCTACATGCTTAGCAGCAGTCCCCGGATCTACATACCTCCCGAATCAGACTTTATCCCCCGATTCTTCATGGGCCGGCCGGCCCGCCCTCTTACGGAGAAGGACGTGGTGAACATGTTACGTGTGATCTTCTCGCAGTACCGCTTTGTCAAGGCGTGGCAGGGCGACGCGCCGAGCGCAGAGTCGATCCTGCGTGAGATGGAGGCGCCGACGCCGGCGGCCTTTCTCGACGCGCTCTACTCACGGTATGCGCGGCAGTACGGGGCGGTGCGCTGGGGTGATAAGACACCAATCTATGCCAGCTACATTGACCTAATTCACCAAATCTTCCCCCGCGCACAATTTATTCACCTGATCCGCGATGGCCGAGACGCTGCGCTCTCTATGCTCGAGAAGTGGGAAAGGAAGGAGATCCACGTCGACATTTTCTTCGCGGCCCGCAACTGGGTGCGCCGCATCCAGGTAGCGCAGGCAGCCGGCAGACGGCTGGGGCCGGAAAAGTATTACGAACTGTACTATGAGGATCTGGTGCGAATGCCGGAGCAGGAGTTGCGTCGTTTGTGCCGCTTTCTGGCTGAGCCTTACGTGCCGGAGATGGTGGAGCAGCAGCGGCTGGCGCGAGAACAATTGCCAGCCGGCGGCTTTCACGAGCCGGTGCGCCACCCGCCCACGGAAGGGCGCATCGGCCGCTGGCGAGAGAAGATGAGACCAACCGACGTACGCCTGTTCCAAGCAGTAGCCGGCGACCTTTTGCAGGAATTGGGATATGAGCTGGCCCCGATGGAACCGATGCTGGCGACGGAAGTGGCGCGTATGACGGCGCTGGCAACCAAGTACGCCGGGCTCCAGGCAGGCCGTCGCCTGCTGCAGGCAGCGGGCGTCATGCCGCCGATTTAGATGGAGCCGCTGAGGGAACGCCCCTTCTTCATCCTTGGCCAACCGCGCTCCGGCACCACGCTTTTGCGAGCCATCGCCAACAGCCATCCACGGCTGTACGTACCGCCGGAGACAGGATTCCTGCCTTTTCTGCGGATCGGGGGCCGAGCGCCGGCGGGCGACGAGCCGCTGACCCAGGATCAGGCGGCAGCGCTGCTCGAGCAAATCAGCCGGCTCAACCAGGAGTGGGACGGCCTGGTGCGCGACCCGGCTGCCTTCTACTATGGGTTGTGCGCCGGTCGGGAAGCGCCCACGGTCACGGCCGTGTTGGACGCCCTCTACCGTCGTATGATGGGCGATCAGGGCGAGCGCTGGGGTGACAAGACGCCGAGTTACGTGCGCTACATTACGGCGATCGACCGGTTGTTTCCGGCGGCGCAATTTGTGCATGTGATCCGCGACGCGAGAGATACCGTGCTCTCGGCGCGCGACAAGTGGGAAGACCAGCGCCACCTGGATAGCTATTACCTGCTACGGCACTGGGTGGAGAGCGTTAGCGCCGGGCGGCGGGAGGGCGCCCGTCTGGGGCCGGCGCGCTATCTGGAAGTCCGTTACGAAGACCTCGTGGCGCGGCCGGCGGAGACGGTGCGTGAAGTGTGCGATTTCCTCGGAGAAACGTTCCACCCGGCAATGCTGGACCATACACGCCAGTTTCAGGAAGAGATTGCGGCTGGCGGCAAGCGCCGGGGCGGACATCCCGAAGTACGCAACCCAATCTTTACGAGTAGCGCCGGCCGGTGGCGGCGGGAAATGGGGCCGTTCGATCGTAAGCTGGCGCGATATCTCGCCGGGCCGGTGCTGCGGGCGCTGGCTTACGAGACGCCGGAGACTGGGCCATGGAGCGCGGGCGAAAGGGTGCGGCTGGCGTTACTGGCCCTGCGTTACCACCTGCTGGCCGGGGCGCGGCGCTTGTTGTACGCAACGGGCGTTCTGACACTTAACCGGGGCAAGCGCAGCAAGACGTCAATTGCAAGGCGCGAGCGCTCGCAAACACCTTGAAATAGTTTCCTGCAAGCTGATGCGCATTCTTTGCCTTACTTCCCGCCTGCCTTACCCGCCGCACCGCGGCGACCGCCTGCGCGTTTTCAACTTCACCCGCGAACTGGCCCGCACGCATGAGCTACACCTGGTGTCTTTTATCGCCCGGCAGGAAGAACTCGAACACTTGCCGTCTCTGCACGACCACTTTCGCCAGGTGGAGCTGGTTCACCAGAGCCCGCTGCGTTCGGCGCTGGCAGCGGCGGGCAACGCCTGGCGGCGGGATCCTCTCCAGGTGGGCTATTATCGCTCGCGCGCCATGCAACGACTGGTGAACGACACGCTGGCGGCGCACAACTTCGACGCCGTTTATGTGCACCTTTTTCGCATGACGCCCTACGTGGCGCGGGCCACGCACCTGTATCGCATTGCCGACCTTACAGACGTCATTTCAGCGGAAGTGAGCCGCTCGCTTGCCTATCGCAGTCCCTTCTGGCGATTGGTGTACGGAGTGGAGGGACCGCGCATTTCGGCTTACGAGCGGCGTGTGGCGCGCACTTTTGAGGAGACATGGCTGGTCTCGGAAGCAGACCGCCGCATCCTTGGCGCCGCTTGCCCGCAAGCGAATATCAGGGTTGTGCCCAATGGGGTCGACGTTGAACGCTTCCGCCCGATGGGCAAGGCGCCGCGGCCGAACAGTCTGATCTTCGTCGGCCATCTGCGTGTCTTTCATAACGTCGACGCTGCGACTCACCTGGCGGAAGACGTACTCCCCCTGATCCATCGGAAGGTTCCGGACGCCCGTCTGCGGCTGGTGGGAGCCGATCCCGGCCCGGCAGTGCAGCAGCTGGCGGCCCTGCCAGGGGTGGAGGTTGCTGGTTTCGTGCCCGACCTCAACGCGGCGCTGAACGAGGCCGCCGTTTTTGTGGCGCCGCTTCGTTTCGCGGCCGGCGTGCAGAACAAGGTACTGGAGGCGATGGCCGCCGGTCGGCCGGTGGTGACGTCCAGCGTGGTTAGCGCCGGGCTTGGGGCAGAGCCGGGTGAGCACCTGCTGGTAGCGGACGATGCGGCGGAGACGGCGGCGCACATTGTACGCCTGTTGGGGGACGAGCGGGAACGGGTTCGTTTGGCGGTGAGTGGCCGGGGCTTTGTGGCCGCAAACTACCGCTGGGACTACGTGACCGAGCGGATGGCCGCCATCGAAAGGGAATTAAGTGACGGAATGAGCGCTAAGGGTGCGTGACGGACTTTCTGACACTTACCGGATTTTTATACAGGTTGCTTATAAGTGTATTACAGAGCACTATTAGAGTGTAATCGTAGCGAACAGACACAAGCAGAACAACGATGCAACTGTGTCGGGAGATAGGATGACACAAATTCGGATTCTTTTAGCCGAGGACCACAACGTGGTGCGCACGGCAGTTGCCTCTTTCCTCGCCCAGCGCTCTGATATCGAGATTGTGGGTGAAGTGGGAGAAGGGGGGCCGCGTCTTTTTGATACGGTTGCATCGCTTCATCCTGATCTGTTGTTGCTGGACGCCCATATGCCCGGTCATGAAGTGGACGTAATCGACAGTACCAGTCGTCTGAGAGAGAAGTTTCCGGACATGCGCATCCTGGTTCTCTCGGCCTATGATCGCCGCGACTATGTCGTCGGGCTGTTGAAAGCAGGAGCCGATGGCTACGTTTTGAAAGACGACGTCTCTGATATGTTGGTACGGGCGATTCGCACCGTGGCCGACGGTGGCGAGTGGGTTTCGCCTCGTGTGGCTAACTTGCTTGTGCAGTCAGTTCGTAATCGCCAGCAGGAACCTAAGACATTACTCACAGAGCGCGAAGTCGAGGTCTTGCGGGCGATGGCCCGCGGCTACACCAATAAACGGATTGGCGAAGAGCTATTCATCACCGAACAAACAGTGAAAAATCACGTCAGCAGTATTTTTGCAAAACTGGACGTTGAAACTCGAGTCGAGGCGGTCCTTTATGCCCTGCGACACGGCCTTGCGTCGCCAGAGGCTCAGAATGACGACATTGTCTAGGCATACGACTTCTACTGGGGGTGGGTATCGTGCTCGCGAACAAATAGGGCTATAATCGCCGGGAAAGTGGGAGCTATTGGGTAGCCAGCAGGTCACTATCGACTGGATGTGACGTGGTCGACTGTCTTTGGCCACTGAGCAGAGTTACACCGCACCATGTGACGACCACGGAGAGAATATGATCGAATTCATCGCACAGCTTTCCCCAGTCATGCAGGCCTTGCTGGGAACCACCTTCACCTGGGGGATGACGGCAGCAGGCGCCGCAACCGTTTTTCTGCGACGCACGTTTGGCCGGCGACTGCTGGATACGATGCTTGGATTCGCCGCAGGGGTCATGATCGCCGCCAGTTACTGGTCTTTGCTGGCGCCGGCCCTGAGCATGGCGGAGCAAGGACCGCTGCCTGCCTACGTACCTGCTGCGGTCGGCTTCTTAGTGGGAGGAGCCAGCCTGCGCGGCATGGACATGATTTTGCCGCACCTACATATGAGGGCAACCAACGGTGAGCGAGAGGGCTTACCCACCACGTGGAAGCGTACAACGCTGCTCGTTCTGGCCATCACGTTGCATAATGTGCCTGAGGGGCTGGCGGTTGGCGTCGCATTTGGCGCCGCTGCAGTCCACGTTCCTGAGGCTACCGTGGCGGGCGCGGTCGCGCTGGCAATCGGCATCGGCATCCAGAATTTCCCCGAAGCGATGGCCGTTTCCATCCCTTTACGTGGCGCCGGTGCGTCACGAATCCGCAGCTTCTGGTATGGGCAGTTGTCAGGAATTGTAGAACCGGTCGCCGGCGTACTTGGCGCAATAGCGGTGACGGCCTCGCGCGCTATCTTACCCTACGCGCTGGCCTTTGCGGCAGGCGCGATGATTTTTGTCGTGGTTGAAGATCTGATTCCCGAAGCGCATCGCGAAGGGAATGCGGACCTGGCGACTATGGGAGCTATGTTGGGCTTCACGGTGATGATGGTTTTAGACGTTGCATTTGGATAGGAGTTAAACATGAATTTACAAAGTACAGCCTTCGAATCCGGTGACAGCATTCCGGTCGAACATACTTGCGACGGTGAAAATATCTCGCCAACACTCACGTGGAATGGTGTTCCTGACGAGGCTCAGGCGCTGGCTCTGATCGTAGATGACCCGGATGCGCCCCGTGGCACATTTTCGCATTGGGTGGTTTACAATCTACCGCCGGACAGGAATCGGCTCGAAAGGAGCATTCCCGCCGAGGAACGACTGTCGCCGACAGGCATGCAGGGACGAAACGATTTCGGCAACGTACAGTATGAGGGGCCCTGCCCGCCACGTGGATCGCGGCACGACTACTATTTTCGCCTGTTTGCGCTCGATGAACCGCTGGAGTTGATGCCCGGCGCCACCCGAGATCAGGTTCTGGATGCCATGCAGGGCCACATTCTTGAACAAACAGAACTGATTGGTCGCTACGAACGACTGTAGACCCGGCTCCGCTATAGTCCAATAGATTCAGTCGCGCTACCAGGCCGCGGCTTCTAAGGAGTTTTCACGTCCTGTCGGACACCAAGAGCAATGAGAATTGCCGACCGCCAGGCTATTTTAAGGAGAGAAAAACATGAACAATCGACAGGTGGCAGTGGCAGGCGGCGGCGTCTGTGCGTTTTTGGCCCTCTTCGCCGTCGCGCTGGCCTGCGTTTTATTCTTAGTTCCCATCGGGCTGATAACAAACGTGCGCAGCGAGTTGTTTCAAGACCAACCGGATCAGGCAACTGTGGCGCCAGACGCCCTGGCTACTCAGGCCGCCGTAGATGAATTGCCTTCCACGACGCGCGATGCGGCTCCGACCATCACTGCCCGCGAGCCTGGTGAGGTGCCTGCGGCGCCCCCCATTTTCCCCCAAAATGCGCGGCAGGCAGAGCAGGATACGTTCCTGACCGAACTTTACAATCAGCTAAACCCCGGGGTCGTGAACGTTCAGATCTTTATTGATCGTGGGTTTGGCGGTCAGGGCGCTGGATCCGGCTTCATCCTGGATGACCAGGGTCATATCGTGACAAACAACCACGTCGTAGCAGGTGCATCTGAAATAACGGTCATCTTCTACGATGGGACCGAGGTCGAAGCGACCATCGTGGGCCGCGATGAGGACAGCGACCTTGCTGTTATCCGCGTGGAAGAGATACCGGACGGCGCTCACCCGTTACCGCTCGCCGACTCCAGTGCGGTACAGACGGGGGAGTGGGTCCTGGCTATTGGCAACCCGTTTAGTCTCGGCGGGAGCATGAGCCTGGGAATCGTCAGCGCTGTGGGTCGGGTCATTCCTTCCGGCGTCACTCCATTCTCTATCCCGGAGGCGATTCAGACGGATGCGGCCATCAATCCCGGAAATTCCGGCGGTCCGTTACTGAATCTGGCCGGAGAGGTGATCGGGGTAAATGCACAGATCCGTACACAATCGGGTGTGGCGGCCAACGCCGGCGTCGGTTTTGCCATTCCGTCGAACGTCGTGCGCCGTGTGGCGCCTGTATTGATCGAGGAGGGGGCGTACAATTGGCCATGGTTGGGGGTCAGGGGCGATTCTGTCAATCTCGTGCTCATGCGCGAGCTAAATCTCGATTCGCAGCGTGGTGCGTACATCGTAGAAGCTGTACCGGGAGGTCCGGCTGCAGGCGCCGGAATTCAGGATGATGATGTAATCGTCGAAGTGGACGGCCAGCCAATTGACAGCTATGATGAATTATTGACGCTGGTCGCTTTCAGCAACCCTGGCGATACGATAGAGTTGACCATCGTGCGTGATGGCGAGCGCGAGGAAGTCTCCGTCACGCTTGCTCCGCGTCCTGATAACTTAGAGTCTCAATAGCTTATTCAAGGGAGAAGGAGCCAATATGCAGATTAGCTCACAAGAATCTATCCGTTCGACAGCGGAACTACGCAAGACAGTGTGGCAGTTAAGCCGCCAGATACTGCAGATGACAACAGAGGCGGGCTCTGGTCACCCGTCAAGTTCACTATCAGCTATAGATGTGATGGTGGCGCTCTACTTTGGCGGCATCCTCCGTTATGACGCCACCGTTCCAGATTGGCCACATCGGGACCGCTTCATCCTCAGCAAAGGACATGCCGCGCCCGCGCTCTATGCCGTTCTCGTCGAAGCCGGTTACTTTGACGTGGGCCTGCTCGCCGAGCTCCGCGAATTGGGGAGCCCGTTGGAAGGTCATCCCAATATGCGTGTCCTGCCAGGCGTTGAAGCGTCGACAGGCTCGCTAGGCCAGGGACTTTCCATCGGCCTGGGTCACGCTCTTGCCGGACGAATGAACGAAAATCCGTTCCGCGTCTACGTCATGATTGGCGATGGCGAGGCCAACCAGGGCCAGATCTGGGAGGCGGCAATGGCCGCCCATAAATACAACGTCGACAACCTGACGGCGATCCTTGATTACAACGAGTATCAACAGACGGGCCCCGTTGCCAAAGTAATGACCGGTCTGTACCCCATCGCCGACAAGTGGCGCGCGTTTGGCTGGCATGTTGAGGAGGTTGATGGACACGACCTTGAAGCTGTGCTGCGCACCTTACGCCAGGTTCAGAACGTGTCCGGTCAGCCACAGCTTATCGTGGCCCATACGAAAAAAGGAAAGGGACTGACGCCGTTCGAACAGGACGACGTCAACCGCCGGCACGGCGAGCCACTCGATGCTGACGAGTTGGAGATAGCATTGCGCGAGCTGGATGAGATGTACGAGCAGACCTGACTTTCGAAAGACAACTGTTTGCTGAGGACAACGCTATGGATATTGGCAAAAGTATTGGACTGGAGTACGGAGCGCCAACACGCAATGCGTTCGGCGAAGCGTTGAAAGAGCTTGGTGGAGAGAACCCAAACCTCGTGGTGGTCGACGGCGACGTCGGCAACTCCACGAGAACGGAGTACTTCGGCGAAGCGTATCCCGACCGCTTTTTCAACGTGGGAATCGCCGAAAGTAATCTGATCGGGGTCACCAGTGGCCTGGCCGCTTCTGGCAAGGATGCGCTGGCAGCAAGCTTTGCCATCTTTCTGATGGGCAACGCCTACGACCAGATACGCATGAGCATCGCCTTTCCCCACCTCAACGTGAAACTGGTTGGGTCGCACAGCGGTATCAGCATTGGCGAAGATGGGCCCAGCCAGATGGGCATTGAGGACATCGCGCTGGCTACTTCGCTGCCCGGGTTCACTGTGTTGGCGCCGGCAGACGCCATCGCTACCGCCGCACTGACGCGGGCGATGTTTGAGATGGCAGGGCCGGTTTATATGCGCACCGGGCGCTCCAGTGTTCCTCTGATCTACGAAAATGGGGCAACATTTGAAATTGGAAAGGCGAACAAGCTGCGAGATGGGGGCGACGTAACAATTGTGGCCTGTGGCCTGATGGTTGCCGTCTCTCTGGAAGCGGCTGCCCGGCTGGAAGACGATGGCATTCAGGCGCGGGTGTTGGACATGCACACCATCAAGCCTTTGGATGAAGCAGCGCTGGCGAAGGCGGCTCGCGAAACTGGAGCCATTGTCACGGTTGAAGAGCATGTCCTGGATGGCGGCCTCGGCGCCGCCGTAGCCCGGGCCGTTGCTCAACATCATGCGGTACCGATGCGCTTCGTCGGCGTCGACAACACTTACGCCGAATCGGGCGAACCGCAGGAGCTGCTGCAGAAGTACGGGCTCATGCCGGAGCACGTGGCGGCAGCCGTACGCAAAGTGCTCCACGGACGGGAGTAGCGTCTGTGAGCCATGAAATAGCGGTTGGTTCGCACACAATCCAGCTGAGCAGTCTGGAGCGTGTTCTTTTTCCAGATCCAGGACTGACCAAGGCAGACGTCATCGATTATTATCGTCGCATGGGCCCTGTGATGCTTCCACACATGGAAGGGCGGCCCCTGACCATGCACCGCTTTCCCGAAGGCATCGACGAGCCTGGATTCTATCACAAAGAGGTGCCTGACTACTTTCCACAATGGATTCGGCGGGTGGAAATTATGGTCGAAGAAGAGGGCGCTACCCAACCCCAGATCACGTGCGACAATCTCGAAACGTTGGTCTACATTGCCAACCAATCGTGCATCACGCCGCACATCTGGTTATCCACCGTCGCCGATCTACGTCGTCCAGATAAGTTGATTTTTGATCTCGATCCGCCAGGCGATGATTTTGAGTCGGTGCGACAGGCGGCGCTAGATCTGCGTGACGTTACTCTGGCGCTGGACCTTGTTCCCTTCGTAATGACCACGGGCTCGAAGGGCCTGCACGTCGTCACTCCCCTGAAGCCAACCGCACCCTTTGACGACGTCCGCGCCTTCGCCCGCGACATTGCTGCCCTCCTGGTGAAACGACGCCCCGATCGCTACACTATCGAAATTCGCAAGAAAGAGCGAGAAGGACGCCTCTTTCTGGACTATCTGCGCAATTCCTATGCTCAGAACAGTGTGGCGCCTTACGCGCTGCGCGCCAGAGCCGGCGCACCCGTAGCCACGCCTCTCGATTGGGATGAACTTGGCGCCAAGAATTTGCATTCTCGCCGTTATCACATAAAAAACATCTTCCGCCGGCTGGGACAAAAGGACGATCCCTGGCGTGAATTCAGGCAGCATGCGCGCAGTGTGGAGATGGCGCAGGCGCGGCTACTGGAACGGCGGGCGGAGTTCGACTAGATTATTGCAGCCGTCAGGCTGTCAGCAGTGAGGCATGAGAATGCAAGACAAAGAAGCACAGCTAGAGCAAATCGCGCAAGAGTTAAGCACCCTGGAGACATCTCCGCTATATCAATACCGGCAGGAGAATGGGTACCAATTTGTGTTCGGCGAGGGAGATCCAGACGCGGACATCATGTTTATCGGGGAGGCGCCCGGCGAGCAGGAGGCGCAGAGCGGACGCCCCTTCGTCGGACGCTCAGGACAGGTCCTCAACGAGCTTTTGGAATTGATCGACCTGGATCGCGACGATGTTTACATCACCAACGTCGTCAAAGATAGGCCCCCAGATAATCGTGATCCCCGAGTAGAGGAGATTAAGCTCTACACGCCCTTTTTACTCCGCCAAATAGAGATCATCGAGCCAAAGATGATCGCAACGCTTGGTCGCTTTGCCATGGAGTTTATGCTGGAACAATTTGATCTCCCTCTGCAGGGTGAAAAGATCAGCGATCTGCACGGCAGGCCAATTGCCATGCAGATTGACGAGAGGCCAATCACGCTTGTACCACTGTTTCATCCTGCTGTGGCGCTGTACAGTCGCAACCGGCGCAGAACGTTGGAAGATGATTTCCGTGTATTGAGGAGATACATCTAATTACACAAACAGAAGATCCCAGAAAGGGTTGGGCCTGAGGAACTCTTACTCCTGACCGGGGACGTGCTGTTCTATATTGTGGCGCACGGCGAATGTTGCCGCCTCAATACGGTTGTTTAGATTCAGCTTGGAGAGAATAGCGCTGACGTGGTTACGAACCGTTTTCTCCGCCAGTGACAGCGCCTCGGCGATTTCGTTGTTCGATTTCCCTTTGGCCACTTCTGCAAGCACTTCCATCTCACGCGGTGTGAGGTCCTTGAACGCAGCGGCGACCTGGTTCATCTCGTGTTGCCGCACGCGTTCGATGACGCGACTGGTAACAGAAGGATCGAGCAGCGCCTCGCCACGGCGGACTGCTTCAAGAGCGTCGATAAGGGGCCGATTGCCAACCTGTTTGAGCACGTAGCCGCTGGCGCCGGCCTGCAATGCTTTGAAAATCAGATCGTCGTCGGCGTAAGAAGTGAGCATGATGACCTTGGTGCCGGGATCGCGGCGCGTGATTTCTCGGCAGGCGTCTATACCGGTTTCCCCGGGCATGCGAATATCCATTACCACTACATCCGGCGCATGCCTCTCCACGGCGGCAATTGCCTCGTCAGCGCTGCCGGCTTCGGCGACGACGTCGACCCAATGCAAGTCCTCCAGGAGCGTCATCAGGCCAAGGCGAACCACCTCGTGATCATCAACCAGTATCAACCGTACCCTATCCTTCACGTGTCCTCCCACGGCGCAACAAGCGTTATTCGTGTGCCGCTGCCCGGCTCAGATTCAATCTGCAATTCTCCACCCAACAGCCGCGCCCGGTCGCGCATGTTTCGCAACCCATACCCCGTCGCCTGTTTCGACTTTGTAAATCCCTTACCGTCGTCGGTAATCTCAACAGTAAAACCACCATTCGCTTCCTTTGCGCGCACCGTCACGTGACGAGCCTGGCTGTGCCGGGCAGCATTAGCCAACGCCTCGCCCACAATTGCCAACACGTGAGTAGTGTCGGCCGGGTTCAACGTCCGCGTCTCGGGCAAGTCTAACTCCAGGTTGATGTCGAGAAGCGTACCAAGCCGTGGATCGTTGGTCTGGCTGCGTAATCCTTCGGCCAGGGAGAGCGGCGATGGGTCCGCCCGCAAATCCGTCATGTAGGCGCGCAGACTGTCAATAGCTTCATTCAGGGCCGTCATAGCGCGGTCCAGGCGCTGGGCCACGATGCCCTCACCCTCTACTTTGCCGCGTGCTGACTCAATGATCAAGCCTGCTGTATATACTCTTTGTATGGCTCCATCGTGCAACTCGCGACCAATTCGTTCCCGTTCGGAGGCCAGGCTTTGCTCCACCTCCATGCGCTCGATTAAGCGATCTACCTCCACATCGAACACTTCAAGTGCGCGGATCACCGTAATGGCCAGAATGAGGCCGATCAGAGAGCGAAACACAGGGACGGGAACGCCAACGAGGTCAACAAGCGCGGATTGGTTGACGAGATTGGCGGGACGGAAATCAGCGTAGGGCACTATCAAGCCGCTGAATAGCGCGTAGGCCACCAGCGCCAGTCCCGCCACGCGCAGCATACTATAAATGTCGTCCAGTTGAAGGGGCCGGATCTGGCGGTCGGCCTGATACCTTAACCCCCAGGCAGCCAGAAGGCTTGCCGGCAGCGCAATGAGATACCGGGCCCAGACGGAAGCCGT
>JBMCFH010000092.1:0-13699 GCA_048620455.1 Chloroflexota bacterium | reverse complement strand
TGCGTGACGTTCACGACGCCTGGAACCACGGTAGCCACAAGGCCGTCGCCGTCTGCAACGACTGCCACACCCCCCACCGCTTTCCCGACAAGTACATCGTCAAAGGCATCAATGGCTGGAATCACAGCGTCGCCTTTACAACGGGCGACTTTCACGAGCCCCTGCGTATCACCGAGTTGAACTATGACGTCGCCCTGGAAAACTGTCTCTACTGCCACGGTGACCTCGTCGTGGCTATGAGTCACCAGGGAAGCGAAGACCCGACCGACTGCCTGCGCTGCCATTCCGGCGTGGGTCACGACAACTGATCTAAAGGAGTGAGTAATGGCCTCGTCCGACCGAGACCCCCGTCGTAATAAGCCCCTGTTCCTGATCGCCGCCTTCGTTGCCGGCATGCTCATCATGGCCGGCCTCGCGGCGCTCCTCGTCAACATCCAACAGCGTAAAGCGGAAGCTGTCGAGTTTCCGCTCCGCGTGGTGGAAATTGCGCCGGACGAATTGGACCCCGCTGTCTGGGGCCAGAACTTCCCCCGCCAATATGACACCTTCATGATGACCAAGGACGACACCATCGAAACCCCTTACGGCGGTTCGGTGCCCTACAGCAAGCTAGAACGGTACCCGGCAATGGTCCGCCTGTGGGCCGGCTACTCATTTTCCGTCGATCACAACGAAGAGCGTGGCCACTATTACGCTCAGATCGACCAGCAGAATACAGAGCGGGTCCAGATAGTCGATCAGCCCGGGGCCTGCGTCAACTGCCACACCGCCAATGCCCCCGGTCTCATCGAAGAACTGGGCTGGGAAACCTTCAACAGCACGCCCTACAATGAGCTCAAAGAACACCTACATCTGGGTTCTTCCTGCGCCGACTGCCACGATCCGGAGACCATGGATCTGCGCATCACACGTCCGGCGTTGCTCAATGCCCTGGAAGCGAGAGACGTGAACCTGGAAGAGGCCACACGCCAGGAGATGCGCACCTATGTCTGCGCCCAGTGCCACGTGGAATACTATTTCTTGGGTGACAATCAGGTACTGACTTATCCCTGGAGTGAGGGCCTGAACATCGACGATATCGAAGCCCACTATGACAGCTACGATTTCGCCGACTGGACTCACGCCGAGACCAACGCCCCGATGATCAAGATTCAGCACCCGGAGTACGAAATGTGGAGCTCAGGTCTGCACGCCAGCTCTGGCGTTAGCTGCGCCGACTGCCACATGCCCTACATGCGCGACGGCGCGGTCAAAGTGTCCGACCACTGGTTGCGCAGCCCTCTCACCAACGTCAGTCAGGCCTGCCAGACCTGCCACCAGCAGGACGAAGAAACGCTGCGCCAGCGCATTCTCACCATCCAGGAACGTACTGCCGGTCTACTGCGACTCACCGAAGAGGCCATCATCGACGCCATCGACGCTATCGATGCCGCGCAGGAGGCCGGTGTCGGCGACGAGGCGCTTGCCGAAGCTCGCCACCTGCACCGCCGGGCCTCTCTGCGCTGGGATTTCGTTTCTTCGGAAAACAGCACCGGTTTCCACAGCCCTCAAGAGGCCGCCCGTATCCTGGCCATGGCCCTCGACTTCGCCCGCCAGGCCCAGCTGGAAGCAGAGCTTGCCCTGGGCGAAGTGAGGTAGCTGAACGTTCTTGTTGCCTCAGTCGGTTTCGCCCTCCACATCTCCGCCGTGCTGCGGGTTGCGGCGAACGTAGTCCTCGACCCACAGTAAATTACCGCCGGCGTGGCGGATCGTCTGCAGCAGGCTTGTCATCGTGTCCACCTCTTCCACCTGCTCGTCCACGAACCACTGCAGGAAGCTTTGTGTCGTGTAGTCGCCCTCTTCCTGGGCAATGCGCATGAGGTTATTGATTTCCTCCGTCACCTTCACTTCCTGGTCAAGGGCCATCTGGACCACGTCTTCCGGGCTGTCAAATTCGTTGCGCACCTCCGGCGTCGCCGGAATAGTGGGCTTGCTGCCTGTTTCCAACAGGAAATGCACGATCTTCATCGCGTGCATGCGCTCTTCCTCGGCCTGGCGGTAGAAGAAGTGAGCTAACTCGGGCAGCACCGATTCGTCAAAGTAGACGGCCGCGGCCACATACTGCGACGAGGCCCCAAATTCGCTGATAAGTTGTTCGTTCAGGGCATCGACCATCCGTTGCTTGAGCATCATAGGGAGAACTCCTTGTCTGTTGCCGCTGGTTATGACCAGCTGAACACTATCGCTGCCTTAAGTGTAGCGAACTCATTGAAAGAGTTAAAGGACATAGCAGCCGCCGGGTACACCAGGTCCCCCTACTCCACCGTCACGCTCTTGGCCAGATTACGCGGCTGATCGACGTCACAGCCGCGGCGCACGGCAATGTGGTAACTGAGCAATTGCAGGGGCATGACGTTCAAAATCGGCGCAAGCAGCGGCGGAGCCTGCGGCACGTAGATGACATGATCGGCCCTGGCAGCGATCTCCTCGTCCCCTTCGCTGGCCAGGGCAATGACAACCCCGCCGCGCGCGCGGGCCTGCTCCACCTGGCTGACCATCTTCTCATACACTTGATCCCGTGTGACGATGGCCAGGATCGGCATCTTCTCGTCGATAAGCGCAATCGGCCCGTGCTTCATCTCCCCCGCCGGGTATCCTTCGGCGTGAATATAGCTGATCTCCTTGAGTTTAAGCGCGCCTTCAAGAGCAATTGGATAGTTGATGCCACGCCCCAGGAATAGAAAATCGTCGACGCTATGAAAACGGTTGGCCAGCCGTTCATACTCGCCGTCGCGGTCCAGAACGCGGCTCGCCAGATCCGGCAGGCGGCTCAACTCGGTCGACCAACGGCGCACGTGCGACGCGGGCAGAACGCCGCGCAGGCGACCCAGTTCGCACGCCAGTAAGAACAGATCGGTCATAGACGTGGTGAACGCCTTCGTGCTGGCGACACCGATTTCCGGCCCGGCCTTCATGGAAATATAGCCATCGGCCAGCCGCATCGATTGGCTGCCGATGACGTTGACGATAGACCACAGCATGGCGCCGCGCTCTCGGGCAAGCTCACATGCCGCCAGGGTATCGGCCGTCTCTCCCGACTGGGTGATCGCCAACACTGCGGCGTTCTCGTCTACTATGGGATCGTAGTAGCGAAACTCCGAGGCGTACTCTACTTCGACGGGCACGCGAGCCAGCGACTCGATCATGTACTTACCCACGAGCCCGGCGTAGTAACTGGTTCCGCAGGCCACGATGAACAGCTTCTGCAACCGCTGCGCCACATCCTCCGTCAGGTTCATTTCCGGAAGGGCAACGGTTCCCGACTCGAAGTCGACGCGACCGCTCAGGGTATCGATCAGGGAGCGAGGCTGCTCGAAAATCTCCTTCTGCATAAAGTGCTTGTACTCCCCTTTCACGGCGCTGACCGGATCCCACGGTATCGAATGCACCTCGGCCGTGACCTCGTCGCCGTTCAGACCGTATACGTCATATCCCCCGGCGGTGACCACGGCCATCTGGCGGCTCTCCAGGAAGACCATATCCCGTGTATACTCCAGGATCGCCGGTATGTCTGAGGCCACAAACATTTCATCTTGACCCAGGCCAATCGTAATGCCGCCGGCGTTTCCCAGACGCGTGCACACCAGACGGTCCGGCTCGTTAATCGACAAAGCCACAATCGCATTGGAGCCGGTCAACTCGCCAAACGTCTGCCGCGCAGCTTGCACAAGACTCAACCCGGCTTCCACGTGGCGCTCCAGCATCTGCACGATCACTTCGGTGTCCGTGTCCGAGTCGAAGCGCACGCCTTCCGCTTCCAGTTCCTCGCGCAGCTCCTGGTAATTCTCCACAATGCCATTGTGCACGACGACCACCCGCTCGTTCATTCCTATGTGCGGGTGTGCGTTGCGCTGGCTCGGTTTGCCGTGTGTCGCCCACCGCGTATGGCCGATGCCCACGCGCCCCCGCAGCGGCGACGCGCGCAGCATATCCTCCAGGTTTGCCAGTTTGCCACGATCACGCCTGATCGCAATGCGGCCGTTCTGCTCCAACACGGCGAGGCCCGCCGAGTCATACCCCCTGTACTCCAGACGTTTCAGACCATTAAGAATGATGGCCGACGCCTCACGCTGACCCACATAGCCCACGATACCACACATACGCATACCTCCATGAATTTGCATTGGCGCGCCATAGGATCGCCGCACGATCCGGCCGGCGCAGACTTTGATGGGCGTACCCGCTCTTCTGGTACTCGTGTGAGGGGGTGCCCCTGTTTCCACACAGCACGAAGTGTGCCTGTGCTGTGGCCACCGCAACCCCTTTTGTACGACCCGTTACCAGGTCGTTTTGTAGGATTGCTTGTCAGGGGCAATACAGAGGGCCGTGGCCGGCCCTGGAGGCATCCGCTGATCACTCGATTTCTGCCGGTTAACGGCAGACCCCCATCCTGCGATGAGGAACCTCCACCTCGTCAACCCCACCGCCGGTACAGGGCACACGCATATCTTCGCGTATCTTACCGTATAGGCTGCAGGGTCCATGCGCTGTTGCATGCCCATATTCAATTGGGCCCCATCCTAGCGCCGCCCTCCCGGGCTGTCAAGCTCTACACCGTCTGATCCCCATCCGAACCGGCCAAAATATGTCAGACGTTGCTTCCTTTTCATGTCGCAGGCGCACCGTTCGCTTATGCAATTTCTATTGTCACAGCGCCCTACTATTGGTATAATTCACCTGCGCTTTAAGAGTGCTACAATTGCCACCGTAGCTCAACTGGCAGAGCGATCGCTTCGTAAGCGATAGGTTATGGGTTCAAGTCCCATCGGTGGCTTTCCGCTTCATCTTCACCGTGACCTTTCTGCAGCAGCCCCCTTCCCGCCTCACACTCAGTCAGGTCGTGGTTCAAATGAGAGGGTCGAAGCGGGTGGATGTAAGCAGGCGGCGACACCCCCTGGTCGCGTCTGGGGTAGCCTTAGAAATTATCCACGCTGGGAGAAATGTAGACACCTGTTCTGAGCCCGAACGTTGGCCTGTCCAACACCTGGGCCGTTTATCAACTCATGAGCCGCTGCCGGCAGCATTATGGATCATGCCTGGCGACACTTCTTCGGCAGGGGCGCAAGGAACAGGAGTGTTACCATGTTTCGAACAGCCGTAAAACACGAGGCAAAGCTAAGGTTGGCCATCGCCGGGCCCTCCGGATCCGGCAAAACATACACAGCGCTCGCCGTGGGCACTGCCCTGGCCCGTGAGGCCGGCGACCGGGTCGCCGTCGTGGACACCGAGCACGGCAGCGCCAGCAAGTACGCCGACATCTTCGACTTTGACGTCGTTAACTTCGATGCCCCCTTCCATCCTGACCGCTTCGTCGAGGCCATCCACATGGCAGAGGACGAAGGCTATGATGTGATTATCCTGGACAGCGTCAGCCATGCCTGGAATGGTACCGGCGGTCTCCTGGAAATCGTAGACATCGCCGCTCGCAAATATAAGGGCAATTCCTACATGGCCTGGAGCGAAGGCACCCCCATCCAGAACCGGCTGATCGAATCGATCGTCGGCTCCCGCATTCACGTCATCGCCACCATGCGCAGCAAACAAGATTACGTCCTCATCGAGCGCAACGGCAAGCAGGTGCCGCAGAAAGTGGGCATGGCCCCCATTCAGCGCGACGGCTTCGAATACGAGTTCGACCTCTTTCTGGAGATGGACGTTGAGAACAATGCCATCGTCAGCAAGACTCGCTGCCCCGCGCTCACGGGCGCCGTCATCCGCGAGCCCGGCGCGGCGCTGGCCGACACGTTGCTGGAGTGGTTGCAGGGCGTGAAGCCGCCCACCGAGGAAGAATTGGTCGAGATGGTGCAGGAAGCCAGCACCCTGGACGAATTTCTCTATGCCGCCTTCCGGCTCGATGGAATCGACCGCGTCCTGGAATCGGAAAATCGCCTCGCCGACTGGTACAGCTTCGTCGCAGGCGACTTCGATCCGAAACTGAACAAGAAAACGCTCAACGCGCTCTACAGTTATTGCGACGCCGTGGGCGAAGGGACTCGAGTCAAAGACGCAGCAGAACAGGCCCGCCAGCTGGTACAGGGCAAACCGGAAGCGCAAAAGCAACCGGCCTGACGGTCACGATCCGGCACGCACTGCCGGTAGCTTTCTACGAACTTGATGATAAGATAACCCTGACAGGGTCAGGGTTATCTTTGATCTTATCGGTTTTTTTACGCGCCTGCGTATCACCTACCAGGCTGGCAACGTTATTCAGAGCATTCGAGTCTAATGGCTGAAAGCAGACCGGTTGTTTTTGGCGTCGCCGGCGGTACTGCCTCGGGCAAAACCACGGTGGCCAACACAATTCTCGACGCGGTGGGCGCCTCGCAAGTGGCCTATCTGGCCCATGACGCTTACTACAAGGATATGGGGCATTTGCCGTTCGAAGAACGCTCCCGCCTCAATTACGACCACCCCGATTCGTTGGAGACCGATCTGATGGTTACGCACGTGGAGCAGCTGCTTCAGGGGGAGGCAGTTCAGGTTCCGATCTACGACTTCACGCGACACCATCGCACCAAGCGCACGGTGGCCGCCGAACCAAGCCCCATTATTCTCGTCGAGGGCATCCTGGTCTTCACCCACGTCCGTCTGCGGGAACTAATGGACATAAAGGTCTATGTCGATACCGATCCGGACGTACGCCTGATTCGTCGCGTGGTGCGCGACATGGAGGAGCGAGGCCGGTCACTCGACGCCATCATCAAGCAGTATCTGGAAACGGTGCGGCCGATGCACCTCGAATTTGTCGAACCCAGCAAGCGCTATGCCGACATCATCATTCCCCGCGGCGGCATGAACAAGGTAGCGCTGGACATGGTCGTATCGCGCCTCATGGAACTGTTGCGCAAGCAACAAGTGGTGTCATGAGCAATTTCCTCCAGGTCTACGAAGTTGGCCCCCGCGATGGTTTGCAAAACGAGCCGGCCGCCGTCTCTACCGCGGAAAAGCTACGCCTGATCAAGCGCCTGGTTGACGCCGGCCTGCCACGCATCGAAGCCACCAGCTTCGTCCACCCTAAAGCAGTCCCCCAAATGGCCGATGCGGACGAGGTGATGGATCGTATCCTGACGCAGTATGAAGACCATCCGGTCACGTTTGTGGGCCTTGTGCTCAACGAACGCGGCTACGAGCGCGCCTACGAGGCAGGCTGTCGCCACATGGCCCTGGGCGTCGCGGTCAGCGAAACGTTCAGCCAGCGCAACACCAATATGTCCACCCAGGAGGCGATAGAGGTCTGCAGTCGCCTGAGCCGGCGCGCCCAGGAAGACGGCGTCTGGACCCGAATTTATCTCATGACGGCCTGGGTCTGCCCTTTCGAAGGTCCGATCCTCCCCCGCAAAGCACTGGCCTACGCGCGCCGCCTGTGGGAGATGGGCGTCGACGAGTTAGCCGTCGCCGATACGATTGGCCACGCCGATCCCGTCTCGGTCGGACGCCTCCTGGAACAGATTGGCCGCTACACAGGCATCGAGAATCTGGCGGCCCATCTGCACGACACCCAGGCCTTAGGGCTGGCCAACTGTTCGGCGGCCCTGTCGGCCGGTGTGCGCACCTTTGACAGCAGCGTGGGTGGGTTGGGCGGCTGCCCCTTTGCGCCGGGCGCCGCGGGCAACCTCGCCACCGAAGATCTCGTCTTCCTGGCCTATAAAATGGGCCTGGGGACGGGCGTCGACTTCTCCAAATTGTGGAACGCTGTGGCCCTGGCAGACGAACTGACAGGCCGGCGTACCGGCGGGCGCATCCGAGACTGGTGGGAGAGCCATGCCGAAGAAGAGCCTACACTCTCCATGATGTAAGCGCCCCTGCCCACCCCTACGACTCAGAGCACACCCTCTCGTATACTTCCTCAAATAGAGTCTCAAAACGGCGTAACTCGTCGCTTGTATTGTAGGCGTGAAACGAAAGCCGGATGTGCGGCTCGCCGTCTGCATCCAGATGCTTGACCACGCTAACGCACTCTTCGTCAAGCAGCGCAACGATCCGATCTGTCTGTTCGCTGCTCAGACCGGACTGGAAGGTGACGATGGGTCCATGGCCCGCAGGCGTTACGATCTCGAATCCCCGCCGCTGCAACATGGCGATCGCTTCGGCAGCCAGCGTTGACGTGTGCCGGTCGATATTCGCTACCCCCAACTCCTGCAACAGTTCCAGGCTGCTCGCCAGGCCGTACCAACCAACCACGTCCCAGGTTCCCATGGCAAACCGCGCAGCCCCGGGTCGTGGCGTCAGATCATAATCCAGCCAATGCATAAAATCTTGCGTCGCGTTCGGCCCGATGGGCGCCGGTTCTAGCTGGCTGCAGAGGTCGCCGCGCACGTAGAGGAATCCAATACCGGGCGCCGCCAGAAGAGACTTCTGACCGCCGCTGGAAAGCGCGTCAATGCGCATCGCCTGCACGTCGATGGGCATGTGACCGATGGCCTGAATGGCATCTACGACAAAGAGAATGTCACGAGCGTGACAAAAGGCGCCCACCGCCGCCAGATTGGTACGATGTCCACTGAAAAACTGGATAGCGCTGGCTGCCACCAGCCGCGTGTTCTCGTCTACCAGCGGGGCCAAAGCGTCCAGCGTCAGGCCACCCTCTACAGCGGGCACTTTCCGCACCTCTACGCCTTTCCGTTGCAGACTCAGCCACGGATAGGCGTTCGAAGGAAATTCGATCTCACAAAACAGAACGTTGTCGCCCGGACGCCATTCGATCGCGTTGGCGATCGCCGAAAGCCCGGAGGACGTACTGGTGACCGGCACAATCTCCTCAGCGGACGTTGCGTTGATGTAAGACGCTATGTCGGTCATCAACTGCTCCGTCAGGGGCATCAACGTCTCCGCGAAGAATTTCATAGGATGTTGCGATAGACGCTGTACGGCCTCAGCCATGCGCTCGCGCGTGCGTGCCGGCAGCGGCGAGATGCTGGCGTGATTGAAATAAAGGTACTCCTCACTCAGGGGGAATTCGTCCCGTCGTAACTTCTGAACGTCGTACACATTGCCTCCATTGTTCGCCATTATTTGACCCCGATCTTAACCACCCGCCCGCCTTATGCAATATCGCAGACACCTGGCACACACGTCCGACTATCTAATTGCGGCGCTTGAGCGCAGTCAGCGCCACAGCCCACAGCGCCAACGCCAGCACGCTCAGCACGCGGCCCACCTCGAAGGGCCGGGACGTAAACGTGAAGGTGACGCGGTGGCTCCCGGCAGGCACGAAGACACCCCGGAATAGGCCGTCCACCTGCTGAATTGCAGCTTCTTCGCCATCCACCGTTGCCCGCCAGCCGGGATAGTGGGCATCCGTGAGCACCAACAGCCCGTCCGCCTCCGACTCAACCGCAATGTCGACCCGTTCCGCCTCGTAGCGCGTGATCGTAGCCTCGCTTGCCGACCCTGTCTGATCCACGCCCACCCCCTCGCCGCTTCCCACCAGAACCGCTTCCCTTCCCGGATCAAAGCCGGGGGCGGACATGGCAGCCACACTGGTCACGACATCCGGTTGCCATTGCCAGCGGTGAACCAAGAAAGCGCGGGGGAGCACGTCCAGATTCTCGTAAATCTTAACGTCACCCGAGTATAGGAGCCGGTAAGCGCCGGGCGCTAACGAGTGAAACGAGCCGTCGCGCCGGTCGACCAGCGCCAGGCCCTGCACACGCCACCTTTCACCTCCTGCTACCAGCCGCATGCTCTGCACGACCGCCGGCTGCGACAATTCTACCTGCCACAACTCAGATTCGAGAGGTTCTGGCGCCAGCTCAAGCCGTTCGCCGCCGCTTGTCTCCAGCACCACGGTCCCCGGCGCGCCATCGGCGACGAGCCACAATGCTGTAGCCTCGAACGCCGGCACGTGACCGATCTGAGCGCTTTCGCCGGGAGCGATCTCTGCCGTGTGGGTCATGTCAAAAAACACATCGCGACGCCACACGTCGCGCACTTTGTCCGTGATAACGTAGCGCGTGTTGAAGAGGTCGAGCCAGCGCGCCGGCGGCACATCCGTCAGATACTCTCTCAGCCGCCCGTCGCTGGCCTCGATGTCTCCGGGTAGCAGAAGCTGCACCAGGAGCGCGTAGTTGCGCAGGGGCAGGATGCCCCCATCGAAGCCATCAACCGATGCCAACCCCTCTGCCAGAGGCAGGTTCGGAGCGATGATCTCTTTCTGCTTCGTAGCCACGACATAGTCGCGAAGCGCCCGCTCGCTGAGCCATCCTCCGTAAACCGCTTCGATTTCTGCCTGGTCGCCGAGGTCAAAGAAAATGTTGGACAGGCTCAACAGCCGGCCCGGGGGCTGCTGGCACTGTTCCGGCAACAGTTCACAATCGTTCAGAGCCAGCAGTCGCGTCTGGGGTGGGCGCAGATCAAAATAGGCAGCGGGGGCTGTGGGCTGTGCGTAAGGCAGGGCCCGCGACGTAATGAAGAGCGAGAGCACCAGCACACTGGCGCAAACAACGGGCCAGATCAGACGCCGCGATGGCGCCCGCCACCAGTTTAAGCGGAACAGGAGTACGAAGGCCAGCGCCAGTTCGGCAACCCACAGCAGTGCGGTGCCCGGCGACGGCAGTTCCAGCGGCGCCTCCGGGCCGACCGGAATGTACTGGCCAAGGGGCAACGCCAGGACGTGCCATATGATAAGGGCCGCCACCAGTAAGAGCCCGGCACGAAGCGCTGTTCCCGAGCTATCCGCCTGCCCATCACCCCGCTGCGTTTTACGCCGCAGCACATCCCAGCCGGCGGCAGCCAGGAGAGACATGCCCAGTGCGTACAACAGCAGCCAGCGCGCCGGGGCTCGAAATAGATTGAACCCGGGCAAATGCGCCAGCAACAGATACAGTGGATTGAAACGGCCCAGAGCCAACAAAAATCCGCCAGTCGTCAGGCCCAGCGGAGCCAGGAGCCGCGGCTCCCGTCGCCATTTCCAGGCGCCCACCATCGCTAACAAAAACGCAGTCAGCGGCAAAAAGGCCACGTATTCCGTAAACAGAGATTGGCCCACGTGCGGCAAAAGAGCCTGCCCCAACAACAGAGGATGCAACGAAAATGAGAGCACCTCGCCCAGCGGCAGTCCCCCTTGCCGGCTCGATTGTCCCGTCAGAGCCAGCGTCGGAGCCAGCTGAACAGCCGCCAGGGCCAATGCCAGAACGGCCCCCAGCGCAAGAGGCCAGAGGAGGGCTGTCGCGCCCCTGAGCGACCACCTGTCCTCCCGGCTCAACTCGGAAAGCCCGCGCAGCACGAGCCAGAGCAGCAGGCCCAACCCGCTGATGAACACACTCTGGGTGTGGCCCGCCAGGAATTGGAGCGCAAAGAGCGCAGCCAGCAGCAGACTACCACGCAAACGGCGCGTGCCGTCACCAGCCACGGTCCAATCTGCAGTCAACAGCAGCCATGGCAACCAGCTCATCCCCTGGAGCTGATTGATGTGCTCCACCTGCGCAGTCACGTAGCCGCCACCGGCGAACAACACCGTCGCCACCCCGGCAGCACTGCGAGACAGTTGCAGAGCGTGGCGCGCCAGGACATAGGATCCGGCGGCGGCAATCAACACGTGCAGGAAAATCGAGGCGCTGGCAGCGTAGGGCGTTTCCAGAAACCACCACAGCGGCCAGTTAAGAGGATAGAAAAATCCCACCTGGCTGTTAGCCAGGAATGGGGCGCCCATGAATAGCGATGGGTTCCACAAGGGCACGCGCCCCGCTCGCATCGCTTCCGCCGCCGCTTCCCAATACGGATAGAAATAAAGGAACGTATCGCCCCGCGCCAGGATACGATTGCTAAACAGCAACTCGCCGAAAAAGAGGGCCAGGAGAATGGCTGTCAACAACACCGGCGCAATGCCGGCAGCCAACCGCCGCACGCCAGATACTGACATCGTCTCTCCTGTGTCGCTGCGCGGGCCGATATCTGTGCTCATTGTCAGCCCGTCGGTCCGTTGGGAGCGCCCGCCGCCAGACGGTACAGAGTGGCGCCCTCGCCTTCAAAAACGCGCTGTAATGAAAAACCGGCCTCCGACACCGTGCGCAATACCGGCCGCGCACGCTCGTCGGTGGGAAGGACCACATAACGCGCGGGGCCGTCGGGGCCAAAGACACGCAAATCGTCGACCAGGGCCGAGGGGTGCGGGAACCAGCTCACGTAGACGGCGCTGTCAAAGAGATAGTAGCGCCAATGCCAGCTAAACCAGTGATCATAGAGGACCACGCCGTACGGCTCGTCCCGTAAGCGCTCAGCAACCTGGGGCACACCGTCGGGCGGTGAAGCGGTGGCCATCTCCCACTGCGTCTCATAGACGACCGGCCCCAGAAGCAAGAAAAGCAATAACAGGGCGCCGGCCTGCAGCTGGCGCAACGTCAATGGCAGTTCTGGCGCGAGGAATGACAGCGCTCGCGAGATAAAGCGCCCCAGGAGCAGAGCAGTCAGAGGCACCAGAGGCAGAAGGTAACGTTCCCACACGGGCACGGCAATGACCCAGTGCAGTAAGACAAACCCACCGGCGAATATGACGAACAACTGATCGTACGCCGTCGCCCAATTCTGCTCGCTGATCAGCAGCGCCAGGAACAGGGGCAAACCGAGTATCAGGAAAAAGACCAGAATAGGCGAACCCCACACCAGCTCCCACTGCTGGGCCCACGCCTCCAGTCTGGGCCACAGCTCCCAGGACCACGCGGGCCGTAACCCACCATAACTCTCCATCTGCAGCGACCAGAGGGACAACGTCCCGCTGCGAGCCACATCCCAGGCGACCAACAACAACAAGGGCAGCGTTGCGCCGGCGACCCACCGTGCCACGCGTCGTCGCGACCAACGCCGGAGCCAGATCAGGCCCACTACCAGCGGCAAGAACAACCATGCCTGATGCTTTGTTGCCGCCGCGAGACCAAACAGCATCCCGCCGAACAGGGCGCCGCGGCTCGCCCTACGCTTTGTACCCGTCACCCCCACCAACGATGCCAGCAACAGGCAGGAGAGCATCGGATCGGTGAAAGCGCTGGCTGAGAATTGCACGGCGAGCGGTGAAAGGGCCACAAAGAGCGCAGCAATAGCCGTCGCCAGGGTGTCACGATACAGAAGCCACACGAGACGCGCCGCCAGGGGAATCATCAGCAGCGACGCCATCAGATTGGGCAACCGGGCCACCCACGGCTCGGCAGTGCCTATCAGTGGAAAGAAGAGCGCTTGAAGATAAAAGAGCAGAGGCGGTTTGTCGACGACAGGCAGTTGCAGGAGCGGATCGCGCCACACCGCAATTGCCCTGGCCCAGCTGGCGAACAGCGCCTCGTCCGCGTGCAACCCGGCGCCGAACAGGCCCGGCAGGCGCACCACAGCCCCCAACCAGACGAGGGCAATCAGCAGCAGCCGCAAGATTCGCGTCTTGTTGAGGATCATGTCAGGTGTTCGCTGCAACCGCCCTTCCGCAATGGTTCTGACGCCCGATTCTCGTGGTGGTGACAGGTTCATTTCGCTCTGCTTCTTACGCTCAATCATGTGGCGGCTGCATTATACTGCAAACGCCGCATTCTGTGAGACCTGGCGCCGAGGTCCTGTGCCCGTTGCCGTCCTGGGTTATAATGAGCCGGCGCGACCGGTGCAACTCAAAGTGGTCGCAGCGACTACTAGAACATCCTTAACGTTAACCCGTTTCTGACAGACAACAACACATACTGACTCT
>JBMCFH010000091.1:0-13733 GCA_048620455.1 Chloroflexota bacterium | reverse complement strand
ATGATAAAGATTAATGGTAAATGAGTACACGTCGTCGACCTGAGAAAAGGGCGCTTGACGGATTCTGAGACGTCCCTATACTTGGCATTGCTCCCCGCCCAGAGGTGGCACGGACAACGCCCGTTGCACCGGCCACCTCACTTTTTTTGCCCATCTTATTTCGCATAGCGATTCAACCTAATACTTTAATAGAAAACGTCACACCCGGTAGGGAGGCGCCCTTAAACAAGGATCCACAGGGCGATGTTGGTGAAAGCGGCGACCGAGCGTGGCCGCTTCCAGATCTTTGCACGTGCCGGCGACGTTTTGCGCGTGCCGGCCACGTGGTGGATGACACTGACGTTTGAATGAAATGTTTGTTTCATCGAAAACGAATTTGCAACAATCGTTGCAATCCTGCGCTATATCTGTTATACTGCTCGCGGTTAGTCAAGCGAAACCGTTTAGAGATGCAAGCGACTACCATGCCAGTTTCCCAGGTTCGCGACAGAATTTTGAACGAATTTGACTCCCTCTCGCCCAAGCAGCGCGCGCTGGCGCGTTTCCTGCTACAAAATGAAGCAGCTCTTGCTTTTTATTCCGCCGGCGACATCGCTGCCGAGGTGGGAATCAGTCCGGCCACCGTCGTCCGTTTTGCCCGCGCCCTGGGCTATGAGGGTTATACCGACCTCCAGGACGCCGTGCGCGCCACGCTGCCACCTTATCGCACTGTGGCCGAGCGGATGGCCGAACGCGTAGCCAACGGTCACGATGACCACCAACTGCCTGCCCGCGTTGCGGAAGTGGGTGCGCGCACAGTGAGAACGACGATAGCCGGCATCGCGGAGGAAGAGCTGGATCGGATGATAGAGGCGATTCTGGATGCCGAGCAGATCAAAATCTTCGGCAGTGGTCTTTCCTCAGCGGCGGCGATCCTCATCGAATATCATCTCGTGATGCTCGGTCTCTCGGCGCGGTCGTTTCTCAACGAAGGAGTAGGGCAGGTACTGCACCTCGCTCATATCACTTCCAAGGATCTGGTCATCGTCGTCAGCATCTGGCGCTACATCCGCAGCACACTGGAAGCGCTGGAGGTGGCCCGGGAAGCGGGCGCTACCTGTGTGGCGATTACGGATAGCCCGGTGGCCCAGGTAGCTGGCCTTGCCGACCATGTGCTCATCGCCGACACCGAAGGGCCGGCGCACAGCCGCTCCCTCAGCGGTATGGTTGCTCTCGTCGATCTCATCGCGGCGGTCATCGCCGACCGCCGGCCGGAGGCGAGTATGGCTGCCATTGAGCGCATCGAGGGGCTATATCTCAAGAACGACATGCTCCTAAAGGATTAGGACGATGATTAGAAGGCCCACGACGGCACATGCAATCGGCAGCGCCACGGTCTGCGGCGGTGGTAACGCTGCTCATGTCCTGGTGCCTCTGATGGCGCAGGCCGGCTGGCAGGTACGCGTCTTCGCTCCCTTTGCCGACGAGGCACAACGGCTGCGGGCGCACATGACTACGGGTGGCGGAACCATGGCCCGCTTTGCCGGTGGTCGCTCGGTGCGCGGGCAGGCTTGCTGTATCAGCGCTGACGCCGCCGAGGTGATTCCCGGGGCCGGCCTAATCCTCCTGGCGCTGCCCGCCTACGCCCACGGACCTACGCTGGCAGCGATCGCTCCTTACCTGGAAGAAGGCGTGACCATCGTCGCGCTCCCGGCGCGCAGCGGCTTTGATTTGCAGGCGCGCGCCACGCTTGAGATGGGCGCGCTTTCGCCCACCGTGGCCGGCCTGCAGACGCTTCCCTGGGCCTGCCGTGTCACAGAGTACGGTCGGGAAGTGAATGTGCTGGGGACAAAGGCGCGGGTTGACCTGGCAGCTGTGCCGGGCGACTCTGCCGCGCAAGTAGTGGATATCCTCAGGCCGCTGCTCGGAGTGAACTTGCAGCCCATCACCTCGTTCCTGGCCCTCACTCTGGCCAACACCGGCCAGCTCATCCACCCTGGCATCATGTACGGCCGTTGCCGGGGGCGCGAAGATCGGACTTATGCGGAGGAGGAGATTCCGCTCTTCTACCAGGGGTTGGATTCCTTTACAGTCGGTCTGCTGGAGGCACTCAGCGACGAAGTGCAGGCGGTGGCCGGCGCCCTGGCACGACAACTACTCGATTTTGATCCTGAGGAAGTCACTCCCCTGTACGATTGGCTGCTGGCTGCTTACCCGGAAGCCATCGAGGATGCCGGAAGTCTGCGGCAGGCATTCAATAGCAACCGTGCCTATGCCGGATTGCGCCTGCCGGTTCGCGCCGTGGACGACGGCCGGTACGTCGTCGATTTCGAGGCGCGCTATCTGAGCGAGGATGTGCCCCATGGCCTGGTTGTCGTGCGCGGCATTGCCGAGCTGGCCCGGGTGCCCACACCGACCATTGATACGGTGATTGACTGGGCTCAGGAGCGGCTGGGCCGGTGCTACCTGGACGGATCTGGCCTATGTGGCCCCGACGTCCACCGCTCACGCGCCCCCCAGGCATATGGGGTGACCGACCTCGTGCAACTGTGCCCCGATGGAGGCGCCTCTTGACCTGCCATATATCAGTTTCTAGCCACGATTAGAGAGGAGGCTCTTAAAAATGGCTACCCAATCTGCCAAAGATTTTCCCTTAGAAGGCCCGAAACGACGGGTCATGGTCGGCGCCATCGGCGCCTGCGTTCACAATCTGGGCGTCGAAGGATTCGGCGACTGGATGGAAGACCGGGGCGTTGGCTACGTGGCCGTCAAACTCGGTCCGGCCGTGCCCATCCCTGAAGTAATAAACAAGATTCGAGAGGCGCGCCCGGAAGTGGTAGGCATCTCGATGCGCCTGGGCGACTTGCACGTGGATAAGCTCATCGGCGAGTTCATAGAGCTGGCAACGCGCTATGGGCTGCACCCGCGCGAAAGCGGTATCCGCTATGCCTTCAGCGGGCTGCGCCCGGCGGCGAACGTTGTGCGGGCGATGACGGGTCAGCCCCTGGAGCCGGATGAGTTTACGCCTGAAGAGGAGCGGCACTTTGACCTGGAGGCACTGGCCGAGGAATTCAAGGGCCGCGAAGCGTTCCACAACTTCTTTGAACTGGTGGCCGACGATTACATCAGCATGGAAGAGCTGGAGGATTTCGCCGAGGGGCTGGCCATCCAAAAGCGGGAGCGGCAGATCGAGTGGTCAGACTATCTGGTGGAGCGAATTCGGCAGGTGCGAGAAGAGGAGAACCGGCCGGTCATTCGCGCCCACATCGGCATCGCCGCGGAGACGGTGGAGCCGACCATCGAGGCCATCGAAAAGCTGGCCGAAGCGGAGGCCTTTGAAATCGTCTCTCTGGCGCCAGACCAACCGTCGCAGGAGATGTTGGCCAAGTTTATCCGGGGCGAGGAAAACCCGGACAAGTACCTGCGCGGACAGGGGGGCGCGCCCATCCGCACCATAGAGGATCTGCAGCGGCTGAAGGCGGCGTCACAACGCGGCAATTATCCTCTGACGCGCATTTACACCGGCACCGACGAATTGGTGACCCTGGCGGAACTGTGGGAAGAACACCTCAACATGGCCTTTCCCGCGGTGCCCATCTTCTACTATAACGAGCTGGACGGTCGCGGCCCGATCTCTATCCGCGACAGCTTCACCGAGCATTACAATACGATTCGTTTCTGGGCCGAGCAGGGCAAGCCATTGGAAATCAACGACCCCCACCAGTGGGGCCTGCGCTACGCCTCTGATGATATGCAGGTAACGGACCACGTCCTGTGTGGCGTCATTGCCCTTAAGCTGGGCATCAAACATTACGTGATGCAGATGATGTTCGAGTTGCCGCCGGAGATCAGCGCGCTGGACGACCTTGCCAAGATGAAGGCGGCGTATGAACTGATCGAACCCCTCACGCGCCACTATGAGGATTTTAACATCATCCGCGAGACGCGCTCCGGGCTGCCCAGTTTCCCGCCCAACCTGTATCAGGCGAAGGGGCACCTGGCTTTTGGCGTCTACACTCAGCTCTACATGGAGCCGGATATTCTGCACGTGGTGAGCTTCCCTGAAGCGCATCATGAAGCCAAGTCGGAAGACATTATCGAGTCCTGCGAAATCACCAAGCAGGTTTGCTGGGACTTTGAGAAAGGGCACGTGCCCGATATCTGGTCAGATCCGGTGCTGAAGAAGCGCAAGCGAGAGCTGAAAGAGGGAGCGATGTATAATCTGCTCCACGGCGCGCTTCTGGGTGGCTACCGCGGCCCGGTAACGGTGGATAATTTCTGGGAGTGGGCCAATGATCCCCATGAGGATCCGGAGCAGAATTTCGAGACGATGCTCCTCTCCTTTGTCGAGGAGGAGAATTATCGGACCGGCACCTGCGGCCTGATTAGCCCCGACACCATGGACCTTGGGCTACAGACAGGCCTCTACCAGGCGCCGCACATCACCGTCATCGACCGGCGCTACGAATTGGCCGGCGCCTGCCGCACGACGGTGGTCGACGGCATGTGCCGCATCGACGAGATTTACGGCGAACCGGTAGAAAGCGAGTTCGACCGGGTCGACCGGGTCCGCGAGCGTTTCCCCTGGTACTTTGACGAAAACATTCAGCAGGCGGATGACAAGAACTACATCGTCGAGGAAGTGGAGCCCATCGACGACGTCGTCGTCGAGGAGGCGCGTCGCAGCGCCGGCGTCCGGACGAGCGACCTGGGCCGATTGAAGGCGCTGGTGGTCGATTTCGGCAGTACCTTTACCAAGATCGGCCTCTTCGATGCAGCCAGCGAGGAATTCGATCTGAGTTACGTACCGACGACGCCGGATGACATCCGCGTGGGCCTGGCCAACGGCCTTGGCGTGCTCGAGGCCTGCGAGGCGCGGGGGGACTGGCAACCTCTGGAGCAGGCGATGAGCGCGTTTGACGTGAAGCTGCCCTGTTCCAGCGCCAAGGGCGGGCTGAAGATGGTGACAGTCAGCCTGGTGGAGGAGGAGAGTGGTTTTGCCGCCGACCTGGCGGCGCTGACAGCCGGAGCCAAGTTGCTGGCCAGTTATGATGGTAAGCTGACGCCGGAGCAGGCGCGTCACATCTATGAGGTTGACCAGCCCGAGATCATCCTCCTCGCCGGAGGCGTCAATTATGGCGGCGACACGGAGACGCAGCTGCACAACGCGCGCGTGCTTGCCGAAAACGCCGGCTACGCCACGCATACAGACTATGGTGTTCCTGTGATTTACGCCGGTAATCAGGATTGTCGCGAGGGGGTGGAACGGATCTTCCGCGACAACGGGGTGGACGTCCGCGTCACCGAGAACGTGATGCCCGAGGTGAATGAATTCCGCATTGAGGTCGTGAACGAGGCCATTCGTGAGCTTTTCCAGACGGTCATTATCCGTGGTAAGGGATTTGACGTAGTGGAAGAGTATATGAGCGAAAAATTCATACCCACGCCGCGCGCCGCCTTTCGCGGCATCAACCTGCTGGCCAAGGGATATGGCGACGAGCCGGGGTTGGGCAACATTATGGCCCTGGATATCGGCGGCGCCACCACCGATTTTTACTCCAATGTCCACGACAATCCTCTTTACAAATATCCGGGCGATGATCGGGCAAAACGGTTGAAACGCACCATCTTGAAGACGCCCAACACGCCGCTGGCCTATCGCCGCGTCGAGGGGAAATACGGTCTCAGCTACAATGCTGCCAACATCAAGGAGCTGCAGCGCTTCCAGAGCGGCGCCATGGAGCAAGACCTGAACGCCTTTCTCATGGAGAAATTCGCCATGGCTGCGCCGGAGAAGGATGATCCGTTCCATCGCTTTGTTTCGCGCAATGGGCAGGGGCTCGCTGTGGACCTCGACGGTTATCTGAGCTGGGTTTCGGAGCACCCGCTGGAAATGCCGCGCTCTCGCCTGGAGAATGCCGCACGCTCTTTCCTGGCGCGTGAGATCATGGCTGTGGCCACGTGGCGCAACCTGGGCCGGGTTGAGGAGACGGAGACCTACTTCATGCAGTATGGCGTCAATTTCTTCAACCAGCCGGTGACGACGCTGCTCATTGGCGGCACCATATACCATAAGATGAAGAGCGGTAATTCTGATCTGCGAAGGGATTTGGGCCTGATCGCCCAGGGAGCGCTGTACAACCCCGACGAGCCGCAGGTGCTACGACCCAAGGGCGAGGTGCTTCTGGATGCTTCTTACCTGGTCTCGATTCTGGGCGGTCTGTACGGCCGGATTGACCCCGAACGGGCCTTGCGCGTAATGCGACGCGAACTGGTTCCGCTGAGTCATGAGGAAGAGGTCGCGGCGCCCGCGCTAGCCGGGTAGTTTGTTACTAGCCGCGGGCAGGATCTATCGTGCGGTAATGGTCCTGCCCGCGTTATCTGAACCGGTTTCTCAAATTAAATAAAGGAGGTGACAGAGGGACACTGTTAGGAAGAGGTGACCTGATTCCCGGGATCACCAGAGGGGTTTGTCTATCTATTGAGTAAACTGGAGGAAGATGAATGTATAACAAACGTTGGGGGAAAGGTGTGGCGCTAATTGTCGCGCTCTTTGTCCTCACTATTTTTGTGGCCTGTAGCAGGGAGCCGCAAGTTGAAACCGTTGTTGAGGAAGTGGAAGTAACGCGTGTTGTGGAGGGGGAAGAGGTTACCGTCGTGGAGACGCGGGTTGTCGAGGTCGAACGCGAAGTCCAGGTGGAAGTGACGCCCACGTCAGAGCCCGGACGCAGCAGCCTGATCGTGGCTCTGGCCGAAGCGCCCACCTCGCTGGATCCAGCCGACCACCGTAGCCGCGTATCGGAGACAGTTATACGCAACATGTTTGATGGCCTGGTGACGCGGGATACGCGTAGCGGCGTGCACCTGGAACTGGCCGAAGAGATGAACTGGGTGGATGATACCACTCTGGAAGTGAAACTGCGCGAAGGCGTCACCTTCCACAACGGGGAGGACATGACGGCCGATGACGTCGTTTTCACCTTTGAACGGATCATTGACGAGAACGCCATCGAGTATCCGGAGCCCCATACATCGCCGCGCAAGGGCCTGATTGCTCCGCTGGAATCGGTAGAAAAAGTGGACGATTACACCGTCCTCTTCAATTTTGACAGCGTCTGGCCGCCGGCGATGCAGCTCCTCGTTCACCAGCAGATCGTGCCCAAAGATTACATCGAGGAAGTAGGGACCGAGGGCTTCACCGACCATCCCATCGGCACGGGGCCCTTCCAGTTCGTCGAGGGGCAGCTTGACGATCAGATTGTGGTGGAGCGCTTCGACGATTACTGGGGCGGCGCGCCGGAGCTCGAGCCGGTTGGTCCCGCCTGTGTGGAACGAGCTGTCTTCCGCGTCGTACCTGAATCATCTACGCGCGCGTCTGCCTTGCTGGCGGATGAAGTGGACATCATCCAGGCTGTTCCGAACGAACTGGTGGACACTCTGGACCAGACGCCCGGCATCAACGTTCAGACCGCCCCGGGCACAGAGCCGATCTGGCTCCAACTAAACGTCACCGATCCCCTCTTCAGCGACGAGACCGTACGCCAGGCGCTCAACTATGCCATTGACAAGGATCTGCTCATCGAGGCAGTCTACGGCGGACGCGCGGTGCCACTGGCGGGCCCGCTCTCGCCGTTCAACAACTTTGCAAACGAGGATCTCGATCCGTATCCCTACGATCCCGACATGGCGCTGGAGATGCTGGACGAGGCCGGCTGGACGGACAGCGACGGCGACGGCATCCTGGATAGCGACGGGCAACCGTTCGCCTTCACCATTGACACCATCGAGCGCTGGCGGCCGCAGGCCGAGGCGCTGGCGTCAATGTACCGCGAGATCGGCATTGACGCAGGTGTGCGCTTCTGGGAATATAGCGTGGTTAGTGAGCAGTTGCTGAACTGCGAGCGCCAGGCTTTTCTCGACGATTGGGGCGACTCTGCCTTCGATCCGGTTGGCCACTTCGAGGCGAAATGGCATACTTATATCGAGGGTGAGCCCTATGGTCGTGGCAACTTCTCCTGCTACAGCAATGAGCGGGTAGATGAGTTGACGCGAGCGGGCGAGACCGAGTCGGATGCCGAAGCACGCGAAGAGATCTACGACGAAGCACAGGAAATCGTCTACGAAGAGGCGCCGGCCGTCTTCCTGGTGCTGCCGGAGGTGGCTGAAGCCAGCCTCGACGCGGTGCAGAATTGGGAACCGGCTTCAGACAGCCGCATCAATCTGCACGACGTCTGTCTGGGACCATAAACCTTCTCTGTAACCCTGGTTGGCCGGCCACCCGCCAGGCGGCCGGCCAACCGTCTGACCATCTAAAGTTTCATATTCTCAGGAGTTCTCCGTGAGAGCCGTCAAAATCATCGAGCGTATCCTTTACGCCGTACCCATCATGTTGGGAGTGGCCGTTATCGTCTTTGTTTTTGTGCGCATGACGCCCGGCGATCCGGTGGATATTATGATGGGACAGGGTGGGGCGATCTCGTCCGGAGAGATAGAGCAACTACAGGAGGAGTTCCGCCTCAACGAACCGGTTCCCGTCCAATTATGGTACTTCCTGGGTGATGCGTTTCGCGGAGACCTGGGGTATTCCTACATCAAGAAGCGACCGGTGGTTGAACTGATCGGCGACCGGCTGCCGGCTACGATCGAGTTGGCCGGAGGGTCGCTATTCTTTGCCCTGCTTGTGGCCTTTCCCATTGGCATCATTTCGGCCGTGCGCCAGAACTCGCTCCTCGATCGCCTGAGTATGAGCTTTGCCTTTCTCGGGATCTCTATGCCCTCCTTCTGGTTAGGGATTGTGCTCATCCTGATCTTTGCCGTCTGGCTGGGATGGCTGCCTGTGCAGGGGCGGATTAGTTCCGATGTGATCCTGCAACAAAGAACCGGCTTTTACGTTTTAGACAGCCTGGTGACGCGCAACTGGGAGGCGTTCTGGAGCGCATTGAAGCATCTGGTGCTGCCCTCTGTGACCCTGGGAGCGGCAGTGGCGGCTATCGTCGCCCGGGTCTTGCGCTCCAGCATGTTGGAGGTGCTACGCTCCGATTTTGTGCAACTGGCCCGGGCCAAGGGCGCGCCCGAATGGCTGGTAGTTGTGAAACACGCGTTGCGTAACGCGCTCATCCCGACCGTCACCGTGGTGGGTTTGCAGGTAGGCGTTCTGTTGGGGGGCAACATGATCGTGGAAACTGTGTTCGGCTGGCCCGGTCTGGGCCGGATGGTGGTCGAGGCGATCTTTAACCGGGATTTCCCTCTCATTCAGGGGGCGGTTATGGTTTATGCCTTCACCTTCGTCGCCGCCAACCTGGTCGTCGACGTCCTGTATACCTACTTGAATCCGAAGATAACGTTATGAATATCAAGCAAGTGCCACGAAACAGGCAGTCCCCTGTGACCGCTACTTGTTTCTGCCGGAACAACCTATGAGCGCATCAACTTCTGCGCCGACCGCAAGCTGGTGGTATCCATGGCGCATCCGTCTCCGGCTGTGGGGGCAAAAGACAGCCGACTTCCTACGGCAGCTGAGGAAACAGCCCATCGCCCTCGTCGGGGGCCTGGTGGTCTTGATCTTCGTTCTCGCTGCCATCTTTGCCGAGCAGATCACGGTCCATGATCCCGAGTTGGGCAGTCTGCGGCAGCGGCTGTCCCCGCCGGTGTGGCAGGAAGGTGGGCAGGCCGACTATCCGCTGGGCACGGATATGCAGGGCCGGGATCTCCTGACGCGCATAATCTTCGGCGCTCGCGTTTCCTTGCTGGTCGGCTTTCTCACCGTTGCCGTCTCCGTGGGGATTGGCGGCTTCTTGGGCGCCCTCTCCGGCTATTACCGTGGCCGGCTCGATACCCTGCTCTCCCGTTTCGCGGACCTGCTGATGGCTTTTCCCTTTCTGATCTTTGCTATCGCCATGATGGCCTTCATTGGTCCCGGTTTCGGTAACCTCGTTCTGGCGCTCACCTTCAAAGGATGGGTCGAGTTCTTCCGGTTGGTTCGCGGGGAAATCATGAGCGAAAAGACGCGGGAGTATGTGGAAGCAGCCCGGGCGCTTGGTCGCAGCCACACGGCAATCATCGGTACGGAGATCCTGCCTAATATTATTCAGTCGGTCTTTGTCCTGGCGACCTTGCGCATGGGGTTTTTCATCGTGACCGAGGCGTCTTTGAGCTTTCTGGGTCTGGGCATCCAGCCGCCCACACCCGCCTGGGGTTCGATGGTTGCCATGGGACGCGACGTGATGCTCACCGCGTGGTGGGTGTCGACGCTGCCGGGAGTGGCCATTGTCTTGCTGGTGCTTTCTTTGAATGTATTCGGTGAAGGGCTTCGGGACATTCTCGACCCGCGCCTGAAAGTGGAGTGAACGGATGAGCCATCCCTTGCTGGAATTGCGAAACCTGACGACCGTCTTTCCCACCGGCCGAGGTCTGGTCAGGGCGGTCAATGGCGTCAATTTGCGCGTCGAACCGGGAGAAATTCTGGGCATTGTCGGCGAGTCGGGCAGTGGGAAGAGTACCGTTTTGCTCTCTATTCTGGGCCTGGTTCCGCGTCCGGGGCGGATTGCCGGTGGCGAAGTCTTTTTCAAGGAGCAGCCGTTACACCAGCTTCCCTCTCGCGCCATGCGCCGCATCCGGGGCAAGGAGATCTCCATGATCTTCCAGGATCCCCTGAGTACGCTCAATCCGGTCTTCCCGGTTGGCGAGCAGATCCGCGAGGCGTTACGGCTCCACGGTGTTGGATCTGATAGACGGCAGCGCTGGCTTTTTGGCCGTCGCGCCGGTCGCGAAAAGGAGCGGGTGCTGGAGGTGATGGAGGAGGTCGGCATTCCTGACCCCCAGGCGCGTTATCGGGCCTATCCGCACGAATTCTCGGGCGGCATGCAGCAGCGGGCCCTCATCGCCATTGGCCTGGTCAACGAGCCCGCCCTGCTTCTGGCGGACGAACCGACGACAGCGCTCGACGTGACCATCCAGGCGCAGATCATGGATTTGATGCGGCGCATCAACGGCGAACGCGGCACCAGCATCATCCTGGTCACACACAACCTGGCCCTGGCTGCAGAGTTCTGCGACTCTATTGCCGTGATGTATGCCGGGCGCATCGTCGAGCGCGGACCCATCGCCGAGGTGATCGAAAACCCTCGGCATCCCTACACGCAGGGTTTGTTGAACTGCCTGCCCCGGATCAGCCAGCGTGCGGTGAAGATTAACCCCATCCCTGGCGAAGTGCCCGACCTGGTGGATCTGCCGGACGGTTGTCATTTCGCTCCTCGTTGCGCTCAGTTTCGCCCGGCGTGCCGGAAGACCGAGTTACCCCTGCGTGAAGTTGGGCCCAACCATTATGCGCGGTGCATTCTTTATGAGAGCGGAGAACGGTATACGACGGAGGAAGCAGCGTGGACGAAGCAGGCGTGAACGGCAACAAGCCTCCTCTACTCGAGGCGAGAAATATCAAGAAGCACTTCCCTATCCAGGCCAGCCTTTTAGGAAAGCTGCTCGCGGGACAAGACGATCGCCTGGTCAGGGCGGTAGATGGTGTATCCCTCCAAATTTACTCCGGCGAAACCCTCGGCCTGGTGGGCGAGAGCGGTTGTGGCAAGACGACGCTGGGACGAGTCCTCACGCGCCTGTACGAGCCGACAGAGGGCGAAATCTACTTTCATAGCCGGCCGGTCGTGGGAAATCGGGTGCAGACCCTACCCACCGGCGCCATCTCCGAGCGGGACATGCGGCAGGCCAGCCAGGTGGTGTTTGATGACTCGGCCGAGGTGAGTGCAACGCCCGAGAAAGGACCACAGGAGGAAGCGCGCCATCTGAATTTCTTCCGCCTGGCTCAGATCATTTTCCAGAATCCTTATTCGTCGCTCAACCCGCGCAAAACGGTGCGCAACATCATCGGCGTAGCCCTGGCGCAGCAAGGGATCCGCAATGCCCAGGAGCAAGAGGCAGAGACGATCCGACTCCTGCGCCGGGTTGGTCTGTCCGAGCGGCACATTGACAGCTACCCGCACCAGTTCTCCGGCGGGCAGCGGCAGCGCATTGGCATCGCGCGTGCGCTGGCCGTGCAGCCGGAATTCATTGTGGCCGACGAACCGGTGTCGGCGCTGGACGTCTCGATCCAGGCGCAGGTGATCAACCTGTTGCAGGAGCTGCAAGACGAGTACAATCTCACCTACCTCTTTATTGCACACGATTTGAGCGTGATCCACTACCTGAGCGATCGCGTGGCCGTGATGTATCTGGGCCACATCGTCGAGCAGGCCGAAACGCAGTCCCTGTTCGACAATCCGCAGCACCCCTATACACAGGCATTGCTGGCAGCGATCCCCCGGGTGGACAAGAGAAAGCGGCGGGAGCGCATCATCCTTGAAGGGACGGTGCCCAGCCCGATCGATCCGCCGAGCGGCTGTCCGTTCCACACACGGTGCTTTGCCGAGAAAATGCCTGAATGTTACACGGAGCACCCGCCGCAATTTGAAGTTGAGGGGCATCGTGTGGCCTGCTGGCTCTATGCCTGACCTCCAGGCGCGGGTTCTCCGAGTAAGCGGCAGCCATTACGCCATGGGCTACCAGCATGGCGAACAGGTCCGGGATTTACGGCCGGCGATTCTGGCTGCTATCGGCCGGCGCGAGGCGCAGGTTGTACGGGATGGTGCCGACGACGCTTTCCGCGCGCTGGTGGCTGACACGCGAAAGGTGGTGGCAGCGGCCGATCCGGCACTCGTCGACTTTGTCGGTGGGATGGCCGCCGGCCTGGATATTCCCTTCGCCCGTCTCTTTGATTACAGTCTGGTGACCTCTCTCCGAGATGTGCTGGCGATCCGCCGCGCTATGCCGCGGACGGACACGACCGATGGTTGCAGCGCCTGGGCTGTCAGAGGGGCGGCAACCCGCGACGGCGCCCCGATGCTGGTAAAAACTCGAGACTACCGCCTTGAACACCTGGCACTGCAGATGGTGGTGCAGGCCGAGCCAGAATCCGGATACCGCTATACTTACGTCACCAGCGCCGGGAGCCCAGGCGTGTTCGTCGCGGGGTTTAACGAAGCAGGGCTGGCTATTGCCGATACACACGTGTCCTCGCGAGACGTGGGGCCGGGCGTGCCGGCCTATGGATTGGCTATGCATTTGTTAGAGGAACAGGATAACGTCCGTTCAGCACTGGCTTACTTGCGTTCGCGACCGCTGCTGGGCCGCAACAATTTCTTGCTGGCAGATAGCGAGGGCGACCTGGCCGTTTTCGAGATGGGGCACCGGCAGCAGGCAACCCTCGAAGCGCAGAAAGAAGTCCTGATCAGCACAAACCACTTCAACAGCCTGGTAATGCAGCCCTCGTTTGTCGACACAGATCCACCTGAGCTGCGCGGCAATACGTGCGCACGTTACCATAAGCTGCGGGAGATGTTGGCGGCGCAGTGGGGACACATTACGGTGAGTTGGGCCAAGGAGGTGCTGGCCTCCCATGATGGTTCGCTGGCCTCTATCTGCCGCCACCCCACACCGGGCTCAGATTCGAGTACGATCGCAGCCGTTATCTTCCTCCCGGCACGGCGAACGATGTGCTTCTGTCATGGGTATCCGTGTCAGGGAACATACGAGCAATTTACTTATTCGGCTTAAAGGTGCACTTCGTAAGTTCACGAACTGACCTCCACAGGACCCTCGATGGCGGTTCTGGCCCTTGGCGGAGATCTGACGAGTCGTTTTTCACGACGAAGCTGTCGACGGGCGCCGTTTCTACCACAGTCCTAAGCGCGCCCGGCCTTCATCTG
>JBMCFH010000090.1:0-13814 GCA_048620455.1 Chloroflexota bacterium | reverse complement strand
GGGGGCGATTTGCAGGCCGTCGTGTGTGGGGCGAATGCCCAGGATCCACTGCGTGATGGCCACGTAGTTCCAGGCCGCGGTGCCCGTCAGCCAGGAGTTCTTGGCCTCGCCAAAGGTGGGCGCGTCGCGCCCGGCGATGGTCTGGGCGTAGACGTACGGCTCGCAGCGGTGAATGTCGCCGAGCGCCTCGCGGGCGGAGGGGTTGATGCGTTGATAGTAGTCGAAGGCGGCGTCGCCGTTGCCCAGCAGAGCTTCGGCGATCATGATCCAGGGGTTGGTGTGGCAGAAGACACTGGCGTTTTCTTTGTAGCCGGGCGGGTAAGAGGAGATCTCGCCGAGGTGGGGATAGTATTGGCTGTAAGCCGGCTCGTGCAGCAGAACGCCATGTTCTGTCGCCAGCCGTTCCCGTACCGCGGCCAATGCACGCGCGGCGCGCCCTTCCTGCAGGCCGATGCCGGCCATGACACACATGCCCTGGGGCTCGACGTAGATCTGACCCTCGTCGCAGCGGTGGGAGCCCACAGGCCGGCCCTCGGCGTCGTAAGCGCGTAGGAACCAGTCGCCGTCCCAGCCGTGCTGCAACACCGTTTGCCGCATCGCTTGCGCCGCGTCGCAGTAGGATTGTGCGTCTGCCTCGCGCCCGCTGCGCTGGGCCAGTTGCACCAGTTCGTCGGCTGCCAGCACGAACATGCCGGCGATGAAAACTGACTCGGCCACCTGGCCGTCGCGGCTGGCGGTGGTCTGGAACGATTCGCCGGGTTCGGTGGAGTAGGTGTTGAGGTTGAGGCAATCGTTCCAGTCGGCGCGACCGATGAGGGGCAGGCCGTGGGGGCCGAGGTTGTCCAGCGTGTACTGCAGGCTGCGCTGCAGGTGCTCGTACAGCGGCGTCTCGGTGCCCGGCCGGTTGTCGTAGGGAGCCGGCGCCTGCAGGATGGAAAAGTCGCCGGTCTCGCGCACGTAAGCCGCCGTAGCCAGAATCAGCCACAGGGGATCGTCGTTGAAGTTGTCGCCGATGGCGTCGTTGCCCCGCCTGGTGAGCGGCTGGTACTGGTGGTACGCGCCGCCGCTCTCCAGCTGGGTGGCAGCCAGATCCAGCAGGCGCTGGCGCGCGCGCCGGGGGTCCATGTGCACGAAGCCCAGCAGATCCTGGTTGGAGTCGCGGAAACCCATGCCGCGGCCCACGCCCGATTCGTAGAAGGAGGCGGAACGCGAAAGGTTAAACGTGACGGCGCACTGGTAGGCGTTCCACACGTTGACCATGCGGTTGGTATGCGGGTCCGGCGTCTGCACCGTGAAGCGCTCCAGAAGGTCGCTCCAGTAGGCGCGTAAGTCGCGGAAAGCGGCTTCGACCGTCGCCGGCTGCAGGTAGCGCTCGACGACGGGCTGCACGGTGCGCTTATTGATGCGCTGGGAATCGGTGGGATCGAATTTGTGCTGGGGATCGTTCTCGTGGTAGCCGAGGATGAAAATCAGCTGACGGCTCTGGCCCGGCTCGAGCGTTAGCCGCACGTGGTGTGAACCGATGGGCGCCCAGCCGTGTGCGTGCGAGTTTTGCGATTGCCCCTGGGCCACGACCTGCGGCGCGCGCCAGCTGCCATAGGGGCCCAGGAAGGCCTGGCGGGCAGTGTCGTAACCGGCGAGAGGCTCGGAGCAGGCGAAATAGGCGAAGTGGTTGCGCCGCTCCCGATACTCGGTCTTGTGGTAAATAACGCCGTCTTCGATTTCTACCTCGCCGGTGTTGAAGTTGCGCTGGTAATTGGTAGCGTCGTCCCAGGCGTCCCACAGGGCGAATTCGATGCTGGAGAAGAGGGACAGGGCCAGAGCCTGCTCGCGGCGGTTGGTCACCGTCAGCTGCCAGATTTCCAACGTTTGGTCAAGGGGCACGAAATAACGCACCGCGGCCTGCACGCTGTCGAGCACAGAGCTGATTTTCGTGTAGCCAGGACCATGGCGGCAGGTGTACTCCTCCAGCTTACCTTGCGTCGGTTGCCAGGTGGGCGACCAGAAGCGCCCGTTGCTTTCGTCGCGCAGGTATATATAACGCCCGCCGCAATCCAGGGGCACGTTGTTGTAGCGATAGCGTGTGAGGCGGCGCAGGCGCGCGTCGCGGTAGAAGGAATAGCCGCCGGCGGTGTTGGAAATAAGGCCGAAATAGTCCTGCGCGCCCAGGTAGTTGATCCAGGGCAGCGGGGTGTCGGGCCGGGTGATGACGTACTCCCGAGCCTCGTCGTCAAAGTATCCGAAGCGCATGTTGTTCTCCAGTTTTGGTTCGAAAAGACCGGATGCCTTCAAGACACACGATTTCTCGAGAGATGAGGGTGGGCGAGCCTAGCTCTCCAGCGGCGCGGGTTGCGCCAGAAGTATCTGCTCAGCGCCCGCCTCGCCCGTGGCCTGGGGCGCGGCGAAACAGGCCACGAAATGGTCGGGCTCCACCTCCTTAAGCTGCGGCTGGCGCTGATGACATCCTAAGGCATCATCCGCCAGCGGACAGCGATCGTAGTAGACGCAGCCACCGTCGACCTTTGACCGCTTCCCGCCCAGCGCTACCCGAGCGCTCTCGTCGTCATCCTCCTCCCACTTTTTGTCAATTCGCGGCACAGAGCCCATGAGCATTTTGGTGTAGGGGTGCATGGGATTGTTGTAGACTTTGTCTGTGTCGCCCATCTCTACGATGCAGCCCCGGTACAGAATGAGCGCCCGCTCGCTGATGTAGTAGCCTAGCGAGAGGTCGTGAGTGATGAAGAGGATGGAGAGCCCACGCGCTTTGAGGTCGGCGAGCAGGTTGAGCACGTCCACGCGTGTGGAGGCGTCCAACATGCTGATAATCTCGTCGGCGACCAGGAATTGTACGTCCATCAGCAGGGCGCGAGCGATGAGCAGTCGCTGTAACTGGCCTCCGCTGAGCTGATGAGGGTACTTATGCAGGCACTGGTCGGGGTTGAGGCCCACAGCCTTCACCGACTTGCGTACGCGGTCCTTCCACTCCTCGTGGGAGATCTGGGAAAAGAACTCCTGGCGCACCAGTTCGAAGACGCGGTCGGCCTTGAAAATCGGATTGTAGGAGCTGAATGGATCTTGAAACACGCCCTGCACGTTGGCGTAATACTCTTTTAACGCTTTGCCCTTGAGGCTTCCCACGTCCCGACCCTTGAAGCGGATGGCGCCCGAGGTAATGGAAATGAGGCGCAGGATCATCTTGCCGATGGTGCTCTTGCCGCTGCCGCTTTCGCCGATGAGGGAGACCACTTCACCCTCGCCGATGCGGAAGCTGGCGTCGCGCACGGCGCGCAGCTCCTTGCCGCCAAAGGTGCCTATCTGGTAGATTTTGGACACATTCTGGAGTTCAAGCATTTTCGTTGAATACCTCCCAGCAGGCGACGTAGTGGTCTTCTTCGATTTCACGGAACGGTGGTGGTTCCAGACACTTCTCCGAGGCCAGGGGGCAGCGGTCGCGGAAGCGGCAGCCCTGGGGCGGATCGAGCAACATGGGCGGTTGCCCGGGGATGCCCTGCAAGCGCTCTTCGGCGTATTTGACGCCCACGCGGGGCAAGGATGAAATGAGCATTTTCGTGTAGGGATGGCGCGGCTCTTCGATCAGCACCTCGGTAGGCGCTTTTTCTGCCAGTTGCCCAGCATACATCACCAGAATGGTGTCTGCTATCTGGTACAGAATAGAAATGTCATGGGTGATGAAAATCATGCTCTTCACAAAGCGCCGGTCACGGAATTCGACCAGCATTTCAGACACTGCTTTTTGCGAAGAGACGTCCAGGGCCGAGCAGACCTCGTCGGCGATGAGCAGCGAGGGATCGAGCAGCGTGGAGAGCACCATGACCATGCGCTGTTTCATACCGCCGGAGAGTTCGATGGGGTACATGTCCAGGACGTCGTGCGACAGTTCCACCAGATCGAGGCGTCGCTTCAGTTCATCTTTTACCGTCTTATAGCGCACGCCGCGGGATTGTAGAAGCTCCGCCGTCATCCTGCCGATTTTGCGCGTGGGGTTCATGGCGCTCATGGCATATTGGGGGATGAGCGATACCTCTTTATAGCGGAAGGGATTCATCTTTGGCGAATCCCAGATGGGCAATTCCTGACCATCCAGGTACACCTGCCCACCTACGTAGCGCATGCGGGTTTTGAGGTGGATGAGGCTGTAGCCCAGCGTACTCTTGCCACAGCCGGATTCGCCGACCAGGCCCATGATTTCGCCGTCGTCGATGGAGAAGGTTACACCGTCGAGGGCCTTCACGTCGCCGTGTAGCGTCTGGTAGTACACGCGGAGGTCTTCGACTTGCAGGCTCATTGCGTTACATCTCCCTGAGCCGCGGGTTGAACACTTCGTCCAGGCCCACGTTCATTATGTACAGAGCACCGACGATGGCTGTGATGGCCAGGCCGGGTGGGACGAACCACCACCACATCCCCAGATGCAGTGCGCTCCACAGGACAGCGTTGTTCATCATCAGGCCCAGCGAAATGCCCCGCGTGGGGCCCAGGCCGATGAAATCCAGCGTGGCGGCAATCAGAATGGCGCCGCCAAATTGCAGGATAAAGGTCATAAACAGGTAGGACATCATATTGGGCGCGATCTCGCCGAAGATGATCTTCCACGAGTTGCGGCCCGTCATACGCGCCAGATCGACGAAGTCGCGCGAGCGCAGCGAAAATGTCTGGGCGCGGATGGCGCGCGCGGCCCAGGGCCAGGCGGTGAGGCCGATGAAGACGCTCTCGCTGAGCACGCCGCGTACCTCGAGATAGGCGGCGATGATCAGCAACACAGCCAGGGTGGGCAGCACCAGGACGATGTTGGTAAGGACGCTAAGCGCCTCGTCCACGATGCCGCCGCGGTAACCGGCGACGAAGCCGACCACGACGCCGATCAGCGTGCCCAGGCCGCCGCCCACAAGGCCCACGAGGAACGTGGCCTGCAGGCCCAGGATAAACTGTGCGAATACGTCCTGGCCGAAGGTAGTGGTTCCAAACCAGTATTCTGAAGAGGGCGGTTGCCCCGCCGGGCCGACGTAGGCGTTGGGATCGTTCTCGGTCAGCAGAGGGCCGATGATGGCTAGAATGACGAAGATGAGGACGACAATCAGGCCCACGCGCAACTTGTTGTTGCGCAGGGCAAAGTAGAGCATTTCGTTTGTCTTTTTCGGGGGCGCGTCGGGGGGCGCGATGGCCGTAGTGGTCATGCCGCTGCTCCCTGCATGCCTGTCCGCGTGCGTGGATCGACGAGGACGTAGGCGATGTCGATGATGAAATTGGCCAGCAAGACGCCGACAATGATGAAGAGGAAACAACCCTGCAATAGGAAGTAATCCTGGTTCTGAATGGCCTGCAGGATGAGATAGCCGATGCCGGGATAAGAAAAGACAATTTCCGTGGCCAGTGCGCCGGCGACGATGACGCCGAGCTGCAGCGCCAGACCGGTAATCTGGGGCAGGATGGCGTTGCGGAAGGCGTACTTGCGCACCAGGCTGCGCGGGGCGCCCAGCGCTTCCAGGTAGTGGGAGTAGTCGGCCTCCAGCTCGTAGATGATCATGTTGCGCATGCCGATGGCCCAGCCGCCAAAGCCTACCAGAAACAGGGAGGCGAAAGGCAAGAACCAGTGGCTGAATACGCTGCGGATAAATTCCCAGGAGAAGCTTGGCCTCAGAGCCAGGCTGTAAGCGCCGGAGATGGGAAAGATGCCCAGGACGATGCCCAGGGCCCAGCCCAGCAGGAGAGCCAGCCACATGTAGGGCGTGGCGGTGAGGATGTAGCCAATCGGTAGCAGGGTGTTGTCCAGTCGCCGGCTGCGCGCCGCGTAGGCGCCGAACTTGTTGCCCGCGTACCAGCTAAGCAGGATCGAGGGCACGAGCAGAATGATGTCGTAGGGCACGGCTTTCATGATCACCTGCGTGACCGGCTGGGGAAAGAGAAAGACGCTGGTGCCCAAATCGCCCTGGAGTAGCGCGTACCAGAAGTTGAGGTACTGGCGCCAGATGGGCAGATCCAGGCCGAAGGCGCTCGTGTAGTAGCCGTACATGACTTCTGCCGACTCCGCGCGCATGGCGGCGCGCGAGAGCATCGTCTGTACCGGGTTGCCGGGCATGAAGCGCGGGATCAGCCAGTCGATGGTTACGGCCAGAAAGAAGGTGAGGATGTAGATGAACAGTTTTCGGGCAAAATAACGTTTCACGTTGCCCCCTTTGCGGGAGGTTACCGTTCGTGAGGGATAGAAGGAACCGACCCTCCCGGCGCGCCGGGAGGGTCGGTTTCCAAACAGATTACTCGGTTGCGGCCTCCGCAGGCTCAATTTCTGTAAGCATGAGAATGCCGGTCATGTTCCAGTAACCGCGCCAGGTGGCGGGCAGATACTGGTTGCTGCCTTCTTCGGCCGACGGCCAGTTGGTCCAGTACGTGTTGTTGTACTGGGCCCACAGACCATTGTACCAGAGAGGCACGATCGGCATGTCAGTGAGTTGAATCTCCTGTAGCTGGGAGATGATCTCCTGCATGGCCTCCGTATCGTCCACCGGCGTCTTGTCCAGCTCCACGACCAGGTCAAAGACTTCCTGGTTGTCGTAGCGCTGGTAGTTGCCATTGGTCATTGTCTCCTGAACCGGTTCCTGGAAGATCCAGTCGTAGTAGGTCCAGACGGTGTTGCTCATTTGCGCGTCGTTACTGACGAGCAAGTCGTAGTTGCCGCTGTTGCGCTGGTCAGAGTAGCCGCCGAAGTCGGGGAATTCGGGCTCGACGTTGATGCCCGCAGCCTGAGCACTGCTGGCGATGACGCGTGCGGCTTCCATCCAGTCGGTCCAGCCGAAGGGCACGATGATGGTCAGCTCGATGGGCTCGCCGTCAGGCGTTTCTACAAAGCCGTCTCCGTCCGTGTCTTCGTAGCCGGCCTCGGCCAGTATGGCGCGGGCCTGGTCCGGATCGTAGCTAAAGCCCATTTCGTCGACGACGGCCTGGTCTACATACTCATCCCAGATGGGTAGCAGGCCCGTGGGGTTGGAAGCCTGGACGATGTTGCCGTAGACAACCTCGACGATCTCGTCGACGTTGATGGCGTGGGCCATCGCACGGCGGAAGGCGGGATCGTCCGTAGGCGTCTGTTCGTTGTTCATCACCAGCCAGGCCGTGTTGGCCGAGAGCATGTACGGCGGTTCCGGATAGTAGGTCTGGACGCCGTAACCGCCCTGTACCAGCGTGGCTACGCCGGGCAGGAAGTTATTGCTGAGATCCAGCTGGCCTTGCAGAACCATGCCGAGGGCTACGTTGTTGCTGCCATTGACGATGTCTACAATGCGTCGGGGAGCAACATCCATGTCCAGGGCGTCGCTGGCCCACCAGTTGTCGTTCTTGACCCAGACCATGCGATCCTGGTCGTGTGTCTCGTATAGATAGGGGCCGGTGCCCACCGGATTCTCATTTGCTCCGGAGACAACTTCTTCTTCCGTCTTGTCTGCCCACAGGTGTTCGGGAACCATGACGCGGGAGTAGAGGAAGTTGCCCCACTCCTGGTAGAGTGGGTCGCTGAAGGTGAAGACAACGGTGTAATCGTCCGTCTGCTCCGCGCTCTCCAGCCAGTCCCACATGGGGCTGTACTGGACGGTGGGGAAGCGTTGGCCCAACTCGAAGGTGAAGACCACATCTTCGGCGTTGAAGGGCTCGCCGTCGGTCCACTCGATGCCCTCACGCAGGGTCAGTTCATAGACGTTGTCGTCGGTCCATTCCCCACTCTCGGCCAGCCAGGGGATGTACTCGTCGGCCAGCGGATCGTAAAGGAACAGCGGTTCATAGAGTAAGCCGATGGTGCCTGTGGCGTAGTTCCAGGTAACCATGGGGTTCCAGTTGGTAGGGGGGCCCCATTGGGTGCCGCTGGTGTAGAGGGTTTCGCTGCGTTCGTAAGATGTTTCCGCTGCGGGCGCGGGTTCCGCTTCTTCTCCCTCTTCAACCACAACCCGGGTAACTTCAATTTCTTCAGTTATCGTGCGGGTGACTTCTCTCTCTTCGGTGACGACGACTTCTCTGGTTTCCACGACCGTTTCGGGGGCCGCAGGGGTGCAACTCGCCAGGAGACCCAGCGCTAGCACCACGGCGATCAGAAGGGTCAATTTTTTATACATTTTGAGCTCCTCGGAGGATTGAGCATAGGGAACAACTGACTTGCTCGACTACGCCCAGAATTGCTTTCTCCTCTCTTTTTGCGCTATAGTAGGTCAGGTTACTTTACCGGGTGTGTTTCTCCGGTGCGCGGGCGCCCATGATGGCTGTCATGAGATGGCGCTGGCAAGCCGGGAAACACACTTCCTCGCACGTTCTCAGCTGTCCAATCTGACCATAGTCACCTCCTTCTCACTGACAACCACGCCGGTCACCGGGCGTGGAAATTGCTGCCGCAACTGTGACGAATAACCAGTTGCGTGGGCAGAATGACACGGCGGGCTGGGTCTGTGCCGTTTTCAATGACGTCCAGTAACGTTTCGACAGCAGTGACGCCGGTCTTGCGAATTGGCTGTCGAACGGTGGTTAACGGTGGGGTAGCCAGGGCGGCGGCCTCCAGATCATCAAATCCCACCAAAGCCACATCGTCGGGAACCTCTCGGCCTGCCTCGTGCAGCGCGCGCAGCGCTCCCAGGGCCATCTTGTCCGAAGCGGCGACGATAGCGTCGACGCCGGCATCCATCAGTTCGCGGGCAGCCATATAGCCCCCGGTTTCGGAAAAGTCGGCCTCGACGATCAGTCTCTCTTCGACGGAGAGTCCCCGTTCGATGAGGGCCTGCGCGTAGCCTTCGCAGCGGTCGCGGCCCACGGAGGTGTTGTCCGGGCCCGCGATGTGGCCGATGCGACGCCGCCCCAGGCGAATAAGGTGGGTGACGGCGTTGTGCACGCCGACGACGTTGTCCACATCGACAAAGTTAATTTCTTCCTCGGTGGAAGGCCGTCCGATGATCACAAAGGGAACGTCACTGTTCAACAGGCGGGGAATGAGCGGGTCCTTCTGCGCCGAGGAGGCGATAATCACGCCATCGACGACGCCGCGGCTGAGGACCCGCGGATAGAGATTGCGCTCTTCAGCTTCGGTGTAAAACATGAACAGGGAAAGCGTGTAGTCGTGGGCGTTGCAGCCCTGGGCAATGCCCTGAATCAAACGGGGGAAGTAGGGGTCGGCGAAAAATGATTGCACGCTCTTGGGAATGACCAGGCCGATGACGTTGGTACGCTGGGCGGCGAGCGAGCGCGCGGCGGCATGGGGACGGTAGCCCGTTTCCTTTATCACGCGCATGACCCGCTCGCGGACGCCGGGTCGCACGCTGGGGTGGTTGTTGATGACGCGGGAGACGGTAGAACGCGAAACACCGGCCATTTCCCCGATCTGTTCTAAGGTCAACCTGGTCATAAGTCTCCCTGACGAACCTTTGAGAGCGCTCCCACAACGTGTGAAAAAAAGAGCAGACTCTCCTTGACCACGGGCCACGCTCCCACCCTTACCGGAGTGTGTTTATGGGAGCGCTCCCACATATCTAATAGAATATTAACAAGAGCAAAGATGAATGTCAAGTATTTTTGGCCGGGATCCTCTTTCGCTCGGCAGAACGTTGATCTATACTGTAATTAGAAAGCGTGAAGGTGTAACAGCGCTCAGGTTGCGGCGCAGCCGCCGCACGTTGGCACCTTCTTCAGGGAATCGATTAGCAAGTCGAGACCCGGGCGGCGTGGTTCGCAACCCAGGCGCAGCGCCTGTGGAGGTGTGAGATGAAACACGCCAGAGTACGTATGGCCGTAGGCTATGGAGGTTTGCTGCTCGTCGCGCTGGGGTTCCTGCTGGGGTTCGGAGGCCGGCCCATTTTGGGCTGGATTGTCGTGGGCCTCGGCGGCCTGCTCATTACGCTGTCGCTCTACACGGGGGATCGGCCCTTTATTGCCTTCTAAAAGAGAGGGTGGAGCCAGAGTTAAAGATAGAGGAGCGGCTCGTTATTAAAAGATGGGCGGGGTGATGATGGCCAGGTAACGGACGGTGCGGTCGCCGCGCGCGCGCAGCCGGCGCAGCATGGGCCCCTCGAAATAGATGGTGTCGCCGGCGCCCAGTACATACGATTCTTCTCCCAGCACCACTTCCAGTTCTCCTTCCAATACATACAGACACTCTTCTGTGTGCTCGTGGTGTACGAGTGGAATGTCCCCATCGTTGGGATCCAGCTGCGCCAGAACCACTTCCATCTTGCGATTGATGGGCGTGAGGCACTCGTAGACGATGTCGCCCTGGGGCAGGACCAGCTTGCGCCGCTCGTTGCGGCGAATGACGGGGTTGTGCTCATCCGGTTCGATGAGGAAGTGGAAGACGGGTACGTCCAGCGCTTTGCTGATGGCGCGCAGCGAGTCGATGGAAGGGCTGGCGGCGCCTCTTTCGATCTGGCTCAAGAAGCTGGCTGTGACGCCTGTCTCCCCGGCTAATGCCCGCAGGCTCATGCCCATCTGTTTGCGCCTCTCCCTGATCTTTTCCCCAAGCTGCATCATAGATTCCTCCACCGCCTGACACTACCGGCAAGGCTTCTCCGGAGCGCCCTTGTTCAGTCCCTGTTCACTACAAGTGTATATAAAATTGAAATTGTGGCAATTTGTGAAGTGATGTTTGACGTTTCTCCTTAATCCTATTACCATTTGACCAGAAGTTCCAATCGCAGGCAAATCACAAATGAGCATACGAAACGAACAGCTAGTGCACTTTCTGAACTCCCTTGTTAGCCAGCGATCGCTTTCCGGCGAGGAGGGCGCTATCGTCGAGCTCGTGGGGGATGAAATGCGCCGCCTGGGCTTTGACGAGGTGCGGGTCGACAAATACGGGAGTCTTACCGGCGCCATGGTGGGCGAGGAACCGGGCCCCACGCTGTTGCTTGACGCGCACGTGGACACGGTAGGTGTGGCGCCCGGCGTCGATTGGGAGCACGAGCCGTTCGCGGGGACGGTTGAGGATGGGCGCATTTACGGCCGGGGCACCGCAGACATGAAGGGGGCGCTGGCAGCCATGGTGTATGGCGCTGCTTCTATCGATCGCGCCGGCTTGTGCGGCCGGGCCGTCATCAGCGCCACGGTGATGGAAGAAGTGATGGAAGGCATCGCTCTGCGCACCGTGGTGCAGGATATCCAACCCGACTTCGTGGTCATTGGCGAGGCGACTGACCTGAAGTTAAATCACGGAGGTCGCGGCCGGGCCGAGATTCGCCTGGAGACTGTGGGCCGGCCGGCGCACTCTTCGGCGCCGCACCTGGGCGTCAACGCCGTCCATTTAATGTTACCCGCCATCCAGGCCGTGGAAAGGCTGGAGTTATCGTCCGATCCGCTTTTGGGCGACGCGATCATGGCGCTGACCGATATTATTTCGGATCCTTATCCCGGCTACTCGGTAATTCCCGGCCGTTGTCGCGTTACCTACGACCGGCGCCTGTTGCCCGGCGAGACGCTGCAGGGGGTGGTGAGCGAGTTAAAGGCGCTGCCGGCGCTGGCTGACGTGAAAGTGACGGTAGCTGACGGCGAGCACACGACCTACACCGGCGCCACGCTACGCGCGCCGAAATTTTTCCCGGCCTGGAAGCTGGACGCCGAGCATTCTTTTGTGCGACGCGCGGCAGCCGGGCTCCGAGCGGCAGACTTGCCCGTGGAACTGGGCGCTTATCGCTTCTGTACCAACGGCGCTCACAGCGCCGGCGAGGCCAACATTCCCACGGTGGGATTTGGGCCGGCGCCAGAAGGGGCAGCACACACGGTGGACGAGTACGTGGAGTTGGAACAACTATTCGCCGCCGCTCGCGGTTACGCGGGTATCATCAAAGCGGTACTGGCATAAGACACAGGTTGGGACGCGCATTTTGGCGCGCCCTTTTTGTTTAGCAAGAAACAGGAGGTCGACACAATGGCGCAACGCATGGCGTTGTACATGCAGGACAAACACCCCATCCAGTACGAACTGCAGATGGCCCAATATGCCGAGGAGCAGGGCTTTTCCGAGATCTGGCAGGCGGATACACGGCTGGCGCGCGACTGCGTGGTGCTCATGAGCGCCTTCCTGGCCCGCACGAACCGTTTGCGGCTGGGATCGGGCGTGTTGCCCATCTGGACGCGTAACCCGGCAGTGATTGCCGCCACGTGGAGCACGATGTGGGAGCTGGCGGGCCAGATGCCGGACGGGCGCAGCCGCGTCATGCTGGGGCTGGGCGCCTGGTGGGAGCCGATTGCCTCTCGCGTGGGGGTGGAGCGGCACAAGCCGCTGACGGCGATGCGCGAGCACGTGGAAGCAATTCGCCAGCTCTTCACCATGGAAGAGGTGACGTACCAGGGTGACTTTGTGAACCTGGAGAAGGTGAAGCTGGATGTGGCCTACGGCGACACGTCGCCGCGCGATATACCGATTTACATCGGCGCCACCGGCCCTAAGATGCTGGAAATGACCGGCGAGATCTGCGATGGCGTGGTGCTCAATTACGTTGTCTCCGTGGAATATATTCGCGAGGCGGTGGAGCTGGTGCGCAAAGGGGCCGAGAAGGCGGGCAAATCGCTGGACGACGTCGACCGGCCGGAACTGCTGGTTTGCTCGCTCTCGGATGACGATCCCGACGCGGCGATGATGGCGGGCAAAACGCTGGTTGCTTATTACCTGGGCACCGAGCCGCACATCATGAAGGCCAGCAAGGTAGATCCGGACCTGATCAGCAAGGTGCAGGAATTCGTGGGCTGGCCCGCGACGGAAGAGGATTACCGCCGCGCGGCGGAGCTGATTCCCGACGACGTCGTGCGCAGCCTGATGGCTGTGGGCACCTCCCAGGAGTGCCGCGACAAGGTGGCCGAGTACATTGACGCCGGCGTAACCTGCCCCATCCTGTACCCCATGATGGATGATATTAAAGCCGTGGTCGATGCCTTCGCTCACTGGCAACCGTGAGCGTTGTTGAACCGGCGAGCGCCTGCGATTGAAATCACAGGCTATGGAAAACAAAGATGTTTTCCCTTTTCTAACTGCGGGTTTCAACCGGCGGCGTGTTCGGTGGCAATGACCGGATTGAAAAGTAAACGTCCATAAAGATGTTCGTTGTCATGGACCGTTGAATGAGGAGGATTCATGTCAATACAAGCATATCACCGTCCCGAGAGCATAGAGGCGGCGCTGGAGCTGCTGGGACGTTCAGGCGTGCGCACGGCGATTGTCGCCGGCGGCACGCACCTCACGCCGCGTCTAAAGGAAGATGTAGACGAGTTGGTGGACCTGCAGGCTGCGGGCCTGGACGAGGTACAGCACACAGAGACGAGGATGACTATGGGCGCCATGGTGCGCCTGCAGACCATTGTCGACGACGACAAAGCGCCGGAGCTGCTGCGGCAATCGGCGCACAGCGTTGCTCCCAACACATTTCGCCACCAGGGTACCGTGGGCGGAGCCATCGTAGCTGCCGATCCCACGTCTGAACTGCTGGCTGCGCTACTGGTCCACCAGGCTCAGCTAACGGTAACGGGCGAAGATGGCGCGCGACAGCTATCGCTCTCCGACTTTCTGTCAGACACGACGGAGGCCCTGAAGGGTGGCCTGCTGACGTCCGTAACCCTGGTCAAAACAGGAGCTACCGCACGGGCGCGCGTGGCGCGCACCCCGGCTGACGCACCCATTGTGGCTGCCGTAGCCCGCCGCGATAACGGCGGCGCCAACCACCTGGCCCTGTGCGGTGTGGCTCAGACGCCCATTCTGGCCGATGCCGATGATTTGGATAGCCTCGATCCCCCCGCCGACTTCCGCGGCAGCAGCGAGTACCGCCGCGAGATGGCAAAGGTACTGG
>JBMCFH010000089.1:0-13874 GCA_048620455.1 Chloroflexota bacterium | reverse complement strand
ATGGGCCGCAACCACGATCAGTCGTTCGGTCTCCTCAAATGCCTCAAGTCCTCGCGTCATGCTTCTCCTTCCTTTCGCAAAATAGAGTAGCGCCTACCTTCAACAAAGTGACGCCAACCACGAAAGCCAATAATAGAGTAACGAATCTCATCACGGATTCCTAACGTATCAAAATTTGGGGCTTGACAAAGGATTTCAAATAGTGTACTTTATCTGTACATTAACTTTACAGTCTATCGATAGACGTTTGCTGGGAACGTTCCATTTTAATGGTCACCATCAACCAACAGCCGGGAAATGCCGGCAGTAGGAGAAACCTGAAATGAAAAAAGTGATAACGGTTGCCGCTCTTCTTGTCCTGTTCGCCTTCGCTTTCAGCCTGGCGCCCAGCGCGACAGCTGCCCCGCCGGGCCCAACCATCGTAGACGTTGCGATTGAGGTTAATAGCGAAGGACCTTTCGCCGGGCAGTTTGACACGCTCATTGCCGCCGTGCTTGCGGCAGACCCGGCTGTGGTGAACACGCTGTCCGGAAATGGCCAGTACACTGTATTCGCCCCCACCGACGACGCCTTCGCCGATCTGGGTCTCTACCCCAGCAACATAGGCACGGCTCTGGACCAGGGGACGCTCACGGAGATCCTGCTCTATCACGTGACCCACGGTCGTCGTAATTCAAACGCCGTCCTCGGCTCCCAGCAGATCAACACCCTCCAGGGGTCCTTCCTGTATCAGGATAGTGGGGTACTGACCGATCAGCTTGGTCGCGAGGCCAACATCATCGTCACCGACGTCAAGGCTGGAAACGGCCTGATTCACGCCATCGACGCCGTTGTGCTTCCCTTCGCTCCCTAAACATTCCCGGGTCATCTGACCTCCTCCTCTTTGGGCGCGCCGTCACGGGGGACGGCGCGCCCCCTTCCCCTCAGCCGCGCCCTCCCGCCACACGCACCGCTGCCGGCGAATGCTGCAGGCTGCGCATGGCCCAGATGCCTGCTACCGGCCCCAGCGCCAGCACCGTGAACGCCCATTGCCAGCCCATCAGCTCTACCAGTAAGGGAATGAGCCGGATCGATACCAGCGTGAGCAAGAAGCCCATGCTGGTCTGCAGCGTTAAGGCTGTCCCCATATATTCCTGCAGAGACAGTTCGCTGACGGCTGCGCTGTACTGCGCCGAATCGGCCACAATGGCGAACCCCCACAGCAGCGCGACGAGGCTCAGTAAAAACGGGTTGCGACCATAGAACAGGCCAATCAACGCCGCACAGCAGCCGCTGACCAACAGGCTGAGCACCGTGGTGCGGCTGCGCCCCCAGCGGTCGGCAAGGAGGCCCGCCAGAAGGCTGCCCACGCCGCCAACGGCAATGACGGCAAAGCCCACGACTGCCGCCGCCACTTCCGGTTCTCGCCCGAACCAGCCTGTCCCACCACTCTGGCGGTAGGAACTGAGGAGAAAGAGCGGCGCCCACGTCCACATGGCGTAAAGCTCCCACATGTGCCCCAGATAGCCGAGGTTGGCCAGGCGCACGCCGCGGTCGCGCAATGCCTCCCCCATGTAGCGCCAGCGAAACGGCGCCGGCGCGCTGCGGTGCGGGCCCAACTGTACGAAGCGCCACACGAGAAAACCGCCCACCAGCGCCAGAATCGAGGCCGCGTATAGAACGGGACGCCAGCGATCCACGCCGCCAAATGCTCGCAGTAGATGCGGCGAGGCCGAGCCCACCGTCAGGGCTCCCACCAACAGCCCCAGACCGAGGCCACGGTCCTCCTTCATCCACGTGGCCATAATTTTCATGCCCACGGGATAGACCGCCGCCAGCGAAAACCCGGTCAGAAAGCGAAGCGCCACCGCCGCCGGCAGGTCCGTGGCAAATAGAGCGATGGCTCCATTGGCGATTGCTCCCAGCAGAGCGCCGCCGGCAAATACCAGTCGCGGCGACCACACGTCGGACACGTTCAACAACGCACTCAGAAACGCTCCGACCACGAACCCGATCTGCACAGACATCGTCAACCAGGCGGCGGCGCCCGCGCTTAGCTGCCACGCCTCGGCCAGCGTGGGCGTCACCGCCGACGCCGAGAACCACAGTCCCATGGCCAATAGCTCGGCCAGGGCCAACAATAAAACAGTGCGCCACTTATCGCTCATTTATGCACCCACAGAACAAGGGCGCGGCCCACGGTCCGAGGCCGGCTCTAGGCCCTAAAAACCATACTTCTCAGCAAAACGTTGTGCCACGTCCGTCAGGTCCTCTGGTAACCTCTCCAGCACCGGTCCGGCAATATGCGGCGGCACTTCGCGGTAAAAGGCGTGGGCGATGGCGCCGGCGATGCACGCCTGGGTGTCGGCGTCGCCGCCAAGAGAAATGGCCAGACGCACAGCATGCTCGTAATCTTCGCTGTCCAAAAAGGCCACAATCGCCTCCGGCACTGAGCCCTGGCACGAAACGTCGAAGCTATAATGGGGTCGAATCTGGTCTACGGTACGTTGTAAATCGTAGCCGAAACGGTCGCTCAGCGCCGCGCGTAGTTCCTCACGTCCGGCTCCCTGTCGCGCCAGCAATACAGCCAGCGCCGTGGCCTGTGCGCCCTTAATGCCCTCCGGATGATTATGCGAAACTTCTGCGCTGCGCCGGGCCTCGCGCAGCACCGTGTCTGGATCGTCAAAGGCGAACCCCACCGGGCTGACGCGCATTGCCGACCCGTTGCCCCAACTGTTGTAGGGACGCACCTCCGGTTCGAAAATCCATTTGATGAAAGAGCCGCCGTACCCCGCGTTGGGATAGCGACGTGCAAACCGTTTCATACTCACGGCGTACGCCTCGTTTTCGAGGATGGCATGGGCCACGGCGATGGTGAGCACCGTGTCGTCGGTGAAGCGGTTGCCGCGACCGAAGAGCGGGAAGTCCGTGCGCTTAATGGGCCGCGCCTCATACACGGATCCGATTACGTCACCGGCAATTGCGCCGAGCATTTCGACCTCCTGTTGCCCTTATCATTCCTCAGCCGCACTGCTGCGCCGCACGGCGACCATTGTAATATCGTCGCTCTGCGCCGCGCCGCCGGCATAAGCCTGCAGGTCCTGTGCGACGCGCTGGAGCACCTGATTCGCAGAAATGGCGGGCGCGCGCGCCTGCTGCAGCAGTCGTTGCTCGCCATAGAATTGGCCCGCGTCGTCCCGCGCCTCGGTGACGCCGTCGGTGAACGCCAGCAACATATCACCAGGCTGAAGGTGGACTCGATCCAACGCAAAACTCATGTCCGGAAACATGCCTAACGCCGGTCCTGTCGGTTCCAATCGTTCGCATCTTCCGCCGCGCCGCAGCAACAGAGGCTGTTCGTGTCCGCCGTTAATATAGCTGAGCGCTCCGCTGTCCGGCTGCAACACGCCGAAGAAGACAGTGGCAAACATATGAGCGCTGCCGTGCGTTTCGGCGATATAGTCGTTGGTCAGTTGCACCGCGTTCCGCAAATTTGTCGCTTGTGACAGAGCCTGTTGTCCGTTGCCGCCCCCGCCGCCCAGAGCGAAATCCTGATCAGCGACCGCGCGCAGCAAGGTGCGGAACAGGGCCATGAACAGGGCCGCCCCCACCCCTTTGCCGCACACGTCGGCGATAATGATCGCGACCTCCGAGCCGCCGGCGAGGGGGAACACATCGTAGAAATCGCCGGACACTTGCTTCGCCGCCTTGAAAAATGCGGCAACATCCCAGCCCGCGACCTGCGGCAGTCGCTCAGGGAAAAAGCCGGCCTGTATGTCGCGGCCGATTTCCAGATCGCGCTCCAGGCTGCGCGCGTACTGCCGCTCGCGGTCGCGCAAACGCTTTTTCTCCAGACTGGCGCTGACCCGCGCCTTGAGTAGCACGGGGTTAAACGGTTTAGGCAAGAAATCCTCCGCCCCCATCTCGATGCAGCGCACCACACTCTCAATCTGGTCTGCAGCCGAAATCATAATCACGGGGATGTGGCGCAGCGACTCCTCCGACTTTAGCCTCTCCAGCACCTGGTAGCCGTCCATTTCCGGCATCATGATGTCCAGCAGGACAAGGTCATAATCGCCGGCGCGCGCCATGTCCAGCGCTTCCCGTCCATTCTCCGCCATGGCAACGTCATGCCCCTGGCGCGCCAGACGTCGCGACAACATATCACGGTTCAATTCATGGTCGTCCACGACCAGCACGTGACCTGTTTCACCGCCTTGCGTCATTTCTGAGCTTCTCCTGCGCCGTTCATGCCTCATGCAACAACCGCTGTAGATAAGGAAGGTGTTCTTCCGCCGTCCGTTCCCCTTCCTCTATGATATAAGGTATCTGCTCGGTGCTAAAGCCGGAAATCGCGCGGTCGAAATCGGGCCACAGCGAAATAATCTCCTGGTGGTGCACCGCGTTATAGAAAGCGTACGTGGCGCGCAGGATATTGTTCATGTACATGGCGTTCAGATGCGATTGCACGGCGTTGAAAGAACGCATGCGCTTACGATAGGGCAGTTCAAACCCCATCGCCAGGATGATCTGCGCGCCTTCCCTGATGGCCACATCTACCGGCAGCGGGTCGGAAACCGCCCCGTCGGTCAGCAACTTCCCGTCCACGCGCCACGGCGGGAAAATCATGGGGATGGCGATGCTGGCGCGAATGGCGTCCGTCAGCGCCCCCTCAGTCATCACCACCTTATCCCCGCTGTTGAAGTCGGTCGCCACCAGATAGAGCGGCGTGTCCGTGTCCGCAAAAGAGCGGCCTCCGAACGCGCGCTGCAGACGCTCCATCACCGGCTCATCGTCCACCAGGCCCGACGTCTCGTCAAATCGCATCTCCCGGGCCATGACTGCCCGCAGATTGGAGGCATAGCCTGATATCAGGTCGTTGGTCCAGAAATTCAGCGTCATCTCCTCAAAGTGCTGTGGATCGCCGCCCAGGGCGATGCCCGCGGCATAGAGGCTGCCGCCGCTGCAACCGACGACCATATCCAGTTCGATACCCTCGCGTTTCAACACTTTCCACAGACCCAGGGCCGCAGCGCACTTGACGCTGCCGGAGCCGATGACCAGGGCCAGGCGAGGATTTCCATTCTTTGCTTCAATACTCATAAGGGACCGCTTTCGCTATCCAGCAGCCGGCGCAAATAGGGAAGCTGCGCCTCCGTCGCCCGGCGGCCTTCTTCGATGATGTAGGGAATCCTGTCCGTGTCGAACAGGCGAATACGTTGCTCGAACTGCGGAATGATAGGAATGATTTCTGAGTGGTGCGCAAGGTTATGGAAGGCAAAGTTAGCCTTAAACAGATTGTTGGCCATGATGCTGCTCAACTGAAAAGAGAAGCGGGCCAGGGAGCTGATGCGCGATTGATAGGGGCTATCGAATCCCATGGCTATGATCAGGTCTGCCCCTTCCCTGATGGCCACACCCACAGGCATAGGGTCTGACAGATAGCCATCGACCAGGAGTCGACCGCCAACAGAGTGCGCGGGAAAGAGATAGGGGATGGCAAAGCTTGCGCGCAGGGCGTCGACCACAGCGCCTTCGGTTAACACCACCTGCTCGCCGTTCTTGAAATCTGTCGTCGTAATGTACAGGGGCACCTCAGTGTCGGCAAACGTAGCGTCGCCAAAGGCCGCACGCAGCCGGCGCATGGCCAACGTGTCATCCAGCATGCCAAAGCGCTCGTCAAATCCGAATAGTTTGGGCAGCAAAATTTCCAACCAGGCTCGCCGGCGCCGGCGACTGGTCACCTCGCGCGTCCACAACGTCTCCGTCATCTCCGTCAGGGAGATCGCATCAATTCCCAGAGCGATGCCCAGCGCGTAGACGCTGCCGCCGCTGCAGCCGACAACCATGTCCAGCGACATACCTTCCCGCTGTAACACTTCTTGCAGTCCCAACGCCGCCGCGCACTTGACGCCACCGGAACCAATGACCAGAGCCACGCGCTTCGTCGTGCCAGCGCCATCATCCATCGTCAGGCCCCGTCGCGCTCGTCAAAACTGGCAACGGCCGCATCGACGTCAGGGTAAACTTTCAGGATGCTCGTAAAACCGCTGAGTTCCAGAACGCGGTAGACGCCCTTCTGCACGCCGGCCAACCGCAGGTCGCCGCCCTGCTGTCGGCTCTCTTTCAGAGCCACCAGAATAGTGCGCAGACCGGCGCTGCTGGCATAGTCCACCTGTTCCAGATCGGCCACCAGCTGACCGCTGCCATTCTGCAACTGTTGCTGCAAAGACTCTAAGAGAGTATCGGCCGTCAGCGCATCCACGCTGCCTGCCACCGACACCACAGAAACTGCGCCTCGCTCGTCAACTGCGATATCCATTTCCATCACCATACCTCCCATATACTTTTTCGTGATCAAGGCCGGCGCTACGAGCGCTCGCCCACAAACTGCTCAATCTTGCCCAGCAAACGCCGAAAATCGATCGGCTTCGTATCGTAATCATCACAGCCGGCGTCCAGCGCCTGCTGGCGGTCGCCGGCCATAGCGTGCGCCGTCAGAGCAATGATGGGAATTGCCTGCGTCGCTTCATCTCCTTTTAACCGCCGCGAGGCTTCCCAGCCGTCCAGAACGGGCAGGCTCATATCCATCAGAATCAAGTCCGGCTCTTGTTCGCGGGCGCGAACAATTCCCTGCTCCCCATCCTCGGCTGTGATCACCGTGAATCCCGCGCGCTTAAGCCGGCGCGAGAGCATGTCGCGGTTCAATTCATTATCCTCGACAAGAAGAATGGTCGTCACGCACTTTCCTCCTCAATATCCGCCGCCTCACCCTGTTCTGAAGAGAGCTCGGCCGGAATGCGCATACTGTAAAGCAGTTTCCCTGCTGCACCGGACGCCACCCGAATATCGCCTCCCAACAGGCGACACAGACGCCGGCTGATGGCCAGGCTCAATCCGCCATCCAGGTAACTTTGCCCACCACTGTTTCCGGCGGCGGCGAAAGGCTCAAACAGAGCTTCAACTTCCTCTGCGGTCACAGCCGGCGCTTCGTCCGAGAGACGAAAATCGATCCAACCGGCTCCGTTCCTCTCTATCGCAATCTGCAAACGTAGCGGCCCCTGGGAAAAGCGGCGCACGCCTTCCAAAAGCGCAACCAGCGCCGCGCGCGTCTTGTCGGGATCACCCTCGACCTGCCCGACGTCCTCGGCGTCATCCAGCACCAACTCCGGCGTATTCTCCTCGTTCCGCCCGCCAAATTGGTAGACAACGTCCCGGGCCAGGGCCAGGGGAGCGAAACGCATCACGTCCACATCCACCATCCCTGCATCCAGCCGCGACAACTCCAGCACATGGCTGATGGCCGAAAACAGATGCTGCGCCGCCCCGTGAATTTTCCCCATGTCCGCCAGATAAACGTCGTCTCCGCCGTCCTCCATATCCTCCATTACCAGCTCCGTGTAACCGATAATGTGGTTCAGGGGGGTGCGCAGTTCATGGCTCATGTTGGCCATAAATGCGCTCTTAGCCTGGTTGGCAGCCTCGGCGGCCTCTTTCGCCCGTCGCATAGCACGCGCCTGCTGCCGGTACGTCACATCGCTGGTCACGACAACGCGTCCGGTGACCGCGCCATGCCGGTCGCGCACGGGCGAGATACGGATATCGATGAAGCGCTCTTGCCCCTGCACCACCAGAGACGTAGTGGTGGTGCGCACTTCGTGCACATCGTAGAAACGTTCCAGCAAATCGGGCCAGGCAGCGAACACCGTCTCCGCGTTCTCACCCGTCAATCTGGCCAGATCGCGGTCAGCACGCAGCAGAAAGTTCCGGGCTGCCGGGTTGGCGTCCACGATACGATTGTGGGCATCTAGCACGATAACGCCGTCTCCCATGCTGCGAAATACTGTGTCGCGCGCGGTGGGCGCCACGTCCAGCAGGCGATAGCGGAACAGGCCCCAGGCCAGCGCCAGCCCGGTGACGGCAAAGGCAAAAGGCGTAGGATCAATGCGTTCGCCAACGGGAAGCAGATCAAAAATAAACAGCGCATTGGCAATCCAGGGTGCAGACACGCCAAGCAGCAAAGCCACGACCTGTCGCCGGTAAAGATCGGAGGAAGTAACGAGCACGATGCGCAGCACCAGGTAAGTGCCCGTGACCAACGCCACATAAGAGTAGGTTGTGTGCACCCAAAACCAGGGGCCGGGAGAGGTGATAAGCGCCCGAATCGGTCCTTGCGGCCCGGCGACCTCGCGCCAAAAAAGATGGTGGCTCTCGTTACTCAACATGAGAAGCAGCGACAGCGCGGGAACCGCGTACAGAGCAGCCAGCGTGCGACGGGTCAGCCGCTCGCCATATCCGGCAAATTGCACACCAAAGACGAGCCACAGCACGGGAACGTTGACAACGGGCACGAACATCACCTTTAGCCAAAACGTCATCGTCTGCAACGAGTCAGATGCCAGCTGTAAGCCGTAGGTGATGGCCCAGAGGGTGACGGCAACCATCAGCAGGGCAAACGGTGTTGCGCCGGGCTGCTTGCGCCGCGCCCACACGCCGGCAGCCACTACAAGACAAATTGCAGCGGCGATCCATAGCGCGGTGACAAAAGCGAGATTCTGATCCGGCATCAGCGGTCCTCAGGTAGGTGGGGAGCAGCCTGGCGCAAGGCACTCACCATTTGACGCACTTCTTCCAGCAATTGATCCCGACTGTAGGCGCCTTTTTGAAGGATGCTGCGTACCTGACCGTTCAGGCGTCGCCGCTCTTCGGCTGTAATCTCTTTGGCCGTGATGACGATGGTGGGTACGCCAGCCATACCGTCCATCTTGCGGAAGCGGGCCATAAACTCGAAGCCGTCCATCTCAGGCATCATCAGGTCCAGCAGCACCAGAGCGGGGCGCGCCTTCGCCGCTTCCTCCAGCGCCACCCGGCCATTCTGGGCCACGCGCACGTCCCACCCTTCGCGCGCCAACATGCGCGCCAGCATTTCTTGTGTGTCCGGATTATCTTCGACGACGAGCAGCGGGCCCTGTTCCCGGTCAGCTTCGTACTTGCGCAGCAGGCGGCAGAGCCGCTCGCGGTCAATCGGTTTCACGAGGTAGTCGGCGGCGCCCAGCGCAAATCCCAGGTTCTTATCGCTGATCATACTGGTCATGATTACCGGAATCTTCGCCAGCTCTTCATCCGCTTTCAGCTCCTTCAGCACGGCCCAGCCATCCATGCCGGGCATTAGCACATCCAGAATGATGACAAAAGGCCGGAGCCGGCGAGCAGCATTCAGCGCTTCCTCGCCGCCGGCGACCGTGTGCACCTGAAAGCCCTCCTTGTGCAGAATGCGACCAATCAGATCCCGCGCCGCTTCGTCATCGTCGACGACCAACGCCAGCGCGCCGGATTCTTCGTTGCTATGCGACCCGATTTCGGCAGGTTCGGTTCCGAGACCATCCGCCTCTACAGCGTCCTCGCCCACCGCCTCAGGCAACCAGATGGTAAAGGTAGAGCCTACGTCCGGTTCGCTTTCAACCGTCACTTCGCCGCCCATCATCTGGCAGAAGCGCTGGGTGATAGTCAGGCCCAGGCCGGTGCCGCCATATTTTCGAGTGGTGGAGGCGTCAGCCTGGGTGAATGGCTCAAACAGCCTGTCAACCTGTTCCGCGGTCATGCCGATACCGCTGTCTACGACAGTGAAGGTCATCCAATGGATGCCTTCCTTCTCGCGCTTCTCCACGCTTAGCCGCACCTCGCCCTGTTCCGTGAATTTGCAGGCGTTGCTCAAGAGATTAAAGAGCGCCTGACGCACCTTGGTCATATCAGCCACCATAACGTCCACTTCGGCGCCAACGTTTACCAGCAGGCGATTTCCATTCTTTTCTGCCAGCGGCTGAATGGTATTGACGACGTCCTGGACCATCATGGGCACGTCAACCGTCTCCAGATAGAGCTCCATCTTTCCGGCCTCTATTTTCGACAGGTCCAGCACGTCGCTGATCAGGGCCAGCAGATGTTTGCCCGCGCCGTGGATCTTTTGCAGGTCGGTGTGAAAGTCATCCAATTCCAGATCGTCGGCGTCCTCCATCAGCATTTCACTGTAGCCGATGATGGCGTTGAGAGGGGTGCGCAGTTCATGGCTCATGTTTGCCAGGAACGTGCTTTTGGCCTCATTGGCCGCTTCCGCCGCTGCCTTCGCCGCCTCCGCCGTCTCCTTCGCCAGGCGTAGTTCCTCCTGTGCGCGGCGACGGTCGGTCACGTCTCGCGTCAGTCCGCGAAAACCAACCGGCTCCCCGTCCGGGTCACGAATGAGGGAGACGGACAACTCGGCATACAGATCCTCCCCAGACGCCGTCTCGAAACAGTACTCCACACGTTTGATCGGTTTCCCCTCGCTGTACACTCGATGGAAATCACGGAGCATTTTTCTGGCTTCGCTGGGGCGCGTCAGCCGTCGAAAGTGCTTGCCCCGTAACTCTTCCTTGGTGTAGCCAAGCGCCGATCCAAACGCCTCGTTGACCAGAAGGAGCTTGCCGCTCAGATCGGTCTCGTAGTAAGCGTCCTCGATGCTCTTCAACACTTCTTCAAACTTGCTCTCTGTGTGGCGCAACGATTCCTCGGTGCGCCGGCGCTCCGTCACGTCGTGCAGCAGCATCACCCGCGCGCTCTGCAGATTGCGCTCGTCCACAATGGGCGACAGGCGCACTTCAAAGGAGCGCACTGTGCCGTCCTCGGCAGGAAAGTCAATGTCCATCTGCTGCGTCCCGCCGTCGCCTGCCTCCAACAACGTCTCCCACTGCGGCAACACATCCTGCACCGGGCTTCCAATTAGCGAAGGAGCAACCTTACCGAACGTGCGCTCCGCTGCCAGATTCACGTCCACAACGCGGTCCTGGTCGTCGAGCACGACCACCCCTTCGTCCATGTTCTGAATCACGGCGTCCCGCGCAGCGGGTACCACGTCCAGGATGCGAAAGCGGAAAATGGCCAGCGCCAGGGCCACGCCGGACAGCGTGAACCCAAACGGCGTCAAATCGAGATAGGGGAATGGAGAGGTCTTGGTGATGGAAAGAAAGTTAGCCGAAAGAGGCACGACGGTAGCGATGAGAACCGCCGCAATCTGCGCACGGTAGAGGGTGAGAGAGCGCAGGAAGGCGCGGGCCAACATGAGCATCGCTGCCGCGATGAGCAAGTAATCGTACAGCGCGTGCACCCAGAACAGCGGACCGTAGGCGAAGTCCAGAGCCAGAGACGACCCTACCGTAACGGGCTGCACCGCCTGCCAGAACAGTTGGTGGTCGCCATTGGTCCACAAGCCAACCTGAATCGCAAACGGTATTAGAAAGAGGGCGAAGATCCGCCGCGTTGTCAACCAGCCGGACCCATGCACGTAGCGAATGGCGAAGGCCAGCAGAGCCACAGTCATCAGTTCCGTCGCCGGCACGCGGGCACTGGCCCAAAAGAGCTGCGCCTCATACCCGGCGCTGGCCCAACGCAAACCATCCGCAAGCGACCATGCGCCCATGCCCAGAAACAAGAAAACGAGCGCCGTGGCTCCAGGCGCGGGCCGGTTACGCCAGGCGTAGACCATCAACCCCAGGTTGATCAGGGCCGAAAACAGGAGGGGCAGAATGTAAGGGCTGCTTTGGAAGCTCATTGTTTCACGTAGCTGATTGTTCGCTGCAGCGAGTGATAGTTACTGTTGCAGGCGCCGTTTGAGGATCAGGGTATTGCCTTCTTCATTGCTGACGTAATCGACGTCGTCCATCGTCTGGTAGATGAAGAACAGGCCAAAGCCGCCTTCGGCGCGCTCCTCCAGCGGCGCATTGGTGTCCGGCATCGGCGCGCTGCTGGGCTCGAAGGGATGGCCAAAATCAGTAATGCGCATGGTGATCTCGTCGTCAGCGGGAATAATCTCCAGGATGATTGAGCCGGGATTCATGCCCGCGTATCCATGTTGGATTACGTTGGTGCAGGCCTCGTCGGCAGCCAGTTGCAAGTCGTAAGCCGTCTCTTCGTCGATGCCCAGCTCCGCGCAACATTCCTCTATGCTCTTGCGAAAGTGGGACAGTGAGTCCAGTTCCGCGGCTCGGGTCAGGCGACGTCGCTTGCTCATACCCTATCTCCCTCAATAGTGTGCATCAGGAAACGTATTGACGCCGGCGTGCTGGCCCACTTGCTTGACCATGCGCACACCGTTCCAGGTGGCGTCGATATTGTCCAGGACTCCGTCATGAATGGCCCACGCTCGCCCGCGCACTGTGCGCCACTGGTCGGGCTTGCGGAACGGCGTGCTGTCGTCCAGTGCGCGGTGCAGTTCACCGCCGGGCTGGAATTCGCGCTGGATGTCGTCCATCAGTTTGTGACCGCGCACGTATGCAAAGCCACGCCGCTCGAAGACCCAGGCGGAGGCGTAGGTGAGTGGTTCCAAAAAGTAAGCGTAATGTGTAACCATCGACAGGAATGTGTCCACCTGCTGCAATACGCGGCGCGAGGCCTGCAGCCCGGCTCGTACCTGACCCGGCGCCAGCCCGGCTTCCATCGCACGTTCCTCCTCGGCGAGATTGCGCCGCAGTGTGCCAAATTGCGTGGGCTGTCCCTCATCGTCTACATCGACACCAAAGCGCGACGCTTTCGGATCGCTGAGGACGAGCAGGTTGAGGTCAATGCCGTTCAGGCGGTTATCTTGCAATTCTAAAGTAAGAAACGGATCCTGGGCGTTAATCGCGTGGCGCGCATCCAATCGCAACAGGCCCGCTTCCGGTCTGACCACAAGACGCACGTGGCCTGCTCCATCCGGCCCTTTCCAGCTCATCGGCCTGATATCGAAACGGCGCAACAAATCGGCCGGCAACAATATGCGCGCCAGGCGCCGCTGCGCCGGCTCCGGCAACGTGGTAACGGCCTTGATGGAAATGGGCGCGGTGGAATCGGCCACCAACTGTTGGAGCGAAAACTCCTCCGGGTCAGGGGCGAATTTAGGCGGCGCTTCCTTCCGCTGCAGGAATTGGAACATAAATGATCTTTGTCGGCACACCAGGAACAGACGAACGTCCGGGCGAAACTGGATAAGCGTTACTTGTGGCGGCCGCACACACATTTGTAGCACGCACGTTTGCGACAGGCCCTATTATACACGAGCTCCCTGTCCCGGAAACCTGATCCCGCCGCACTTTGCCAGGCGAATGACTGTAGGTTCGTAGTAACGGTTTCAGCCGCCCCGCCCCGCTGGAACACCGCTAAAGCGGTGACTACAAACCGGCTCCGCTAAAGAACCGACCGCAAAAGCTCGCGATAAACCTGCAGCGGGTCGCCGTCATAGGGCTGGTAGTGGCGCAGCTCGTATGTCTCTTCGTCAAAATCGATCTCGCCCAGCGCAGGGTTGGTCAGGCACCGCCCATCGGGCAACAGAAACGTCGCACTGCCGTTCAGCCCCAGTTCGCGCCAGCCGCGGCGGCTCTCCTCGATGACCGTGCCCTTGTAGCGCCCCTGGTCCCAATCGGCCTCGAAACGCGCCACGTCCAGCGGCGCTTCCCGGGCCACCGCGCGGGCGATGTCCAGCAGTTCGTGCCGCAGGGCCACGTTGCGCCCCTGTGCAAAAAAGCCGTGCCGCAGCGCCCAGCTCATAGCCATCGCCGCCTCGTGGCCCTGGGCCTGGGCGCAGGCCAGCGCCTCGAAGGCGGGCCACATGGTCACGGGCCAGTTCCAGGCGTCCGCGGGCCAAAGTTCGTACGGCAACTGCGGCTCGATGCGCGCAAACAGGTCGCGCTCGGCCTCGATCAGCGGCTTGACCACCGGCCGCTCGTTGACGTACTCCAACGACAACGCGCGCCACACCAGCCCCACCTGTCCCTTAAAGTCCGACCACACCTGCCGCAGGCGATAGGTGGCAAGATAGGCGAAGGGACAGTCCAGGCTGGCGTAAATCTCGATGGTGGGGTGGCTCATAGATTGCTCCTCTGTTTACT
>JBMCFH010000088.1:0-13990 GCA_048620455.1 Chloroflexota bacterium | reverse complement strand
GCAGGATAAGACAATTAGTGGCATGGTGCATAAAAGGTTTGTGACATTTGTCACTTTGCGCGCTCCTATGGCCCCCTGTCCTTCATTGCTGGGGTAAATCGGTTGTGCTAAAATGCGCAATTGATATGGATCGCTTTGTGCAGGAGGAAACGGCTTGAAGAGCTTTGAAACGCTAAGGACGTGGCTGATCATCATCGGCCTGTTGCTGTTCAGCGGCCTGGCCTCGCTTGTCTGGATCAATGTCAGCGAGGGCGGCGGCATCGACCTGGGCCTGGACCAGGCGCTCGCCCTCAGCCCGGGTAGTGTGGCGGTGGAAGACGAGTTAATTACCATCCAACTCGACCAGTACCTGCTTGGTGAAGTGCTGGTCACCATCCCCGGCCTGCGAGAGTTGAACGGCGTCCAGGTGCATCCGTTGGTGATAGCCGGCATCCTGACCGCCGTGACCGTGGGCGGCCTGCTGGCGGTGGGACTGCCCCTGGCCCTTATTTTTGCCCGGCTGGAGCAGCAGACGGCAGCGGTCAAGGAAGATCCGCAGTTCCAGGAGAAGCAATCGAACCTGGAAAACCGGGAGAAGGAGCGGTTACGCGAGCTGACGGAGAAACAGCCGCCCGATCCGATTCCCAGCCACGAAATGCCGCGATGGGCGACTGTCAGTACCTCGCTCATCATCCTCTTTTTTGTCATTCTGGTGGGCTACGCGCTTGCCGACACATTCTACCCCAGCGGCGAGATTCGATTGGCCAATGACGTCCTGTTGAATCCGGCGCTGCCCGTTGCCGGCGGCCTGGGCCTCATTGCCCTCCTGATCCTGGGCGCAGCGATTAGCCGGCGCGGGCCGGGCGACGGCGCTGCCGAGGTGGAAGCAGGAGACGACGCCGCCATTCCCTGGGGCGCCATCTGGGTCATTGTCTCCGGTCTTATTTTCCTGGGCATCGGCACCGGTCTCATGCTGGCGATCCGTTCCGCCGGAGGTTGAGTACGCTCACAGAAATTTGTTGCGAATGAACGCGTTCTAAAGCGTACCTGACCGTTTCCGACAGAGCCGGAACAATCAAACGTTGCGCTGCACGGATGCACCGAGGGGCGATCACTATTTGCCGCGGAGCATCCGTGTTTTGTATGGGTAAGCCAAAGGGAGATGTGCGATGGACGCCATGGAGATTCAGGAACAGTTAGACGAGGTGCGCGTGCGCCTGCTGGAAACGCTGGCCTCGCTGCCGGAAGAGGCGCTGCTGGAACCGAACGCCATCGGCGACTGGTCGGTGGCCGACGTACTGGCCCATTTCGTCAATTGGGAAGCGGAGCTGGTCACCGCCCTTAACCAGATCGACCAGGGTAAAAAGCCGGCGCGCCTGCTGACGGCCCTGGCCGATCGCGACGCCTATAACGCCGAGCGCTATCCTGACACCGCCGGCAGGGACCTGGATCGCATTTTTGATGATCTGCAGGGGGTGCGCGCGCAACTTGAGGAGTGGCTGGAGGAGTTCAGCCGCAAGGATCTGGAAACGCCGGGGCGCTACCCGGGCCTGGGCCAGCGTCCACTGTGGAAGTTGATTGCCGTCGCCAGCTTCGAGCACGAAGCGGCGCATATCTTTGGAATGGAAAAGTTCGCCGAGAAATGGCTGGAGCAGAACCCGCCGGCGGCGGACGTGAGCGTTGACGAGGTGAAAGAGAATGGACACCGTCCCTGAAAGTGACTCGTTAGCCGACGCCTATCGCGCCCTGCACGAGTCGGCCATCGTCGCCGACCGCAGCGAGCTCGGCGTTCTGAAGTTCACCGGCGAAACGCGGCTGGACCTGATCAACCGCATGTCCACGCAGGCCGTGGCCCAATTACAGAGCGGCGAGGGCGCTGCCACGGTGCTCACAAACGATATTGGGCGCATGATCGACCGCCTGCTGCTCTACACCAGCAGCGACAACGTTTACGCCCTGACCGGCGAAAACAACGCCGAGAACGTGGCGCGCTACCTGATGCGCTTCGTCTTTTTCCAGGATGACTTTCACATCGACGATCTGAGCGAGGAAACGGCGGTGCTGGCGGTTTACGGACCGCAGGCAGCAGAGCGCCTGCGCCCGCTCTTCGGCGACGCCGTGGATCTGCCTCTGCATCACTGGCGACAGCTGGAAGTGGCGAACACCATCGCCTACCTGCACCGCACCGATCCCATCGCCGGCGGCGGCTACTTCATTATGGGCGACACGGGAGATAAAGCGGCGTTGTGGCAGCAGCTGGTCGACGCCGGCATAACGCCGGCAGGCGAGCAGGCCTTCGAGTACGCGCGCATCGAGGCCGGGCTGCCGCGCTTTGGGCGCGAGATTACGCAGGACTACATTCCCCTGGAAGCAGGTCTGTGGGAAGACGTCTCCTTTAACAAGGGGTGCTACACGGGCCAGGAAATCATTGCGCGCATGGAAAGTCGCGGTCGCCTGGCCAGGAAGCTGGTGCGCCTGCGCGCCTCTGCGCCGCTGGCTGCCGGCGACGACATTGAGGTGGACGGCCGGTCGGCAGGCATAATCACCTCCGCCGCCGGCGGGCCGCGCGGTGTGCTGGCGCTGGGCTACGTAAAGACGCGGGCCCTGGGCGACGGCGACGGCGCGCTGACGGCAGGCGAAGCCACGCTGGAGTTGCTGGCGTGAGCACAGCCGAGGAAGGCGGCTGAGCGCCCCATACGCCCCACACCACCCCAGGAAAGGGACACCCCGTGGAAACAACCTCACCAGGCTGCCGCGCCGCATGGATGCCTGCTATCGACAGGCGCTACTGGCTGATCCCCCTGTTCTGGCTCATCTTCCTGACGCAGCTACCGCCCTACGCCGATAGCTTTCTCCTCGACGATTACAAACACCTGGAGTACGTCCAGCGCTTCGTGCAACGGCCCTGGCGCGTCTACGAGGTCTTCAGCCCTTTCTGGATCGGCTGGTACTACCGCCCCTTCCAACACGTTCTTATCCTGACCAACCGGCTGCTGTTCGAGTTCGCAGCCCCGGGCTATTACGTGATGTCCGCGGCCCTGCACTGCATCAACGTGGCCTTGCTCTACCGGCTGGGACGGCGCCTGCGGCTGACGGCGGGGGCCTCGCTGCTGGCGGCGACGTTGTTCAGCGTGCACTGGCTGAACTACGACGCCCTGGGCTGGATCAGCAGCAGCTCCGTGCTCATCGCTGCCGCCTTCTCTCTGCTCAGCCTGCTGTGCTTCACCCGCTACCTGCGGCAAAGGGGTAGCCGGCGATTGGCGGGCGCGCTCCTGGCAGCATTTTGCGCCCTCCTGGCGCGCGAGGAGAGCGTGGTTCTGCCCGTTCTTCTGCTGACCCTCTGGCTGTGGCGCCATCGCAACCGGCTACGGGCGGCGCCGCGCGGTGAATGGTTACCGGTGTTGGGCGGTCTTCTGGGACTTGGATTCTACTTCTACTTTCAGATGGCGCGGCCTACGTGGACCACGTCGCTCGATTCGCAGATCGTAGGGCGCTGGTGGCAGGCCACGCGCCAGGGGGAGCCTTTTCACTTCCTGTTCCGGGCCGCGTCCTTTCTCGTGGTCCCCTCGTTGCCGCCATCGTGGCCCTCCCTTTTCTGGCAGAAGGCCGCCGGGCTGATCCTGGCCCTTGGCGGGGCGCTGTGGTGGTGGCGCAGTCGTGGCGCCGCGCGGTTGGCGCTGGCGTGGGCGGGAGCGGTGCTGGTCATGGTCTACCTCCTGGTGTGGGCCGGCGTCGTCGACGTACCCGCCCTCGCGCCGCGCTACCTGTACGCGCCGTGGATCGGCCTCTCGCTGGGCATCGGCGCAACCTACGCCGGGCTGAGACAACGCCTGGGACGGCCCACAACGCTCACCTACGCCGTCGCCGCCGTGTGCCTGCTATTTGTCGCCTACCAGGCGACGCGCATCTCGGCCAGCCACCAGAACTATTACACGCACACGCGCTATATGCAGGAGATGCGCCGGCAATTACAGAGCCTGGTCGGCGAGCCGGGCCCGGACGCCCACTTCTTTGCCCACGAATTTCCCTCTACGCCGGATTACATTCAGGCCATGGCCTCGGTGTGGTACGAGCAGCCGTTTCCGCCGCCGGGCGGCGACCTGGGCCGCCTGCTGGTTCACGGCCGGGCCACCGACGATTTCTACGTGCTTACCCACGAGCAGGGGCGTCTTTATAACCTGATGCCCGAACTGCAGGAGAGCGAGGAGACGGTGTTGGCCTGGGACCGGGAGCCGCTGGCGCAGAGACGGTGGGATGAGCAACGCGTTGAGCCCCTGGCGCAGGAAGCGTTTGTTGCCGGCGCAACGGCGGGACCGCCGCATGACAGGCGGCTGGCGCTGGCCCTGGAAGCCGGCGGCGACGGCTGGCGCTCGCTGGCTTACGAGCGCACCGTGCCTGACGACGCCCGGCTGCGCTTTTCAATCCTCTTAGAGGGCGAGGGGAAAACGAACTTTCGCCTGCGGTTGCAACCGGAAAATAGCGAGCCTGTGACCCTGTTCGAGGCGCAGCGCGCGCCGGCCGATTTTCAGCAGGGCTGGGAGCAGATCGCGCTGCCTGTGGAGGCGTATTGGGGAGAGCGCGTGACGCTGTTCTGGGAGGTGATGGCGGGAGAAGACACGGAGCCGGCAACGGCTTATTGGGCAAATCCGCGCTTTGTCATCGGCGACACAAAGTGAGAAAAACCCTCTGGGAGGCTCCGGGCCTCCCAGAGGTCACCACGCCCCGCCCCCGTTCGTTAAATGCCCCATTATGGGGTATAATTGGATGGGTGTAGAACACTGTGCAGGCAGGTGTGCCACCCACCATAACGGTGGCATTTTTTATTTGGTCTGCACGCAGGTTTTTCCCACATTTTGACACCCGTAGACGGCGAAACTGGCCCCGACAAATGGGCCGTCATACCTTGTAAAACGACAGACAACGATTTGGACGAAGAGAGACAGCAGGATGGGGTTGTACGGTTTGCCCCAACGCGGAGGTGGCAGTGGAAGCAGGAACAGTAAATAGCGTCGATATCAACAAGGAGATGCGCGAGTCGTATCTCGATTACGCCATGAGCGTCATCGTCTCGCGCGCGCTGCCAGATGCGCGTGATGGTTTGAAGCCGGTGCACCGGCGCATCCTCTATGCCATGCACGACATGGGCATCCGTTCCAACTCCCCGCACCGCAAGAGCGCGCGCGTGGTGGGTGAAGTATTGGGCAAGTACCATCCACATGGCGACCAGTCGGTTTATGACGCCATGGTGCGCATGGCGCAGAGTTTCTCCATGCGCTATCCGCTGGTGGACGGTCAGGGTAACTTCGGCAGCGTGGACGGCGATAGCCCGGCGGCGATGCGTTACACGGAAGCCCGACTGGCGACCATCGCCAATGAGTTGTTGGAGGACCTGGACAAGGATACCGTCGATTTTGATTCGAATTTCGACGACAGCCTGCAGGAACCACAACTGCTGCCCGCCCGCCTGCCCAACCTGCTGCTCAATGGCTCGTCCGGTATCGCCGTGGGCATGGCGACCAACATCCCGCCGCACAACCTGAATGAACTGTGCGACGCCATCGCCTATCTCATCGATCACCAGGACAACCAGGATGACGTCACGCTGGACGATCTGATGCAGTTCGTCAAGGGACCGGACTTCCCCACCGGCGGCATCATCGTGGGCAACGAGGGCATCAAGAGCGCCTATGCCACGGGCAAGGGACGCGTGGTCATTCGCGCCGTCGCCGAGATTGAAGAGTCTCGCACGCGCGCCGACCGCCAGCGCATTAACGTCACCGAGATCCCCTTCCAGGTAAACAAAGCGAGCCTCATCGAGCGCATCGCCGAACTGGTGAACAAGGGCGTGCTGGACAACATCGCCGATCTGCGCGACGAATCGGATCGCCACGGCATTTCTATAATCGTAGAGCTGAAACGCGGCTGCCAGCCGATGAAGGTTCTGAACCAGCTGTACAAACATACGCAGTTGCAGACCACCTTCGGCGTGCAGACGCTGGCGCTCATCGACCGCGAGCCGCGGCTGCTCTCGCTCAAGCGCGCGCTGCAGGTGTATATCGACCACCGCGTGGAGGTCATCACCCGGCGCACGCAGTTCGAGCTGGACAAGGCGCTGCGCCGGCAGCACATTCTGGAAGGGCTGCTGATCGCCCTGGATCACCTCGACGAAGTGATCGACACCATCCGCAACGCGGAAGACGTGGACGACGCGCGCAGCAAACTGATGGGTGGCTTCGGCCTGACGGAAGAGCAGGCTAACGCGATTCTGGACATGCAGTTGCGCCGCCTGGCTGCGCTGGAACGTCAGAAGATCCAGGACGAGTACCAGGAGATCACCGCCGAAGTGGCGCGATTGCGCGGCATCCTGGCCGACAGGTCGAAAATATTGGCCATGATCAAAGAAGATCTGGTCTACCTGAAAGAGAAGTATGGGGATGAGCGGCGCACCGAGATCGCGCCGAACCTGGACGCCGATCTGAATATGGAAGATCTGATCCAGGATGAAGACGTGCTCATCGCCATCACGCAGCGCGGCTATATCAAGCGCACGCCGGTGGAAGCCTATCGCAGCCAGGGCCGCGGCGGTAAAGGTCTGATCGGTATGAGCACGCGCGACGAGGATGAGCTGGAACACCTCTTCGCCGCCGGTACGCTGAACAGCATCCTCTTCTTCTCCGACCGCGGCAAGGTCTATTCTGAGAGAGCGTTCCTGATACCGGAACTGGATCGCACGGCGAAGGGTAGCTCCTTGATGAACGTGCTGCCCCTGATGCCCACGGAGAAGATTACCGCCGCGCTGCCCGTGCGCGATTTCGACGAAGGGGAGTACCTGACGATGGTCACGCGCAACGGGCGCATCAAGCGGGTGGAGATTGCCGCGTTCCGCAACGTGCGTCCCTCCGGGCTCATTGCCGTCAATCTGGACGATGACGACGAGCTGGGCTGGGTCAAGTTGACGCGGGGCGGGCAGGATCTGATCCTGGTCACAGAACAGGGCCGGGCGATCCGCTTCGTAGAAGAGGACGTGCGACCCATGGGTCGCACCGCAGCCGGGGTCAACGCCATGCGCCTGGAACCGGGAGACCGCATCACCGGCGTTGACGTGGTGCTGCCCGACGAGGACCTCCTGCTCATTACGGAAAGAGGGTTCGGCAAGCGCACGCCGCTGGCCGAGTTCCGGCGCCAGAGCCGTTACGGCAAGGGAGTGCGCGCCATGACGCTCAACAACCGTACTGGGCCCATCGTGGGTGCGCGCGTGGTGACCGGGGACGATGAAGTGACGTGTATCTCGGCCAGCGGCATTATCCTGCGCACGCCGGTGCGCAACGTGTCGCAACAGGGCCGCTATTCGCGCGGCGTCACGGTCATGGATCTGCGCGAGGGGGACACGGTGGCCTCTGTCGCCGTTATTCGCGAAGGTCGCCTGACGCGCAACGGCGCGGACGAGGACCGGGACGCTCGACAAGAGGAAACAGAGACCGCGGAAGCGGCTGCCGTCGAAAGCGCGGGCAGCAACGGTCAGCCACCCTCCGGCAGCGACGGGTCCGGCGCCTGAGCCATTACGGGGGCCGGAAACGGCCTCCGCCCATCCCATTGACCATAAGGAGACGCCCCGGCCGGGCGTCTCTTTGCATTTGAGCCCACACCCATACCGTTTTTCCTATTTAAGCGTCCGCCGCTCTGCGCTATAGTCAGACTGCATCAAGTTATCATCGACGTCATACATAGCGGAGAGTTAAGGATCACCGTGGACGAACAAAAAGAAAAACTGGCAAAAATCATGACGCCTGTGCGCGAGGTCGGGGACCTGGATGTGCCCCTGAGCATCGTCATCGACCTCATCTATCGTCTCCTTTTTTCAGAAGGAGACGTCAGCGTGAGCCGCTTTGGCGAGGTTATTCGCGTGCACGCGCAGTTGCTGGACGAAATCATGGCCCGCCTGAAGCAGGAGCACATGGTGGAGATCAGCAAAACCGGCGCGCTGGGACGCTTCAGCTACACCTACCGGCTGACAGAGGAAGGCACAAAGCGGGCGCGAGAGGCAATGGAAAGAAGCCAGTATGTGGGGCCGGTGCCCGTGTCGCTGGACAAGTATCGCGAGGCGATCATGTTGCAGGCCGGCGGCGGGCAGGCGGTGCGCCCGGACGACGTGCAGCAGGCCCTGCGCCACCTGATCCTGCCCAAAGGGTTCCACCGCCGCATCGGGCCCGCCGTAAACGCCGGAACGTCTCTGTTCCTTTACGGCCCGCCGGGCAACGGTAAGACGACCATCGCCCAATCGATCGCGCAACTCCTGGCCGGCGTTGACCCCATCTGGTTGCCGTACGCGCTCACGGTGGGCGGCCAGATCATCCAGATTTACGACCCGCTCGTTCACCTGCCGGCCAAGAGTCATCTACTCAACGGCAACGGCAACGGACACAATACGGGCCGTGGCAGCACTGCCAGCATCGGCAACGGCGGTCCCAAGATCGACAAGCGCTGGGAACTGTTCAAGCGACCGGCGGTAATGGTGGGCGGCGAACTAAAGATGGATGCACTGGACCTGCGCTTCGAGCCGGTGGCCAAATTCTATGAAGCGCCGCTGCAGCTCAAAGCCAACGGCGGCATGTTCCTCATCGACGACTTCGGGCGGCAGCAGATGAGCCCCCAGGAGTTGCTCAACCGCTGGATCGTGCCCCTGGAAAGCGGCGTTGATTTCCTGCGCCTGCAGTCGGGCCAGACGATTGAAGTTCCCTTCCGCCAGCTGATTGTCTTCTCCACCAATCTCGATCCCGAAGACCTGGTCGACGACGCCTTCCTGCGCCGCATTCAGATGAAGGTGGAAGTGACCGGGCCGGACGAGAAGATGTACTATGAGATTTTCAAGATGATGTGCAGGGCGTTCAACGTGGACTTCGATCAGACGAGCTTTGTCCACCTGCTGAGGAAGTGGTACCGGCAAACCGATCGCACGATGCAGGCCGTGCATCCACGAGACATCTTGAAGGCTGTCGTCTCCATCTGTCGCTACGAGCAGATGGACCCTCATTTATCACCTGAGCTGATTGACGAAGCGTGCATCAGCTACTTCGTGAACTGAACCCGCCAGAGAACTTCTCCTCCGTGCTGGCAGGGATCAACAGAAAAAGCCTCCCGCGGGAGGCTTTTTCTGATCTGGCGTGTCATGTAGGGAATATTTTTACTGTTCCAGGAGATTGCTCAGGCCGCGAACCACGGAGCCTTCGCCCTGCGTTTTGCCGCCGGAGCTGGGCGCGTTGGCCAGAATGCGGTCGGCCAGGCGCGAGAAAGGCAGAGATTGCAGCCAGACGCGGCCGGTGCCCTGAAGCGTAGCCAGGAACAGGCCCTCGCCGCCAAAGAGCATCGATTTCAGGTTTCCGGCGCGTTCAATGTTATAGTCGATGGTGTTCTCGAAAGCGACCAGGCAGCCGGTATCCACCAGCAGCTTGCCCCCTTCCAGCCGCTTTTCTACAATGTGCCCGCCGGCGTGGATGAAGACCATGCCATCGCCGCGCAGCTTCTGCAGGATAAATCCTTCGCCGCCGAAGAGGCCGGTCCCCAGTCGTTTATTAAAAGCAATGCTGATCTGGGTGCCCAGCGCGGCAGCAAGGAACGCGTCTTTCTGACACAGCAGCTCGCCATTTGCCTCATCCAGGTCAATGGCCATTACCTTGCCCGGATAGGGCGCGCCAAAGGCGACGTGTTTCTTGCCCTGGCCATTATTGGTAAAATGGGTCATGAATAAAGACTCGCCGGTGATGGCGCGCTTGGCCACACTACCCAGCTTACCCAACAGGCCTTCGTTGGGATTGGAGCCATCGCCCATCTTTGTCTCGAACCCAATACCATGATCCATATACATCATTGCGCCGGCTTCGGCGATCACCGTTTCCTGCGGATCCAGTTCTACGTCCACAAACTGTAGATCGTCGCCAAAGACTTCGTAATCAACGACATGAGAATTCATTCGGTTCACCTTCCTTAAACTGTTGGAAACACTGTAAGAGGGGCAGCGCTCTCGCTTCGGCGCTGCTCAAGCTCTCACTCTATTATACGTAGCAACAGGGGTTTCGTCGCAACTTTTGTTATAATCTCCAATCTTGATGACACACTTACGCCGCAACCGGGACATCGTCGTACTCCTTCTGCTTTTCGTCGGGCTGGGCCTGGCTTACAGCATTATTAACCCACTCCATGAAGCAACAGACGAGCTGCGCCACTATCGCTTTGTACGGTATATCGTGGTCAACCGCTCGCTGCCGGTGCAGGGTCAAGAGGCATGCCGCTTCCAGAGCCACCACCCGCCGCTGTTCTATGCCCTGGGCGCGGCGGTAAGCGGCTGGGTGGACGCCGGGGACGACCTGTGTCGCACCCCGCCTTCCAACCGTTTCTGGGCCTACCGTTACTCTGACGTGGGCGTGGACAACAAGAACCAGTACCTGCACGGGCCGGAGGAGGCTTTTCCCTGGCGCGGCGAAGCGCTGGCGGCGCACCTGATCCGCGCCCTGAACGTGCTGATCGGCGCGGGCACGGTGTGGGCCACGTGGGCCACCGGCCGCGCCATCTGGCCCCGGCGGCGGGCGCTGGCCCTGGGCGGCGCGGCGTTCGTGGCCTTCAATCCCATGTTCCTTTACATGGCCGGCGCCATAAACAACGACATTCTCGCCGCCTTCAGCGGCAGCGCCATCCTGTTGGCCTCGGTGCGCCTGCTGCGCGATCCGCAGGGCCTCGGCCGCCGCTGGGGTCTGCTTTTTGGCCTGCTTTACGGCGTGGCCCTGATGAGCAAATTCAACATGGCCGCCGCCGGCACACTGATCGCCGTCGCCGCAACTCACGTGGCCTGGCGGCGGGGCCAGTGGCGGCAGTGGCTGGAGGTGGGCTTCCTGTCCCTGGCTGTCGCCGCCGTGCTCGCAGGCTGGTGGTTTGTGCGCAACCAGATGCTGTACGGCGAGCCCACCGGCTTCCGCACCGTAACTGAATTGTGGGGCGCGCGCGATCCGTTGCAGAGCCTGCCGCTGGCCATTTTTGAGCTGCCCGCCGCCTGGTCCACGCTGTGGGGGCGCTTCGGCTTCGGCCAGATCCCCCTGCCGCAGGTGATATACGACGCGCTGGCCCTGGTTGTACTGCTGGGGTTGGGCGGCGTGCTGATTCCACTGGCGCAGCGCCGGCGCGACACAGCGCCGATCTTTGTGGGCCTGCTGGCTCTGAACGTGGTCCTCTCCTTCGCCGTCCTGTTCAACTACATGCTGGTCAGCCCCGCCGGGGCCATGGGCCGCTTCTTCTTTCCCGGCCTGCCCGCGCTTTCCCTGCTCACCTTCTACGGGCTGAGCCAGGTGAGCGGCGGGCTGGGCGCCGTGCTCGGTCGCTCTTCACGCCGGGTGCAAGACGACAGCCGGCTGCTGGCCTGGGCGGTGAACGGAGCGATGCTGGCGCTGTCCCTGGTGGCTCTGCTGGGCTACCTGGCGCCGGCCTACGCCCAGCCGCCCGCCTTCCCCGCGGACGCCGAACCGCCCAACGCCGTCGACGCCAGCTTCGCCGGCCTGGCCACGTTGCGCGGGTACGAACTGAGCGCGCGCTCGCTGGAGCCGGACCAGCCGCTGGAGGTCTCATTGTATTGGGAGGTGCAGGCGCAACCGCCGGGCGACTTTCTCCTTTTCCTGCACCTGATTGACGAGGCGGGCACGGTGGTGGCCCAGCGCGATACGCATCCCGGCACCGGCGCTTTTCCCACCAGCCACTGGCAGCCGGGCCAGCGCTTTGTGGACTCGCTCAGCGTCTACGTGCCGCCGACGGCTTACACGCCCGAAACGGCGACCGTCAGCGTCGGGCTCTACGCCCCCACGTATCGCCTGCCCATCCGCGGGCCGCAGGGAGAGGCGTGGGGCGACGCGTTGGCGCTGGGCCAGGTACAATTGGAGCCGGCGACGACGGAAGGGGCGCAAACAGCGCCGCCCAATCCCATGACACAGAATTTTGAAGATGAGTTGCTGCTGCGGGGCTACGAATACAACGCGCGCGTCCTGGCGCCGGGAGACGTGTTGCGCGTGACGCTGTACTGGGAGGCGGCCCGCGAGGCGAGCCCTGAGCAGGCGGCAACGCAGAACGCCCGCGAGCGGCTGGTCGAGTTGCAGCTGCTGGACGACGACGGCGTTGTGCGCGGCCGGATCGAACACTCCCTGCCTGACGCCGCCGCCCAGGCAACAGAGCCCAGACCCAGCGTCCACGACCTCTCGCTGGGCCGCGATCTGGCGGCGGACACCTACCGCGTGCGCCTGATCCTGCGCGAGGGTCCTGGCGGCGATCCACTGCACGTCCTGGCCCCTGAGGGTCACCGCGCCGCCGAACATCTGGACCTGGCCCGCATCCGTATCGAGCCCTGAGCAATGCCTGCAGGCGGCCTGCTGGCAACGTTCTTAATACATTATGAACCCGGTATAAATGCCCGGATATTTTAAGCTAAGCGCCGTCATTTGACGTTGACAGCACCCGGGCTCACGATATACTAGGAGCATGAATAAAATCATACCCGGGGCGAAGATCTCAATTTCGTCAGCTAACAGCTACTATTTAGGCCCTTAACGCACGCAAATCAGCGTGCGTTTTTTTTATTCGTCCATTTTGCATAGAGGAGCGAAAGTACAATGGATTATGGAATGATTGGCAAGATCGAGAAGGCGAAGATTTATGCTGAGGAACGAGCCGATCGAATTAAGTTTGAACAGTTTCAGGTTCGCATCGACGGCGACAATCACATCCACGTTGTTACCTACGACCACGGACAGTGGACCTGTGACTGCGCGTTTTTTGCCACGCGCAACGTCTGCACCCATACCATGACTATGGAACGCGTCCTCCAAAACATGGTGGAGATGGGCGAACCAACCCATCAGGCGGCTTAGCCCAACCCGCCGCCCCGGTGCGTCCGTCCACCGGGAACCACAGTAGGCACATACAACATAAGAATAGGTTCGTAAAGGCCCGGCCGGTATGGCCGGGCCTTTTTTGTTATAATGCAGCAGGGACTCTCGCCAGCCAGGCGCCCGCGACCAACAACTGAACCGATGAGAGGAGACCATGGATGACCTTGTGAAGAGATTGGAAGCACACACCGGTTCCCGGTCAGATAAGCATTACAAGACGACCCTGTTCCAGAGTGAGGCCTTGCTTCTGGGCCTCAATTGCCTGGAACCCGGCCAGACGCAGCCGGCCCATCACCACGACGATCAGGATAAGTTCTATTACGTGGTGAGCGGCGCGGGGCGCTTTGTGTTGGGCGACGAGGAGCGAACGGCGGAGGCGGGGCAGGTGGTCTGGGCGCCGGCGGGCCTGTTGCACGGCGTTACCAACCCGGGCGACGAGCGCCTGACACTCCTGGTAGGTATCGCGCCCTCTCCATGAGGCCAACGATGACTATCGGCGGCGTCGACTTTGACCTCAAATTAACCTTTCTCATCATCCTCTCCACAGTGGTTCCCATGCTGGACTACTACGGGCACCAGCTGACGAGGCACAAAGCGTACGACCGCCTCATTTTCTACTTTGTCCTGCCCACCCTGATCATCGTGCTGCTCTTTCGCGAGAATCCGGGAGCGTATGGGCTGCGGCTGGGCGACTGGCGCACCGGCCTCAAGTGGGTGATCCCCGCCTGCGTGGGCATGGCTCTCATCCTCTGGTTTCTGGCGCGCACGCCGGCGATGCAGGCGTTCTATGAGGAGCGGGCGCCGGACGGGGTGGGGAATCTGGTCTATCTGACCGGCGTGGACCTGTTCGGCTGGGAGTTCATGTGGCGCGGCTTCATCCTTTTTGCCTTCGCCCGCTACTTCGGGCCCGGCCCGGCCATTTTCTTACAGGCGGTGCCCTTCGCCTTCATGCATCTCGGCAAGCCGGAGATAGAGACGCTGAGCACTATCTTTGGCGGGGCCGCGTTCGGCTTCGTGGCCTGGCAATCGGGCTCTTTCCTCTATCCTTTCCTCATTCACTGGTTCATCGCCACCTTCACCATGCTCATTGC
>JBMCFH010000087.1:0-14119 GCA_048620455.1 Chloroflexota bacterium | reverse complement strand
CCTGGTGTTCCATGCTATGGCGGCGCAACATCTCACAAAAGGGCTCCACGATAGACGGTGTCATCGTGACTGAGAACCAGAACGCCGTCCGCGCTGCTGTGTATGTCCATCTCCAACACATCCACGCCCAGCTGCACCGCCTGTTCAAACGCATACAGCGTGTTGCTGGGCCACAGATGCTCGCCTCCCTGGTGGGCGATGACAGCCACCTCCGGCTGCTCGGCAAAGAACGGGTGCTCCGGCACCGGTTGCGCCAACAAAGCCAGGGCACCGTAGACGATCAACAACAGCGCAAAGAGAATAGCAAGGGCAGAAAACACTTTCTTCATACTCTATGTTCCTGTGGGTGTTGACCATGGATGAGTGGCGCGCGAGCGGGCGCACCTGCCCCGCATTGTAAGCAAGAGACAAGAAAACCCCAAATGAGGTTTGCTCCGCCCTTACTCCTTTCAGTATAATCGCCACCGTCGATAGCGTAACGATTTGGAGAAGTTGCATGGCTCGTCCTGTAGTATTTCCATTTACTGCCATTGTGGGACAGGAGCGCATGAAGCGCGCCCTGGTCCTGAATGCAGTCAATCCGCAGATTGGTGGCGTCCTCATCCGTGGTGAACGCGGCACGGCGAAATCGACAGCGGCCCGTGCGCTGGCGGCCCTTTTGCCGGACATCGATATCGTGGCCGATTGTCGCTTTGGCTGTGACCCCGCACGCCCCAACACATGGTGCGATGAATGCCGCATGCGCCTGAATGGCAACGACATTCCCTGCGCTGTGCGCCGCACGCCCTTCGTCGATCTGCCGGTGAGCGCCACCGAGGACCGGGTAGTAGGCACGCTGGATATCGAAAAAGCGATCCAGCACGGTGAGAAGCATTTTGAGACCGGAGTGCTGGCCTCGGCCAATCGCGGCTTGCTCTACGTGGACGAAGTCAATTTGCTCGACGATCACGTCGTCGATCTGTTGCTAGACTCTGCCGCCATGGGCGTAAACGTGGTCGAACGTGAAGGTATCAGCTTCAGCCACCCGGCGCGTTTCATTCTGGTGGGCACGATGAATCCCGAGGAGGGCGATCTGCGACCCCAATTACTGGACCGCTTCGCCTTTTCCGTGCAGATCAGCGGCCTTCTCGATCCCCGACAGCGCGTAGAGATTATGGAGCGGCGCATTGCCTTCGAGCTGGATCCGGAAGGGTTCCGTGAGAAATGGGCCGACGAAGAACGCCGCCTCTCCGAACGCATCCAGTACGCGCGCGAAGTGGTGAATCAGGTTGGTTACAGCCGGCGCGACCTGGCCTCCATCGCGCACCTGACGGCGTCTATGAAAGTGGATGGGCACCGCGCCGATCTGGTGATCCTGCGCGGCGCGCAGGCGCATGCCGCGCTGCAGGGGCGCGAGATGATTGCCGACGACGACATTTTGCTGGCAGCGGAACTGGCCCTGCCCCATCGCATCAAAGCGCGCCCGTTCCAGGAGAGCGCGGTCGATTTCTATGACCTGGAGGAGCGGCTGGAACAGGCTCAGGGCGAGTTTGGCGACGGTGAAACCGGCGAAGATGCTGACGAAGCGGAGGCCAATCCTGTAAAAAAAAACAGACGCTAGAGGCCGAGGCCTCTGAAGATAGCGAGGTCGAACAGACTGAGGCCGGTCCGCAGAACGTGCCCCAGACGCCACAAGACGCCTTCTGGTGGGAAGGTGGGCAGAAGCGCCAGAGCAACCAGGAGTTCAACACCCGCCGCCTGGACACGCAACTGGATCGGCTCACCCGCCGCCAGGCGGGACGCCGCTCGCGCACTAAATCGGAGCGCAAACGTGGGCGCTATATCCGGGCGCGACGTCCGCGCTCGCCGCGGGTGAGCGATCTGGCCTTTGACGCCACCCTCCGCGCCGCCGCCCCCTATCAGAAAGAGCGACACGAAGCGGATGACAATGAAATGGCCCTGGCTCTACGCAAGAGCGACCTGCGTGAGAAAGTACGCGTTCGACGCGCCGCCAACCTCATCCTCTTTGTCGTCGACGCCAGTTGGAGCATGGCCGTTTCCGAGCGTATGGAGGCCACCAAAGGGGCCATCATGTCTCTACTGACCGACGCTTACCAGCGCCGCGACCGTGTGGGCCTCGTCGTTTTCCACAAGAATCAGTCACAACTGGTGTTGCCGCCTACGAACTCCGTCCAGCTTGCGCGCAAAGCGCTGGCTAACATCGCGGTCGGAGGTAAGACGCCGCTTTCCGCCGGGTTGCTGATGGCCTACGAGGTTATCCAGCGTGACCAGCTTTCCCACCCGGATATCATGCCGCTGATGATCGTGCTCACCGACGGCGCCGGCAACGTCAGCATGTCTGACCTGCCACCGCAGGAAGAAGCACACCGCATTGCAGAAATGATAGACCAATCAAATATTCGCTCTGTAGTGATTAATATGGAGCATGCGGCGTTTGACCAGGGATTGGCCAGCCTGCTGGCCGAGAAACTAGGAGCGCCCTGCCACACGCTGGAGGATCTGCGCGCGGATACCCTGTATCATACGGTCCTGGACCAGCTCGAGTAGCCGCCCCTGGTTACAGTTCTACCAGACCGTGCTGCGCAGCAATAGCCACCGCTTCGGTGCGGTTGCCCGCTCCCAGCTTGCCCAGTATAGAGCTGACGTGGAATTTGACCGTGCGCTCGCTGATCACTAACTCCCCTGCGATCTCCTTATTTTGTAGACCCTGCGCCAGCAACTGCAACACTTCCCGCTCGCGCGGCGTCAGCGGCTCAAACTCGTTTGCGGCGGTCGCCTGCCCCTGCGTCATCTGCTTCAGCAGCTTGGACGCCACCACCGGCTGCAGGAGAGAGCCCCCCTCGTATACAACGCGAATGGCGTTGAAGACCTCTTCCCTGGGCGCGCCCTTCAGCAGGTAGCCCTGGGCGCCGGCCTGCACGGCAGCCAGAATGCGCTCGTCGCTATCGAAGGCCGTAAAGATGATGACTCGCGCCTGTGGATCCTCTTCCCGCAGGCGACGCAATGTGGCGACCCCGTCCATCTCCGGCATTTCCAGATCCAGCAGAATTACGTCAGGCCGTGTCTGACTGGCTCTGGTCAGCACCTCCTGGCCACTACCGGCCTCAGCTACCACCTGTAGATCTTGTTGCGTGCTGAGAATGGCCACGAGGCCATCACGCACGACAGGATGATCGTCAGCGACCAGAATACGGATTGTGTCACTCATAGACGCCTTGTGCCCCGTGGCGCTGCTGTGCAGCGACGCCACGCAGGACGTTCAGCCGGCAGCGCCAGTGGCGCCGCCAGCACACTATATCGCATCAAAGGGAATACTCACTTCCACACGCGTGCCGGCGCCCGGGCCGGTCTTTAGATGTAATCGGCCGCCGAGCAACCGCGCCCGCTCGTTCAGGCCCACCAGCCCATACCGTTCCCCCTTCACCTCCTCCGGATCGAACCCACGCCCATCGTCCTCCACAGTCAGGCGCACCTCCTCGGGGGTGCTCACCAGGCGCAGGGCTACGTGGTCCGCGTCCGCGTGTTGCACAACGTTATTCAACGCCTCCTGAGCCATGCGATAGAGACCGGCCTCCACACGTACAGGGAGCGGTCGACTGCCACCGGTGGACGAGAATTCGACGGTCACGCCTTTCCTTTGTGCCACCTCGTCACCCAGCGCCGACAGCGCCTCGGCCAGCGTGCGCCCTTCCAGTGGTGCGGCGCGCAGGTCGAGTACAGAGCGGCGCGCCTCCTCCAGGTTGGCGCGAGTCAGGGACAGCGCCTGGCGCACGGCGCGCTGCACCCGCTCTTCTTCGGACCCACCTTCCAGCAACGCGTCGGCCGATTCCAGGTGTAGGGCCACGGCGGAAAGGCCCTGGGCCAATGTATCGTGGATCTCGCGCGCCAGCCGGTTGCGTTCCTCCACAGCGCCAATCTGCATACTCTTGCTATAGAGCCGGATGCGCTCGACGGCCATGCCCAACAGGTCGCCGACGGTGTACAACAGGCGTAAATCTTCCGGCGACAACTCGCGCCAATTGCTGCTGGCTACGTTCATTACCCCCAATTTTCTGCCGTGGGCGTAAAGCGGAATACTGGAGTGATAGCGCAGGCCATCGGTGCCGTCCACCAGGCCAAACAGGCGGCTGCAGGTAATCACATTCACATTGGCCGCGCCTTCCATGTCGCCGGCGCGGTAGGTATCAAGACAGTGGCAACTGCCTTCCATGCGTCGCGGATTGTCACGCAGCGCCGGCGGCAGGTTCTGAGAGGCAGCCAGGTAAGAATCAGCTGACTCCTCGTCCAGCAGCCAGATCCAGCCCGTCTGCAACTCGAGCAGATCCACCACACGCGCCAGCGTCTCCTGCAGAGCATCGTCAAGGTCAACCGAGCGGTTCAGCGCTTTGGCGATCTCGTTGAGGATTGATAGTTCGCGGTTGCGCCGGCGCAGTTGCTCGCTGTCCGACAGGGATAGCTTCTCCTGTTCGCTCATGCCAGTTGCACCTTCGCCAGCCAATCGTAAACTTGAGTCATGTCAAAATTGAAAGAAGCTGCTCTTATCTCCACGTTACACGATCCGGAGGGTCGCATGGCCCGTTTTCTCCCGGATTCGTTGCCTTTCCTGGTTAAACTTTATCAATTTATGCTCGTCGTTGCCACCCCTGCCACCGCGGCAGACACCACAGATCGGCTGCGCGAAGCCGGTGTGCGAGTGCATGGGGATGGGAATGAGCACGTGGGTGAAAATCGACGGCGGGCCCTGTCTCGGGCATTGCAGCGCGAGCAGGACGTCGTCTACCACTACTGTGACTTTGATCGCCTGCTACATTGGACCGAGCACCACCGCAGCGAATTACAACAGGTAGTGACTCGTGACCTGTGGAAGGCGGATTACGTGGCTCTGGGGCGCACAGAAGCGGCGTTTGCCAGCCACCCTTCCGTACAGCGGGAGCTGGAAAGCGTGACCAATCGCGTGTTTTCCTTTGCCTTCGGCCGTGAAATGGATGTTACAGCCGGCTCGTGTGGCATCAGCCGCACCGCGGCTAAATTCCTGGTGCAGCACTCCACGGAAATGAGCAATGCGACCGACACAGAATGGCCCATGCTCATCGGGCAACGCGCCGGACTGCCTGTGAGCTACGTCGCCACCCAGGGGCTGGAGTTTGAGACGGCAACGTTCTACGGACCAGATGTATTTGAAGAAGCACACAGCGCCGATAACTGGGCCAGGCGAGCGCGTCTCGCGCGTCATTCCATTGAAGCGGTCCTCCGCCTGAGCGACCGGCCGCAACCGCAGGGCGCAGCGTTGGCCAAAGTTCGAGAGCTATAACAGGAGATGAGACGGGCTTAGCTGCGGCTTGTCACAGTCCCGTGCTCTCTATACAATCCGCCAGCGAAACGCAAGGCGAAAGACAAAGCAAGTCGGAAAGAGGCGACAACTGGCAACCCACGCCACGCTTACAACCGCCCCCTATCGAGAGAAATTTTAAGTTATGCTACTGGCAATCGACATTGGGAATACGCTTATCACCGCCGGCCTGTGGGACGGTCAGAACTGGCGCCTGCAATGGCGTCTGCGCACCATTCGCGACCAGACGGTGGACGAATATGGCATCTATATGAAGATGCTGCTGCGCGAGGTAGATCTGGCAGACGCTGTCGACCGCGTCATATTCTCCAGCGTCGTGCCCTCCCTGACGCGCACCTTCGACGCAGTGTGCCGTCGCTACCTGAACCTGACGCCGTTACAGGTGACGGCCGAAACGGATACGGGTATTCGCGTGGCTACCGAAAGGCCTTCCGAAGTGGGCGCCGACCGCATTGTCAACGCCGCTGCCGCCTACCACCTCTATCCGGGCGCCAGTATTATCGTGGACATGGGTACGGCTACAACGCTGGACGTCGTCTCCGAAGATGGCGCGCTCTTGGGCGTGATCATCGTGCCCGGCCTGGAAGTCGCCGCCGACGCCCTGACCGGGCGCGCCGCGCAACTGAGCCGTGTGGCGCTGGAAGCGCCGCCCCGCGTCCTGGGGCGCAATACAACCCATGCCATACAATCAGGCCTCGTGTTCGGCTATACATCTCTCGTGGAAGGGTTGGTGCAACGGTTGCGAGACGAGCTCCAGCTCCCCGACGCGCCGGTGGTCGCCACCGGCGGCCTGGTCAATGTGATTGCCGAACACACAGACATCGTGGACCATCTGGAACCCTGGCTCACGCTCACCGGCCTGCGCCTCATCAGCCAGCGCGCAGAACGCTGAAGCCATAGCCGGAGAGACGGGATGAACCGCATGCGCAACGACGACCCACAGCAAGAGCAGGCGAGGCGCGACTCTGCCTGGCGACCGCGCCGTAGTGCGTGGCGTCTGGTGCTGCTGGCGGCGCTCTGGTTCACAGGCACGGTAATGGTCGCCTGCGTGCCGGATCTCATGAACCCACCACGTCTGGAACAAGGCGCGACGCCGCAGCCGCTTGAGGAGGACTCGCCCGAAGAGCCGCTGCGGTTGCCTGCGCCCACCCCCACCGGCCCTGCCGCCGCGCAGCAGGACGCTGCAGCGGAACGTACAGGCTTCCCCACGGTGACCCTGTGGATTAATAAAACGTCGCCACAGTACGAACAGGCGCTGCGAGAAATGATTGACGAGTTTACAGCGTCGAATCAGGTGCACGTGGAGCTGGTCACGATCGCACCCGACGCGCTACCTGACCTGGTTGGGACAGCGGCGGTGTCCTCATCGCTGCCTTTGCCCGACCTGGTCATGTTGCCGCTAGAGTACGCCGTCGGTTGGGCCGAACGCGATATTCTTGATCCCACGGCAGCGGAAGAGCTGGTGCAGGCGCTGGGGCGCGAGACGTTTAACCAGGAGGCATTGGAGTTGGTGACGGTAGAAGGACAGGTCAGCGCTGTTCCCAGCGACGGATGGCAGCAGCTGCTCATCTACCGGCAGGACTGGTTCGAGGCAAACGGGCTGGCGCCACCGCAAGAGTTCAATACGATGCTGCGGGCATCGGAGGTCATCTCAGACCGCGCCAACCTTATCTATAGTTTCAACATGCCCACCGAATCCTCGCTGCCGGCCACCACCCGCGCCTTTGAACAGATGGCCATCGCCAACGGCTGCCGCCTCATCGACGAAAAAGGGGAGTTGCAGATATTGAACGATGCCTGCCGCGATTCCTTTGAGTTTTACCGCTTTATCTGTAACACCTACTGTCCCCCCGGCGTGCAGACCGAGGTAAGCACCCTCAACGCCTATCTGGAAGGCCGCTCGGGCCTCATCGTGGCGCCTCCCGGCGTGCTCCCGGCGCTTGCCGGCCTGGACGATAGCTACCAGCCTTCCTGCGCCGAATGCGACACACCCACCTATCTGGCGGAAAATAGCGGCATTGTGACAACCATTACAGGTCGCCAGCCAGGGGCAAGCGCGCAAAATCTGGGAGAAATCGCTTATCTGGGCATAACGACGAACGCGGATCGCGAAGCGGCTCTGTCCCTGGCCCGCTTCTGGTTCGAGGAAGGATATTTGAGTTGGCTGGCTGTGGAACCGGAACGGAAGGTGCCCATGCGTCTGGGCACGCCCGAGGAACCGCGGCGCTATGCTGACGCCTGGTACGACCTCCCCATCAGCGACGATGGGCGCACCATTAGCGACATTTTTGGCCGGGAGATAGCAGAGACGCTTGCCGGCGACGTTGTCAACAGCGACCGCTGGGGGTACAAAGGGGGGCACGGTGCGCTCGTGACGACCATTTACGAGGAGTTGACCTTTTCTATCCTGCTGCAGGAGCTGCTCAGCGGCTACTACGACAGCGAGCGCGCAGCCATCGAAGGCTATAGACGTCTCGTAGACCTGATTCCGGACTACGCCTACTACGTTGATCCAGAACCGACGCCAGACGAGTAACCGAACAAAACATACAAATGCCCGATCCAGAACGCTACGTCGAAGAAACCTTTGGCATTCTAACTGATGATGACCTCTACCTGGACTGTATTCTGGTCAAATCCCCACAGGTAGAGGATGAAGACGTCCGCGCGCTTCGCGTGTGGGTGCCTCGCTATCCGCTCACCAAGAGCAGCGTGATCACCTGCGCCCGGCAGGAAGCGCAGGCGTACGGCGCGTCGGGCAAAGTGGCGCACCTGGTATTTGACTTGCGGGGAACCGGGGAGAGCGAGGGAAAGGTTGGGGACACAAACTTTGATCGAGATTTGCACGCGGTACGCCTGTGGGCCCGTGAGCGGTTCGGCAAAATCAGCCTGGGCCTGATGGGTCGGCCACACGGCTCAGAAAAGGTTGACGTGCGCCCCATCCGCCCCGGTGTGGTGATGGAAACGTACCATTACCGGCCCGAGACACCGAATGAACAGGCGCCCATATTCTTTCTCTCCACGTACGGGAATTTCAGCAAAGCGGACGAAGAATGCTGCCTGGCCCTGGCCGACGCCGGTTACGACGTGTTCGGAGCCGATCCGCTGCGCTATCTGTTACACGCCAGCGCGGCCGAGCGGCTGGAGGTGCGCGATCTGTGGCGTGATTTCCAGCTCTTTTCCCAGGGCCTGCCGCAAGCGCCGGTGCTGATTGGCCGACCGGTGTCCGCCGGCCTGGCGCTGATGTGGCTCTCCGGCGTAGAGACAACCCCTGGAGCCATCGCCATTGGCCGCGCCCAGATCGCTTTCAAACCACAACACATCTTCGACGGTCGCGCTCCTCATAGCTTTTTCCTGGGCCGGCACGTGCACCGCATCGCACCACGCCCCGTGGTGCTTGTGCGCGAAAAGAAACATCCCCTGGGCGGTAATCGCGACGAGCTGGCTGCCCTGTACGAAACGTGCAGCCAGCCGCGCCGCCTGGAGGAAACGGAACAGGTAACGGCGCGGCTGCTGCTAGAGTTGCTAGACTGGTTGAAACAATCCGGTCCTGCCGCAAAGGTAGAAGGGCGGCCCACCGACTGAACCACCCTCATACCCGCTCATACCAGCCCATTCTCGATTCAATAGCCTGTTACTTTCTTGTTGCCAGATAGTCGTCCAGGCGATCCCAGGTTTGATTCATTCCTTCAACCGCGCCCATTTCGACAACCGATTCCAGCTCCTCGACGGAGGCGAACTCGGTGCGCGAGGTAATTTTCGTTCTGTTACCGTCGTGTTCCGCGAACTCCACCGTAATGAGCATTGAGGGCATGCTGTCTACTGTGTTCCCTTCCTCGTCGCTGAAACTGTCCGTGTAGACGAGGCGCTCCGGCGCGACAATCTCGCGGTACACGGTAAGTCCCCACGACTCTTCCCCATCCGGCCCGCGCATGCAATAGTGCCACTTGCCGCCCGGTCGGAAATCCATCTCGCACACAGGCAACGTCCACCCTTCAGGCCCCCACCAATGCTTCAGGTGTTCGCAGTCACTAAACGTTGTGAACACGAGCTCCCGCGGCGCCTCGAAGATACGCGTCAAGATCAGCACGCGATCATCGCGCTCAACAGTGAGTTTATTCTGAACGGTCATCTTTCTCTCCCTGGGTCTCGTCGGACCCTTCTTGTGAACGATCATCATTTGGGGTCTGCTGCTCCTGCAACTGTAACTCGCGCAGGTAGTCGTCGAGGCGGTCAAAGCTGCCTTCCCAGAAGCGCCGGTAGCTCTCCACCCAGTCGGCGACTTCTTTGAGCGGTTCCGGTTCCAGCCGAGCCGGACGCCACTGCGCCTCGCGGTGCCGGCTAACCAACCCGGCGCGCTCCAACACCTTGAGGTGCTTGGAGACGGCCGGTAGGCTCATGTCAAACGGCTCCGCCAACTCCGTCACGGACTTCTCTCCGGTTGTCAGCTGGGCCAATATTGCCCGTCGCGTGGGATCGGCCAACGCGGCGAGAGTTGTACTGAGGGTGTCGGAACTCATAGCGCTCATTTAACCACCTGGTTATTTAACCTGATAGTAAAATACATGATTATTTTCGTTTTGTCAAGGATTATTTTCCGATTACTATAAACGGAACCAAAGTCGCGCGAAGGGACGAACCATCCATCATTTTCGACTTGCCCATCTCGCCCGCATTCAGTATACTACTTTAGGGACAGCATGCGGGATAATACAACAAAACTTTTGGGAGAAGACTTATGAGGGTATCGTGCTTGCAGGAGAATCTGGCAAAAGGCCTGAACGTTGTAGGACGCGCCGTCAGCACCCGCTCCACGCTGCCGGTGTTGGGCAACGTTCTGTTAGCCACAGACGAAGGACGCCTCAAACTTTCGGCAACCAATCTGGAAATCGTCATCACCTGTTGGGTGGGCGCCAAGGTAGAAGAGGAAGGCGCGACCACCGTGCCCGCGCGCACCTTTAACGATCTCGTCACAGCTCTGCCCCAGGAGCGCGTGGAGCTCGACCTGCATGAGGACACCGAAACGCTACACGTCTCCTGTGCGCGCACCGAAGCGAACATCAAAGGCATCGACGCCCAGGAATTCCCCCTGGTGCCGGAGCCTGAGGATGAAAGCCGCGTGCGTATCGAGGCCAGTGTGCTCAAAGAGATGATCAATCAGGTCTCTTTCGCCGCCGCTTCCGACGATGCCCGCCCCACTCTGACCGGCATTTTTACCCAGTTCGATGGTGACACGCTGACCATGGCTGCCACCGACGGCTTCCGGCTGTCACGTCGTTCGGCGCAATTTCCGGGCCACGTGGACAAGCCACGCACCGTCATCGTGCCCGCCCGCGCGCTGGAGGAGCTGGCGCGGGTGATGAGCGACGACGTGGAAGAGCTTTACGTCATTATGCCCGAGGGCCGCAATCAGATCATCTTTGACCTGGATACCATCGTCGTCGTGTCCCAGCTTATCGACGGCAACTTCCCGGATTTCAGCTCGGTGATTCCCAAAGGACACAAGACGCGCACCGTGTTGAACACCGCCGCCTTCCTCAAGGCGTGCAAGACGGCCGACATCTTCGCCCGCGAGGCAAGCCATACCGCCCGCGTGAGCATTGAACCGGGCAACGAGCTCACCTCCGGATACGCCACGATCAGCGCCACGAGCACGGAGACCGGCGATAATGTGGTGCAGATCGACGCCGAGGTCGATGGGGAACAGGTAGAGCTGAATTTCAACGTTAAATTTCTCACCGACGTGCTCAGCGTCGTGGGCAGCCCACAGGTGGCGCTGGAGACGACTTCTTCAGTAGAGCCCGGCGTTGTGAAATCGGTGGGCGAAGACGACTTTCTGCACATCATTATGCCTATGCAGTTTGGACGCTAATAAGAGACGTTCGAGGCGCCCGGCGCTTGCGTGCCGCCGGGCGCCGCCTGCTTCCTCCTCCGCTTGCCCGCCCCCCTCCTTGCTATACAATTCAAAGTTATGAGTTTGCGCCAATTTCTAGACGCAGCCGCCGAGAGCGGCGACCTGATCACCATCGACCGCCCTGTCAGCGTGGAGTTCGAACTGGCGAACGTGGCTCACGCCCTGGAAGGGCGCCCCGTCTTGTTCAATAAGGTCATCGATTATCCCGAGTGGCGCGTGGTCGCCGGTCCCTGTTCCGACCGGCGCTACTTCAGCATGGCTCTCGACGTCGGTGTGGACGACCTCGTGCACCACCTCGCCGACTCACTGGCCCATCCCGTGGCGCCCGAGGTCGTAGAGCAGGCACCGTGCCAGGAAGTGGTGCTGGAGACCTTCGACCTGCACGACTTGCCCATCCTGCTTCATCTGCCCCAAGACGCCGGATATTATGTAGCCAGCAACGTGGTCATCACCATGGACCCCGAGCTGGGTCGTAACATGAGCTACCATCGCCTGCTGCGGCTGGATGACCGCCATTTCGCCGCGCGCATCGTGGAGCGTCGCGGCACGGACACGGCTATGGGCAAGGTGGCCGACGATCTGCCCGTGGCCATTTGCATCGGCGTGTCCCTGGGCACGCACCTGGCGGCATCTATGTCGCCGGCGCCTGGCGTGGATGAACTGGCTGTGGCCAATGCTCTGGCGCCCACGCCGCTGGTCAAATGCCTGAGCAACGATCTGGAAGTACCGGCAGACGCTGAGATTGTGCTGGAAGGACGGCTGACCAGACAGCGCCACGGGGAGGGGCCTTTCATGGACCTCACGGAAACGATGGACATAGAGCGCCAGCAGCCGGTGATTGAAATCGACCTGATTACCCACCGTCGCCGGCCCATCTACCACGCTCTCCTTCCCGGGGGCCTGGAGCACAAGCTGCTGATGGGCATGCCTAAAGAGCCCACCATCTTCGCCGAAGTGGGCAGAGTCGCGCATTGCACCGGGGTAAACATCACGCCCGGCGGCGCCAGCTGGCTGCACGCCGTGGTGCAGATAGACAGGCAGGACGAAGACGATGGGCGCAAAGCAATTGAAGCCGCTTTTCGCGGGCACGGCTCGTTAAAGCACGTCTGGGTGGTGGATCAGGATATCGATATTTACGACCCCGCGGAAGTGGAGTGGGCCATGGCCACCCGCTTCCAGGGCGACCGTGACATGATGGTCTTCCCCGACAGCCCCGGCAGTTCGCTCGATCCTTCCGGCGTACACGTTCCCGGCGAGAAAAGCCGCACCACTAAGATCGGTTTCGACTGCACCATCCCCTGGGGCGCCGACCCCGCCAAGTTCCACAAAGGCCGCTATCAGGATGTCGATCTCGACCGCTACCTGAGCGGCGACGGGAGCTAACATGACGAACGCCATCCAGTTAAACGAAGAACAGCGCGCGATGTTGCGCGGCGATCAGGGACGGGCGCGACAGATGGCCATGCGCCTGGTGCTCGATCTTGCCGCGGCTGCCGGCGCCACTGAGTTAGTCCCGATCCAGAGCGCGCACCTTTCAGGCGTCTCTCCCCTGACCGGCGGGCTTGGCCTGCGCCAATTTTTGGCGCGCCTGGCCGAAGATTCCAACGCTCGGGTCGCCGTACCCACCACCCTCAACGCTGCCGGGTGCGACGCCGCGCGCTTTGAGGCCATGCGCATCAGCGTACCGAACTTTCTGGAGCACAGCCAGGAAATCGTGGCCCGCTACGAAGCGTTAGGCGTGCGGCCGACGCAGTCATGCATCCCCTACGAGTGGGACGGCGTGATTACCGAAGGCGCGGCGGCGTGGTCCGAGTCCAACGCCATCTGCTTCGGCAACTCCTACTGCGGCCTGTTGACCAATCGTGAATCGGGTCTTTCGGCGCTGGCCAGCGCACTCACCGGTTACGCGCCGCGCTACGGATTACTAGACGAAGACCAGCGGCGGCCTAATCTCCACGTGCAGGTAAGCGCAGCGCTGAAGGAACCCGCGGACTTCTCCATACTCGGCGATTGGATCGGCAAACAGGTACGGCCGGAGTGGCGCCTGCCCTATGGGCCCATTCCCCTCATCGCCGGCCTGCCCGCCGAGATAGATCACGATCAGAAGAAGGCCCTGTCGGCCGCCGCAGCCAATTATGGCTGCCCCATGCTCTATTTGGAGGGCCAGGGAGAGTATCCTGATCCACAATTCGAAGGCCACCTGACGTTCGATAATGCGGCCCTGGCCCAACGTTACGACGAACTGCGCCCGCGCCAACCGGTTTCTCTCATAACCCTGGGCTGTCCCCAGGCCTCGGTCGGCGAACTGCGCGCCGCGGCCCAACATCTGAAGGGCCGGCGCGTGCGCCAGGAACCGGGCGGGCCCGGCGCCCCTCCGCCGCTCTGGATCTTTACCTCTCGGGCCAACCGCGCCATTGCAGAGAAAACGGGACTGGCACGCATCATCGAGGAAAGCGGCGCCCTATTACTTGAAAACACCTGCCCCGAAGTCGTGCCCTATGACCAGCGTTGGGTGCACCACATCCTGACCAATTCCATGAAGGCCGAGCACTACATCAAGTCCGGCCTGAATGGCATTCCTACCTCGGTGATGACTTTGCCTGACTGTATCGCCGTTGCCAGCGGCGAGCTGTCCCTTGAAGAAGCGGAGACCGGGGCCGGCCCTGCGAAAACGACAACTCGCAGCGCCCCACCGCAACAATCGTCCTCCCCTGCGCCGCGCAAACGCGCCACCGGGTCCTTCGAGGCGTCGGGCCACGGGCTGCCGTCCCAGCATGATTTTGAAGTCACCGGTGAAGCATTTGTCACCGACCGCCCCATCACCCTCCTCGGTTTTGTCAACCGCGAGACCGGCG
>JBMCFH010000086.1:0-14236 GCA_048620455.1 Chloroflexota bacterium | reverse complement strand
GGCACCAACAGTATGACAAACTGGGTAGGGCCTTGTCAATCACCAGCCGGCGACACGCCTCGCAGCCTGTCATCCCTCGCTGCACAAACCTGCTTCTATTGGCCACACCGTAAATAAATCGCTGCTCCCGTTCATGGTCGTAGTGATAGGCGCAGTCCTGTCACGCACCAGCGTGTGCAAGGAAAGCGAGCGGCCGGCCACTGTGACGAGCCAGACCGAAGGAGTGCAACCCATGGCAGCGACGTGGAATAACTTCATCAGTTTTGTGACCGAGTTGATTTACGGCGGCCAATTGTCTGTTTGACGCGAACATGCGATTGAACCGGCAGGGGTTTACTGCAGCATTACAAACCATTACAATGATCCATACTCGGCGCGCATGATCCAGGTGCGTCATTGTGCCACTCTCCTGTAAATTGCCTTCATCTCTGCTCAGGACCACTATCATACCGGGAGCACTTATCACAACTGGCAAATATTGTTTTGATGTGCGGTGGCAGAGGTTGATCCCTGGACGCAGGTTGATGTCCATTTGCAGGAGTGTGAGGCCATGGACGAGGCGACGATCCTGGAGATCACAATCCAGCACAAGGCAGGAGAACGTTGGCCCGTGGTGGTGGAGCAAAGCCGCCCGGAACGGCTCCCCGTGCGCAGCGAAGGAGCGCTTGTGCTGGAGCCGGAGAGCTTCGATGAACTGACGGCGCTCAGCCTGGAACCGGCGCGCTACGGCGAACTGCTGGGGCGCGCGCTGTTTCGCGATGCGGTGCGCGACGCGCTGATGCAGGCGCGCCGCGACGACGGCGGCAGGGTGCGCCTGCTCCTCGTCGTAGAAGACCCGCAACTGAAAACGCTGCAATGGCGCCGGCTGTGCGCGCCGATACGCAGCGCCGCAAAATGGGATTTCCTGGCCCTCGACCAGCGCATCCTTTTCTCCCTGTACGTGCCCTGCTACACTGACCGCCACTTCCCGCGCATCGGCACGCGCGACCTGCGCGCACTGCTGCTCATCGCCAACCCACCTGAAGCAAACAGGTACCGGTTGACGTCGTTTGACCCCGAGCAGACGGTGCGCGAGCTAAGGCGGGCGCTTGGCGAAATTCCCGTCGACGTGCTGGGCAACGTGCCGGATGCCGTCGGCCGGCCCACGCTCAACGACCTTTGCGAGCGCATTACGGGCAATACCTACACGCTCTTGCACCTCGTGGCCCACGGCAGCTACCGCGCCGATGGTGAAACGATCGTCTACCTGCTGGACGCCCTGGGCGACGTTGCCCCGGTGGCGGCAAGCGAGCTGCTGAGGCGGCTGGACCAGTTGCAGGGCGCCAGAGGACTGCCGCACTGTGCCTTCCTGGCTACCTGCGAAGGGGCCGCGCCGGAGGCCGAGGTGGGGCTGGGCAGCCTGGCCCAACGACTGGTGCGCGACCTGGGCCTGCCGGCGGTCGTGGCCATGACCGATCAGGTTTCCACGACGACCGCGTTTGCCCTGGCAGAGCAGTTTTACCGGCGCCTGCGCACACACGGCGAAGTGGACCTGGCCCTGGTGCAGGCCTGTGCTTCTCTGGCGGACGCCGGCGACGTTCTTGTGCCGGCGCTGTATACGCGCCTGGTCACGCGCGCCCTGTTCAGCGACACCGACCTGCGGCCCCTTACCGATAGCGAAGTCGAAGCCGGCCTGGCGCACATGGAAGCGTTGCTGCCGCAGCGGGCGCCGGTGCTGGCGCCAGATTTGGAGCGCGCCGCGGGGACCTTGCGCGCCACACTGGGAACGAGCGCCGACGCCCTGAGCGAGACGGCACGTTCAGAACGGGAGACGGCGCTGTTGGAGGTCGGCGGCATCTGCGAGAAGGCGCTGGACCTCGATTTTGACGCCCTGGCGCGGGGACAGCAACCGCCGGCGTATGAGGCGATCTGCCCCTTCCCCGGTCTGGCTGCCTTTCGCCCCGAAGATGAGCGTTTCTTCTACGGGCGCGAGGCACTGGTCCAGGAGTTATTGGCGTGCCTGAGAACTTATCCGTTTCTGGCCCTGCTCGGCCCCTCGGGCTGTGGCAAGTCGTCCCTGGTCCTGGCCGGCCTCATCCCGGCTTTGCGGCGGCAGACGCCCGGGCTGTGCTGGCAGACGATGACGCCCGGCGAACAGCCATCGGCGCGGCTGGAGACGGCGCTGGCGGCGCTGGATGGAGATGGCCCGGCGTTGCTGGTGGTAGATCAGTTCGAGGAGCTATTCACGCAGGCCCGGGCCGAGAGGCGCGAGCCGTTTCTGAAGCAGTTGCTGGCAGCGCCCCAGAATGTTCAGGTAGTGCTGACCATGCGCGCCGACTACTGGGGCGAATGCGCGTCTCATCCGCGGCTGGCCCAGCTCATGCAGGCGCACCAGCTGTTGGTGGGGCGCATGAGCAGCGCGGAATTGCGCAGCGCCATGGAGCAGCAGGCGCGCGCCGTCGGCCTGCGCTTTGATGCAGACCTGAGCTACACCATTATCGACGACATCCGCGACGAGCCCGGCGCCATGCCTTTCCTGCAACACACGCTGTATGAGCTGTGGCAACGGCGGCACGGCCGCTGGCTACGCGCCAGCGAGTACCGGCGCCTGGGCGGCGCCCGCCAGGCCATTGCCCACACCGCGGACACTGTCTATGGACAACTGAACGACCGACAACGGCGGCACATGCAGGTTATCTTCCTGCGCCTGACGCGCCTGGGCGAGGACGACGACCGCCGCGAAATGCCGCGAGACACCGCGCGGCGCGTGAAACTGGAGGAGCTGTTTCCGGCCGGCGAAGATGAACGGTCCATACGGGCACTGGTCGACCGGCTGGATAAAGCGCGCCTGCTGGTTGTAGAGGTTGCTGCCCACGGCAAGGAGTGGGTCGAAGTCAGCCACGAGGCCCTCATTCGCCACTGGCCGCGGTTGCGGAAGTGGCTGGAAGAGGACCGCCACGGTCTGCGCCTGCACCACCAGTTACGCGAGGCGACCCAGACCTGGCTTGACCTGGACCGCGACCGCGGGACGCTGTGGGGCGGGCAACGGCTGGCACAGATCCAGAAATGGACCGCGGTCAACCCCGGCCGGCTCAACGAGGACGAAGAAGCGTTCCTCACAGCCAGCGTGCAAGCGGCTGCCGCCGAGGCGCGGCTCAAACGGACGGTACGTACCATACGCGCTATTCTTATCGGCCAATACGGCGGCGCGGTCGGGTTCGCCGCCGCCTTTTTCCTCACGTTTTGGGCGCAAATCACTGAGTTTGACTTGCTGCTATACACCAGCGCGTTGCGCACGATTCCCGGCGCCATCGCCGGCGGTCTGCTGACTGCGGGCCTGGAACGGGTGCGCGCCCGGCCCTCGCAGTCAAACGCCTGGCAGAGCTATGCACAGGCCGCCGCCACAGGCGCCATTGCCTTCGCCCTGGGCATGCTCATTCACAGGTGGTTGCGGGTCGAGGCGCAGACAGGCGAACTGGCCCGGGCCGCGGCCGAGGGCATGCTGTGGGGCGGCCTCGCCGGCGCCGGCCTGCTGCATATCTTCCGCAGCAGGCGTCCGTCGTGGCAACTGGTGCCGCCCTTTGTCCTTGCCGGCGTTCTCGCCTTCTGGCTGGCGGAACGACTGGGAGGCGCTTTCGAACAGGCATCTGCCCCCTCTGTCCTGGCGGCAGGCGCCGTCCTGTCGCTGGCCATTGTCTCTGCACTGCTGCTGGCAAGGGAAACCGCAGAGGAGGAGCCCCATGAAACGTAGACTGATTATATTCACTTGCACCTCGCTGCTGATATTCCTGGCAGCCACAGCCTGTCAGCAGGCCGTACCCACACCTGATGAGACGCCGGTGATCACCGGCTGGTCCTTCGACGAGACGACGACGCCGGCGCCCGGGGAGACGGCAACGGAGCCGGAGCAGGCGCCCGCGGGCCAGATAGAGCGCATCAACGACCGCGTGGAACTGGGCGCCGTCGACGGACCCCTGCAACCCCTGGAAGATGTGGCGCCCTTCTTCAGCGGTGACGCCGTGCGCGTGCGCGACGGCGGAGAAGGTCTCCTCGACTTTAACGACCAGATGCGCCTGCGCCTCTTCAACGACACGCGACTGGAGATGATTGCCGCCGAAACTGACCCCGACGCCCCGCTCGACGTGCGCATGTTCCTCGTGGAGGGTGGCTTCACGGGCCAGGTGCTGGCCGATGGAGGGCGGGCCGAATTGAACACGCCGGGCGGCGCCACCATCGTCGTGCTGGGCACCGATTTCTACGTGGTCTATGACCCGCAGGCTGAACTCACATACATCGGTAATTTCGCCGGCAGCGTTGACGTGCGAGTTGACGAGGAACGCATCGTCGTGCCCTCGGAGATGACCGTCATCCTGCCCCAGCGTGATCGTGTTCCGCTGACCCTGACCAGGGAAGAGTTTGAACAGCTGGCTCGCGACAGGCAGTCGCCGGTGGCGGCGGCGGAGGAAGTAACTGAAGAGTCCACGCCGACGCCGTCACCAACGTTCACGCCAACTGCGACGCGGGCCCCCGTCGTCCCACAGGGTCGCACGCTGACGCCGGCGCCTCCACCCACACTGACACACACACCGAGGCGTCCCACCCTCACTCCAACGCTCACGGACACACCAACGCCCACGCCGACGATCACCCTGACAGTTCCTTCGTCTCCGCCGGATCTCTACGTCAGCCAGCTCGTGCAGACCACAGAGGCTTTCTTCACCGAGGACGGGCAGATTGCCGTGCCCATTGCCGTCACCATTGTCAATGGCGGCGGCAGCGAGGCCGAACGTTTCAAAGTATCTGCGCATGCCGAAACGAACTCTGGCATATTTCTCTTTCCGTTCACCGTGCCCGGACAGAACAGCGCCCTCTATCCTTTTACGACGGCGCCGCTGGAAGCCGACGACAGCATCACTTTTTCCGGCGACGTGCTGTTCGACGACACCTACCAGGGACAGACAGTGGCCCTCTTCGTGCAGGCCGACAGCTGCGCCGGGGAGGAGATCTTTCAGGATTACTGTCGCGTTGAGGAGAGCGATGAAGATAACTGGTCTGCTCCCATCGGCGTCGCCCTGCCTGCGGAACCGGCCCCTGCCGACCTGTCTGTCGAGGAGGTGTTTCTGGAAGACAACAGTTGTCCGGAGGGGCCCGGAAGTTGCGTGGCAGAGGTCAGTTTCACCGTGGTAAACCTGGGCGGCGATCTGACCGATTCCTTTGCCATCCGCGTTGCGCTGGACCCGGACCAGTCTGTCATTGTGACCGAGAAGCTCTCCGGCCTGGCAGAGGGCGAGGCGCAGAGGTTGTTTATCACAACGCCGCCGGGAGACAACTGCTTCGATCCTGACTGCACCATTTGCGTGTTTGTGGACAGCGAGTCGGTGATTAATGAGAGCGACGAGGGAAATAATGAACTCTGCGAGACGCATGGTGGCTAACCCGGGACAGGCCCGAGCAAAACAACAACCAGCTTTACTGAGCATTCGTGTGTCAGTCTGGCAATAGCCAGGAATAGGCAGTCTTTACCGGCTGCGGCGAACAGGGGAAATGCAATGCAAATGATAGACAACGGAACGTTCACAGAAGGGTGGCGTGACCTGCCACCTGCCCCGGGCAACCTGATCAACCAGGAACCGGCCGGCTGGCGACTGCAATGGCTGGAACCGGGCCGCCCCTTGTATGACGACGCTGCCTCCCAGGCGGGAGGCGTGCCAGAATGTGTGCACAAGCTCGGCGAGCAGTTGCCGCCCAACGAGCAACTGGGACAACCAGATGCCCTGATCCTGGCCGGCGATACCACTTACAAAATCTTCCACGCCAGCGCGCCCTTTGGGGCCACGCTGTCACAAACGGTGACCGGCCTGAAACCGGGAAGCGAAGCCACACTCACGGTGCCTGTGCGGGTCCACCGTCACGGCGACCCCGACATCTTTGGCGCCGAATCGGGCGTTTGGGTCAACGGCGAGGGCGGCTGGGTCCACAGCGGGCAAATGGGCGACCGCCGCTGGCACCGCCATCAGGTCCGCTTCACGGTGCCCGAGAATGGCCAGGCCGAGGTCGTCATCCGCATCAAGAGCAAGTGGCCGCGGCCCAAGGATTTCTTTTTCGACGGCATCACGCTTGAGGCCGTCCCCGCCAGGCCCGGTACAGAGCCGTCCCCGCCGCAGGAAGAGCCGCAGCCGCCGGCAGAGGATCGGGAGCCGCCGGCCGAGCGCATGGTGCGCGGCTGGGGCTGGGCGGCGAGCATCGAGCGCCACGACGGGCTGGGTCGTGTCAATTTCCCGGGCGGCATCAACCTCCGTTCCCAGCCGGACCAGAATGCTCCGTCCCAGGGGCTGGTCCCGGCGGGCACCACCGTGCGCATCACGGGCGCCGAACAGGCACAGTACTATCCTGTGCAGGTGCCGGCATCCGTGCTGGACGCCCGGTCAGAGCCCGGGCCCGCGGAGCGCTATGGCTACGAGTTCCTGACCTATGTCAACAGCGCCGGCGATTACAGCGACATCCAGGCCGGGCGCCAGTTCACGGCCACCTGGACGGTGCGCAACAGCGGCAGCGAAGCCTGGCCCGCCACGGTGCGCCTGGTTTACGTCCAGGCCCAGCGCCCAGAGACGGCAAACGACGCTCCTTCGCCACTGGGCGCAGCGGCGCGGTACCGGCTGCAAGAAGTTGCGGACCGCGCCCCCGTCAACCCCGGGGAAACGGCTGCCATCTCGCTCAACCTGGTTGCCCCGCGCCAGCCGGGCTGGTATGCCAGCCACTGGCAGCTACAGACCGCAGAGGGCGAAGCGATCGGCCGCACCCTCTGGCTGCGCATCGGCGTGACCGGCGTCTCTGAACCACCTGCAGAGCCAAAACCCGGCGCCCGCTTTCGCGCCGGAATGAACGTCAATCCCGACGCGCACCCACCCGACGTGGAGCGGCTGCGCGGCCTGGACTGGGTGCGTTACGTCTACAAAGCGTCGGCCACACATCGCAACGTGGACGATGCCTTCCAGCAACAGTACCGCGGCCTCATCCAGACCTATGCCGCCGCCGGCATCAACTCCCTGCTGGTCATCAACCAGGAAACGGAATGGGGTAACGCGCCCTGGCACAATGGCAACTGGGAGGCCTACGCCGGCACCCTGGCGCGCGCCGCCCGCCGCATCGCCGAGCTGTGCGCGCCCTTCCAAAACTCCGTTGCCTATCAGATCTGGAATGAAGAAGACAGCCCGCCCACCAACCCCTCGGCCATCGGCGTGGCCCCCGAAGATTTCGCGCCAGTGCTGGCGCAGACGGCGCAGGCCATTCACCAGATCGCGCCTGGTGCGACCGTGGTCATCGGCGGCCTGAATAGCGGACCGGACAATGCCATTAATTACCTGCGGCGCATCGAGGCCCGGTTGGGCAACTCACTGCCCGTGGACGCCCTCGCCGTGCATCCCTACGGCCGTTACGTGCACAACGACCCCTTCTACAACCGGCAGTTCGGCACGCTGCAGGACGCTCTGCGCAAGTTCCGAGAGGCTTATCCCAACCTGCCGCTGTGGATAACCGAGCTGGGCGTGGCCGACAACAACCCCATCGGCCCCGAGCATTACCAGAAAATCGCCTCCTACATGCGCGAGATCGTGGCCGAAGTCGCCGAGAATCACGCCGACCACGTCTACGCCCTGATCTGGTTCGCCTGGTCCGACCTGATGCGCAACGCGGGCATCACCACCGTGGACGGCGCCCTGAAGCCGCACATCGGCGACGCCTTTCGTGACATGGTCGCGCGCAGCCGGCAGACCGCGCCCGCCTTTGCCCAACCGCCAGCCTCCCATGCCGGCGAGGTCTCTTTGGCCAAAGACGTTTCTTTCGCCGCGCCCCAGGCAACGGCGGCCGTGGCCGATTCCGAGTTCCTGGGCTTCTCGACCACACTGCAGAACCACAATGCCGTGCCCGCCGGCGCCGCCTTCACCAACAAGTGGCATTTCCGCAACACGGGCGGCGCCATCTGGGGCGACGGCTACCGCCTGGTCTACGTGCCGCAGCGCGGCGACGTGCCGCAGGGCGGCGACGCGCAGCCCCTGATGGCCCAGACCAGCTTTGCTCTGGCGGACGTAGCCTCGCCCCTGCCCGCCGCGCCCGGTGACGAGGTCGTCGTCACGCTGAACATGACGGCCCCGCAGCAGGTGGGCCGCTTCTTCCGCAGCCGCTGGGAGCTGCGCGATCCCCAGGACAACGTCTTCGGCCACCTCTACGCGGAGATTACCACCGCGCCCGCCTCCACCGTGGGCAGCGGCGCGCAGCACGCCGATATGGCCTTCGTGGCCGACCACACTGTGCCCGACGACACGCGTTTTCTGGCCGGCGAGAGCTTCCTCAAGCAATGGCGCGTGCGCAATACCGGCGCCCGTCGCTGGGGCAACGGCTTCCGCCTCGTCTTTATCGAGGGCGATTTGCAGATGGCGCGGGGCGAGGTCTCGCACATGGTGCCGCCCGCCGACCGCGGCCAGGAGGTGGTGCTCAGCGTGCCCATGGTCGCCCCGCCCGCCCGCGACAAGCAGCCCACGACCTACCAGAGCCTATGGCGCCTGCAAGACGACCGCGGCAACTTCTTCGGCACGCCCATCTGGGCCCGCATCGTCTCGCAGGCTACAGGCAACGCCACGCCCCTGGGCCGCTTCGCCGATCCCTCCGGCTGGTACTCGCAGCTCGATCCGCGCTGGCGCGCGGATATTCTGGGGCACGGACAGCAGGATATCGGCGGTTGGGGTTGCCTGCTCACCTGCTACGCCATAATGCTCACCGCCTTCGGCCTGCGCGTCGACCCCGCAGAGCTCAACCGCCGCCTGCGGCAGCAGGGCGAAGACGCCTTCCGCGGCTCCGACGTGCAGTTCGCCGCGCCCACGCTCGTGCTGCCCGGGGTGGAAAAGATGCGCCACCTGCGCTCCTGGCCCACGCCCGAGCTGCCCTTCACGGAGTGGACGGGCGAGGATCCCATTGCGCGCATCGACGGCGCGCTGGCCGATGGCTACGTCATGCTGGCCCAGGTGGACCGCGAGCCTAACAACGCCTTCTACCATTCCAACACCGAACAGCACTGGGTCATTCTCCTGGCCCGCACCCCGGCCGGCGACGATTACCTCATCCTCGATCCCATCATCCCCGCCGATCAGATCCACACCCAGCCCACCTCTCTCATGCGCAAGTACGGCAGCGCCGCCCCATCCCGCCCGCACAAAGAAAACCTGCGCAACGCCATCAAGTCTGCGCTTGCCTACCGCTTTGTAGGCGGCGCCGGCTGAATTGTGACAGGTGTCAGGAGGAAAGCCAATGTCAGAATCTGTCGACCAGGATCTTCTATTCTTCAACGGCATCAACGGCGACCGCGGCGATTATGACCGGCCGCCCCTGTCGCCCGAGCATCTTCTGGCGGTCATCCGCGGCAAAGAACCACCGGAGAATATCGCCGAGCTGCGCGACCGCTATCGGCAGCGGGACGCGCGCCACCTGGGTGTCAGGGAGGGGATCGATGCCACAGACCTGGCCCAGGCCGGCTGGGGCGTCATCTTCACCCACGATGCCGATCCCGCGCTTCAGGAGGCGATGGCCGAGCTCCTCGTGCTGCGCAGCGAGCAGGCGGGCGACTATTTTCGCCTCTACGCCGGCGCCGACGGCTATCGGCCCGGCGAGTCCAAACGCCGGTTCCTGGCTCGCCACGGCGCGGCGCCCGGCCCCGCCGACCCCGACCGGGTGCCCTACTACCTGCTCATCGTGGGCAGCCCTGAGCAGATCCCCTACCGTTTCCAGTCCCAACTGGACGTGCAATACGCCGTGGGCCGCATCCACTTTGAGACGTTGCAGGAATACGCCAATTACGCGCGCACCGTGGTCGCCGCGGAATCGGGCCAGATTCAGGCGCCGCGCCGCGCAGCATTCTTCGGCGTAGCCAATGCCGACGACCGCGCCACGCAGTTGAGCGCGCAACATCTGGTGCAACCGCTGGTGCAAAAGCTACAGGAACGGCTGACCGGCTGGCAACTGGAACCCATCATGCGCGAACAGGCCACCAAAGCCCAACTGGCGCAACTGCTGGGGGGCGAGCAGACGCCCGCCCTGCTGTTCAGCGCCAGCCACGGCATGGGCTTCGATCCCGGCAGCGCGCGCCAGTTTGTGCACCAGGGCGCTCTGCTGTGCCAGGACTGGCCCGGCCCGCTGGCCTGGCGGGAGCCAATTCCCCAGGACTTCTACTTCGCCGGCGACGACCTGGACGGCCGGGCCAGCCTCTCGGGCCTCATCGCCTTCTTCTTCGCCTGCTATGGCGCGGGCACGCCCATGCATGACGACTTTGCCCGACAGGCCTTCAAGGAGCAGAAAGCGACCATCGCTCCCCGCTCCTTCCTGGCTCGGCTGCCAACCGCCATGTTGAGCCATCCTATGGGCGGCGCACTGGCTGCAGTGGGACACGTGGAGCGCGCCTGGGGCTACTCCTTCCTGTGGCCCGGGGTTGGCGCGCAGACCACGGTCTTCGAGAGCACGTTGCAAGCCCTGTTGAATGGTCAGCCGGTGGGCATGGCCGTGGAGTACTTCAACGAGCGCTACGCCGAACTGGCAGCGGAACTCAGCGACGAGCTGGAGGACATCCACTTCGGCAAGACGGCCGATGCCTACGAAATTGCCGGCATGTGGACTGCCAACAATGACGCCCGCGGCTACGCCGTGCTCGGCGACCCCGCCGTGCGCCTGCCTGTAATGGCTGCTTAACTCATTCAGCTGCAGGCGAGTAGCGGTTGGCCGAGGTGTGGGTTGAAGCAGGCACCCCGCCAAACCCTTGACACCCCCACCAATCCATGTTACGCTCACCCCAGACTACACTAGACTAGTCTAGTATAGACACCCTGAATTGCCAGTACGGATCCGTTGCTGTCCCATGATCGAAATTGATAGAAATTCACCAACGCCCATTTTCCGGCAAATCGAAGATTACATTTTGCAGGAAATCCAGAACGGCGATTTGGGACCCGGCGACCGCATCCCCTCGCAGTACGAGCTGGCGCGACAATGCCAGGTCAGCCGGGCCACCGTACAGAAAGCCCTTGACCGCCTCATCCAGGAAGAAATGCTCTATTACCAGCCGGGCAAGGGCATTTACGTCGCAGAACATGGTGAGCGACAGCGTCTGCCAATTCTACAGAGCGTGGGCCAGAGCCTGCGCTCGCTGGGCTACACTGTGCGCGCCGACCTGCTGCTGGTGGAAGAGATTCCCGCCAGCCACTCCGTCGGCCAGGCGCTCCAGCTGCCGGAAAAGACAGAGATGATCCACATCAAGCGGCTGCTTTACGTCAACGACGAACCGATCATGCTGCAGGACGTCTACGTCGAAGCAGAGCGCTTTCGCGCCATCCGCGATTACGATTTGCGCCAGGAATCCCTGATGGAAATTTTGCAGGAGATCGACGACCTGTACCTCGCCGGGTCCTCCGTGGCGCTGGGATCCAACGTCGCCAACTGGGAAGACTCGCGCACGCTCAACGTGCAGCCCAGTTCCCCCCTGTTGACCGTAGAAGAAATCGATTTCGACGAGGAGCGGCCGTTTCGCTTCAGTCGCAACAAGCTGCGCGGCGACCGCTTTCGCGCCGTCGCCAGCACCCTGCAAGAGTTAGAAATCAGCCTGGAGTACGGGCTGCAACCGGGCACGATCAGCATCGCCCTGCTGTGATAGACACAAACAAGACGTAGAACGATTTGGTAAATCGTTCAAACCAAAACACAAATCGGAGGTAATTATGAGTCGTCAGGAAGAAATATTAGAGGGTCTGTACGAGAACACCCTGTGGGGACGTGCGGCCCCGGTGGTGGAGCTGACCAACGAAGCATTGGAACTGGGCCTCACGCCCGATGACATGCTCTGGGACGCCCTGATTCCCGCCCTGGAAGAAGTGGGACGCCGCTTTGAAATCGGCGAATTCTTCGTCCCCGAAATGTTGATCGCCGCTCGCGCCATGCAGGGGTCGATGGACATCCTCAAGCCTCTCATGGTCGAGAAGGGCACGGAAACCGTAGGCACCTTCCTCATGCTCACCGTCAAAGGTGACATGCACGATATCGGCAAGAATCTGTGCAACATCATGCTGGAAGGCGCCGGGTTCAAGGTCATCGATCTCGGCGTGAACGTAGCCCCCGCCACCGTCGTGGAACAGGTCGAAGAACACAAGCCAGATCTCGTCGGATTCTCGGCCTTCCTGACCACGACCATGCCCATGTTCAAGGTGAACATGGAAGCGCTGCAAGAAGCGGGCCTGCGCGACCAGGTGCACGTGCTGGTTGGCGGCGCGCCGGTGACGCCCGAATATGCCGAAAAATCGGGCGCCGACGGCTACGCCAAAGACGCCAGCGAAATTGTGCGCGTTTCCAAGCGCATGTTGGGCGTGAGCGCTGAGGCCAAAAACGAGGGTAACGCGGCAATGAGCGCTGCCGTGCAGACGCTGGAAGAAGTGGCGCGCAAGGCGCCGCCCAAACCGAAGAAACGACAGCAGTAGGCCAGCCACATGGAAACGATTCTTTTTAGCGAAGCGGGATCCTCCCGCAAGACAGTCACCATCGGCGACAACCAGCCCTTCGTCATCATCGGCGAGCGCATCAACCCCACGGGCCGCAAGCTGCTCACGAAGCAGATGATGGAGCTGAACATGGATCTGGTGCGCCGCGACGCCCTGCGCCAGGTGGAAGCCGGCGCGCACATGCTGGACATAAACGCCGGCGTGCCCGACGACGACGTCGAGCCCGACATTATGCGCCTGGCCATCCAGACGGTGCAGGAAGTGGTTGACGTACCCCTGGCGATCGACTCCTCGGTCATCGAAGCGCTGGAGGCCGGGCTGGAAACGTACCAGGGCAAGGCGCTGGTCAATTCTGTGACCGGCGAAGACGAGCGGCTGGAGGCAATTCTGCCGCTCGTAAAGAAATATGGCGCAGCCGTGGTCGGCGTGGCCAACGACGATCAGGGCATCTCCAACGATCCCCAGGTGCGCCTCGCCGTGGCGCGCAAGATCGTCAACGCCGCCGAGGACCACGGCATTCCACGCCAGGACGTGGTTATCGACCCCCTGGTGCTCACCGTCAGCGCCGACCACCACGCGGCCCTGATCACGCTGGAGACCATTCGCCTCATCCGCGAGGAGCTGGGCGTGAATATGACCTGCGGCGCCAGCAACATCTCCTTCGGCCTGCCCTGGCGCGTCGAGCTCAACACGTCCTTCCTCTCTATGGCCATCGCCGCCGGGCTGACCTCGGCGATCACCAACCCGCTGGAACAGGAGATCCGGCGCACGGTGCTGGCCTCCGATCTACTTATGGGCCACGACCCCTTCTCCGGCAACTTTATCAGCGCCTACCGCTCTGCTGAAGGCAAGGAGGTTTCTCCTGTCGCACCGAACTAACTCCAGCGGTGGCTCCAAAGTCACCATCGAATTCAGACCCCAGGACAAGGTCACCCGCGTTCCGCCGGGCATGACCGTGTTTAACGCTGCCAACTGGATCGGACTGGCCATCGACAGCACCTGTGGCGGGCGCGGCACCTGCGGCAAGTGTAAGGTGCGCATCCTGAAGGGCGACCTGGCTATTACCGCCGCCGACCGTAAGGCGCTGGACGAGGACCAGCTGGCCGATGGCTGGCGCCTCTCCTGCCGCGCCACGGCTCACGAGGACACGGTGTGCGAAGTGCCGCGCCTGATGGGCAATCCCAAAGCAGCGCTAATGGGCTTCGACCGCCACGTCATGCTCGACCCCAGCTCGCACAAGCTGTTTCTCTCCCTGGCGCCCCCCTCGCTGGAAGACCAGCGCAGCGACTACGGCCGGTTGCGAGAACGGCTCTTGGAGCAAGGGTTCGAGATCACAGCCTCCCTGGAGACGCTGCGCGCCCTGCCCCACACGCTGCGCGAGTCGCAGTGGGAAGTGACCGCCGTGGTCGTGGGCGACGAGCTGGTCAGCGTGGAACCGGGCGACACCACCGACCGCAACTACGGTTTGGCCTTCGACGTGGGCACGACCACCGTTGTGGGCATGCTCATGGATCTGAACAGCGGCGCCCCGCTCGCCGTGCGCTCGGCGCTGAACCGCCAGGCGTCCAACGGCGCAGACGTCATTGCCCGCATCAGTTACGGCACGATGAACGAGCGCGGCGTGGAGGAGTTGCAGGAGCAGATCGTGGGCACCATGAACGACCTGATCGGCCACCTGCTGCAAGAAGCCGGCGTCGGCGAGCGCGAGGTGTACGAACTGACGGTGGCGG
>JBMCFH010000085.1:0-14269 GCA_048620455.1 Chloroflexota bacterium | reverse complement strand
GCCACGTATTTAAACGAGCCGCCTTCTGGTAGTCCCACATCGCTCATTGGAAAATAGAACTCGAAGGCCCCAGCGGTGGACTGTCCGACCGGCTGGAGGTTGATCGTCGTCAGCTCCGTCAGCGAGTTATCACCACCATCGTTCAATTGAAAAAGATACCCGTCCTGAGCACTGACAGCGACGGCGAAATCCGCTGCGAAGTCCGGTGCAAAGAACAGGTTCATGCTCTGACCAGATTGGTAACCCGACACTGCCGCGCGCATATAATCTGCATCATCTTCAAGTGTTACGGTGCTCGAAAATCCACCGTCTACTGAATCGATGTAGATAATGACATACGTCGAAAAATTAGCATTTTCTGCCGGCACGAGTCCAAAGTGAACCGTCTCATCTGCGCCACCGGAATCGACATAGATTTTAGAGTCGACTCCGATAATGTTACCGCCACCGTTATTGATGCCAACCGAGTAGCCACTGTACTCAGTCGGGTTGACCGTCCCGTCCGCGAAAGCAGTGGTCCCCTCCGTACTATCAACAATGAGTGTAGGCTCTGCCCAGACTGCGGATTGCAGCCCGCCTGTCATTATTAGCACCAGCAGCAATACGAGGACGCTCCTGCCACATCTTCTGCCGAACCGACCTCTAATCCAAAAATTCATTGGAAAACCTCCTTAAAAACTGACCGCCCACAGCGGTCGTCTAGGCCGTTTGACACTCTGCTCACCCTCTGCTATACTGCGCGGCAGCATGCGACAAAACGACCAATCTCTGAAAAAAGGCAAGAAAAACGGAACCACCTCCAGGCCCAGTTCTGGCCATTAGTGCTTGCCCGACTTCATCAGGTAATTTCCAACGCCCCGCCAGAACAGGCGGGGCGTTTTTCTATGCAATTGTTGTTAAGTAAGAAGTTCCGCAAGGCACGAGTAGTTATGCGAAACGCAACTATTTATAACGACTCCCTGAAAAAAGGCAAGAAACCCCTGCCGGCCCCGCGCCCGGTCAGTCACGCTTGCCACTAGCTGTTTCGCAGCGAACAGGTTTCTACAGCGGGCTTGCCGGCGACGGCGAGCCCGCTTTTTTTATTTCCATAAACAGGTTTCCACAAGGAGGTAACCACCATGAACACCGTCGAATGTATCGAATGCGCCGCAACCGTCACGTTGGGCGACGACCTGCTCCTGGGCGAGCTTGTCGAGTGCCCGGATTGTGGCGTGGAGCTTGAAGTGGTCGAACTCGATCCCCTCTCCGTAGAGCTGGCGCCCGAAATTGAAGAGGACTGGGGCGAGTAGCGCCACCAGGAGGGATAGATGATGCGTATTGCACTGTTACACTCACGAATCCGTGTTGAAGAGAAATTGCTCGTGCAGGCGCTGGAAGCGCGCAGCGTGACTTACGACCTGGTAGACGTCCGCCGCACCCACTTCGATCTGCACAACCCGGCGCAATGGACACAGTACGACGCGGTTCTCGATCGCTGTCTGAGCCAGGCCGCCAGCCTCGCCGTGCTGCAGGTCCTGGAGAGTTGGGATATTCCTTGCGTCAACGGCGCCGGCGTCGTTCAGGTCTGCGGCGACAAGTTGCGTACATCGCTGGCCCTGGTACGGGCCGGCGTGCCCACGCCACAGGTGCGGCTGGCGCTCACACCGCAGGCGGCGCTAGAAGCGATGGAGGAGCTGGGGTATCCCGTGGTGCTTAAACCCACCGTTGGTTCCTGGGGTCGCCTGCTGGCGCGCATCAACGACCGCGACGCGGCGGAGGCCATCCTGGAGCACAAAGCAACGTTGGGATCTTATCAGCACAGCATCTTCTACGTACAGGAGTACGTGGAGAAGCCGGGGCGCGACATTCGCACCTTTGTCGTGGGCGATGAAACGATCTGCGGCATCACGCGCCACGCGCCGCACTGGATCACCAACACCGCGCGCGGCGGGCGCGCCGAGGCCTGCCCCATCTCGCCGCAGCTGGACCGGCTGTCGCGCGCCGCGGCGCGCGCCGTGGGCGGTGGCGTAGTCGCCGTGGATCTGATGGAGGCGGCCGACGGGCGGCTACTGGTCAACGAGGTCAACCACACCATGGAATTCCGCAACAGCATCGAACCCACAGGTGTGGACATCCCCGCGCGCATCGTCGACTACGTGCTGCGCGTGGCCGACAGGAGTACGCCTCCTTTGCAGCGGCAGCCGGCGAACGGCACGGTCGTCGTATGAGCAGCGCGCAGGACTCAATCACGGTGGGCATCGCCGGCGGCTCCGGCTATGCCGGCGGCGAGTTGCTGCGCCTCCTCCTGGGTCACCCGCAGGTGCAGTTGACGCAGATCACCTCGGAGCGCCACGCCGGGCGTTACGTTCATGGCGTGCATCCCAACCTGCGCGGCGCGACGGACCTTAAATTCCGCCCGCTGGCCGAGCTGGAGACGTGCGACCTGCTCTTTTTAGCCCTACCGCACGGCCGCGCCGCCCGCCGCATCCGGCGCTTCGCACAGCTCGCCGACCGCATCGTCGACCTATCCGCCGATTTTCGTCTGCATGACGTCGAGGCCTACCGGCGCTGGTACGGCGAAGACCATCCGGCGCCGGAGTGGTTGCCGCGCTTTACGTATGGGCTGCCCGAACTGCAGCGCGAGGCGTTGCGCGGGGCGCAGTACGTCAGCGGCGTGGGCTGCAACGCCACGGCCGTCACGCTGGGCCTCCTGCCTCTGTCGCGGGCGGGCCTCGTCGAGCGCGTGGTGGTCGAGGTCAAGGCAGGTTCCTCTGAAGCTGGCAATCGCCCCGGCCTGGCCTCGCACCACCCGGAGCGCAGCGGCTGCGTGCGCTCCTTTGCGCCCACTGGCCACCGCCACCAGGCAGAAATCCAGCAGGCAATGGGACCCGTGGAGTTGCATTTCTCGGCGACAGCCGTAGAGCTGGTGCGCGGCGTGTTGGCCACATCCCACGTTTTTCTCGCCGACGATCTAGAGGAGCGCGATGTGTGGAAGCTGTACCGGGCAGCCTACGAATCAGAACCCTTTCTGCGCCTGGTGAAGGACCGGCGTGGCGCCTATCGCTACCCGGAACCCAAGATCCTGGCAGGCAGCAACTATTGCGACGTGGGCTTCGAGCGCGATCCGCAGAGCCGGCGACTGGTGGTGATTAGCGCCCTGGACAATCTGATGAAAGGCGCGGCGGGCAGCGCCGTGCAGGCCATGAACCTGATGATGGGCTGGGCGGAAACGACTGCGCTTGGCTTCCGGGGCCTGCACCCGATCTAGAATTAAACCTTCGGGAGGTTGCGCAACCTCCCGAAGGTTTCCGACAGAGAGCGATAGACAGGAGGAAACGATGATTGTTGTAAAAGTAGGGGGCGGTGAAGGTATCGAGTTGGACCCGGTGTGCGACGATCTGGCAGAGTTACTGGCGCAGGGCCAGGAACTCCTGCTGGTTCACGGTGGGTCGCATCTGACGAACGTTGTATCCCACGCTCTGGGCCACCCGCCGCGCTTCATAACCTCGCCCACGGGCTATACGAGCCGCTACACCGACCGCGAAACGTTGGAAATCTTTGAGATGGTCTACTGCGGGCAGGTGAACAAGAACCTGGTGGAACGTCTGCAACGCCGAGGCGTAAACGCCGTGGGCCTTTCCGGGCTGGACGGCGGCTTGTGGCGCGGGCCGCGCAAGCGCGCTGTACGCGCCGTGACCGAGGATGGGCGCACGCGCATCGTGCGCGGCAACCTGACCGGTCGCGTTGAACGGGTGAATACACCGCTATTGGAGCTTCTCCTGGATGGCGGGTATCTGCCGGTGCTCACACCCCCCGCCCTGAGTGACGAGGAGGAAGCAATTAACGTAGACGGAGACCGCGCCGCGGCAGCGACCGCCGTGGCCTTAGGCGCACACACGCTGATTATCCTGTCAGATGTGCCGGGGCTGTTGCGCGACGTAAAAGACCCACAAAGCCTTGTGCGTCGCCTGTCGCCGGCAGAGCTAGACGATGCCGCGCAGCACTACGCCCAGGGGCGCATGCGCATCAAACTGCTGGCTGCCCGTGAGGCGCTGCAGGGCGGCGTGCGGCGCGTCATCATTAGTGATGCCTGCGCTTCATCGCCCATCAATCAGGCATTGCAGGGACAGGGTACGGTCATCGAATCACAGGAGGTGGCGGTATGACAATCATGACCCTGGAGGAGCGCCATAGCAGCGGTGTGTACGGCAAGCGTGAGATTGCCATCAGTCGCGGCGAAGGCGCCACCGTCTGGGACGGCGCGGGCCGCGCCTACGTCGACTGCGTTGCCGGCATCGGTGTGGCCAATGTGGGCCACAGTCATCCCGCCGTCGTCGCCGCCATCCAGGAGCAGGCGCGAACGCTGCTCAGTTGTCCGGAACTGTTCTATCACGAGCGCCGCGCTGCGCTGCAGGCGAAGCTGGTACAGCACCTGCCATCGGGCCTGGAGCGTATCTATCTTTGCAACTCAGGCGCCGAAGCCGTAGAAGCCGCCCTCAAATTCGCGCGCCTCAGCAGCGGACGCAGCAATGTCGTCGCCGCTATGCGTGGCTTCCACGGGCGTACGATGGGCGCTCTCTCGGCCACGTTCGAGAAGAAATACCGTCGCCCCTTCGCCCCCCTGGTGCCCGGGTTCAGCCACGTACCTTTCGACAACATCGAGCGCCTGGAACAGGCCGTGGATGGCCAGACGGCAGCGGTGATCCTGGAAGCGGTGCAGGGCGAAGGAGGCGTGCGACCCGGTTCGCGCCAATATTTCCAGGCCGCCCGGCGGCTGTGCGACGAACACGGCGCGTTGCTGATCTTCGACGAAGTACAGACGGGATTCGGGCGCACCGGGCGCTGGTTTGCTTGCGAGCATGTGGGCCTGATCCCCGACATGCTCTGCCTGGGCAAAGCGATTGGCGGAGGCGTGCCCATGGGCGCGGTTGCTCTGGGTCCGCGTGTCGAGGGGCTCTCGCCCGGCGTGCACGGCTCTACCTTTGGCGGCAACCCGCTGGCCTGCGCCGCGGCCCTCGCCACCCTGTCCGTGTTGGAGGAAGAACAGCTCGTACCCCGCGCGGCCCGGCTGGGCCACACTTTCATGCAGCAGTTACAGGCGCTGCAGTCGCCGCTGTTGCGCGAGGTGCGCGGCCTGGGCCTGATGTTGGGCCTGGAATTGAAGCTCCCCGCCCGTCATGTGGTAGAGGCCTTGATGGAGCGCGGCGTGCTGGCCCTGACCGCGGGCACCACGGTGCTGCGGTTGCTGCCGCCGCTGGTCATCACGGAAGAGCAGTTGACCGCGGTCGCCGGCTCGATTCAGGATGCCCTGGATCAGGTTCTGGAAACCCACGGTGCGCGCCGGCGGCGGCGTAGACAACGGCAGGCGGCGTCATGAACCTCGGCCCTGTGACATTCCTGGAACAATTGGTAGCGATTCCCAGCGTCTCGGGCCAGGAGCAAGAAGCGGTCAGCTTTCTGGTGGCGCAGATGTCGGCGCTGGGGATGGACGCCCACGTGGACGAAGCAGGCAACGCCGTCGGCGTACGCGCCGGGGAAAATGGGCAAAATGCAGAGACAAGGGACATCGTCCTGTTGGGCCACATTGACACCGTGCCCGGGCAGCTCGTCGTGCACCGGGAGGCGGGTCGTCTCTATGGGCGTGGTGCTGTCGATGCAAAAGGGGCGCTTGCCAGCTTCGTCATCGCCGCCGCCCAGACGTCGCTGCCGCCTGACACGCGCCTCGTCGTCATCGGCGCTGTGGAGGAAGAAAGCGCCACCTCCAAAGGCGCGTACCATGCTGTCACGCAATATCGCCCGGCGGCGTGTATCATCGGCGAACCGAGCGGCTGGAACGCCGTTACCGTGGGCTATAAGGGACGCCTGCTTCTTGACTATCATCGGCAGCAACCGATGGGTCACAGCGCCGGACCGCAGACGGGCGTCGCCGAACGAGGCATCGACTGGTGGAACGCGCTTCTGGCGCAGGCTGAAACGTATAATCAGGGACGAGAGCGCCTCTTTGACCGCCTGCTCCCATCGCTGCGCGAGATCAACACCGGCAGCGACGGCCTCAGCAACAATGTGCGGATCAGAGTTGGACTGCGCCTGCCGCCCGCTTTTGACGTCGATTCATTCGTGTCTACGGTCCGCTCGCTGGCAGGAGACGCCACAGTCATCGACCATGGTTACGAGCCGGCCTACGTCGCCGAGCCCCGCTCGCCGCTGACTCGCGCCTTCAACCAGGCTCTACGCCGGCGCAATCAGCGCCCGCGCCACCTGCTCAAGACGGGCACCTCGGATATGAACGTGGTTGGCCCCCGCTGGAACTGCCCGATTCTGGCTTATGGGCCGGGCGATAGCAGCCTGGATCACACCCCGGAGGAGCACATCGTCGTCGAGGAGTATCTGCGCGCTATCCAGATCCTGATGGACGTCCTTGCCAGGATCGGGAAAAACGGGCTGCAGCAATGACCTAGCGGCGAAGGTTTGCCTCCAGCAAATCGCGAATCTCCCTCAGCAACTTCTCTTCCGTCGACGGCTCCTCGGGAACCTCTTCCTCCGGTCGCTGCATAGATTCCGCGGCGCGCACGATCAGGAAGATCACAAAGGCAATGATCAAGAAGTTGACCACGGCCTGGATGAAGTTGCCGTACGCGACCGTCGCCTCGCCGACTTGAATCGCCAGTTCGCTGAAATCGATGCCGCCCAGCACAATGCCGACCAGGGGCATGACGATATCATCGACAAGTGACGTTACGATGGCGCCAAAGGCAACACCCAGGATGACGGCAACCGCCAGATCCAACACGTTACCACGTGCCACGAACTCTTTAAAGTCTTGCCACACTTTTAGCCTCCCGTTTCGATGCTTTCACGTAACCAGGGCACTTTGCGGCGCCGGCTGCTCTCAACCCCCGGTTCCACCAATAAGAACTAACTGGCGTAAACACTCCCCGAAAGCATAACCCCATCAAGGATGAGCGTCAATGATAAGCGTCTCACCTTTGACCAGAGATTTGACACCCTGGCCTGAAACGGGGCAAACTAGATTATATGGAATCACGAAGCGAAGTTGAAGAAGGGACTCTCCTCTGGCAACCGTCAGACGCTACCGTCGAGAACGCCAACCTCACACACTACCAGCGCTGGCTGCAGCGGGAACACGGCCTGAGTTTCGAAAGCTACCACGAGCTCTGGCAGTGGTCGGTCGACAAACCGGGCACTTTCTGGCGCACTATCTGGGATTACTTCGACGTGCAGGCCTCGCGCCGGCCCTCACAAATCCTTGCCGACGACAGCATGCCCGGCGCCCAATGGTTTGTGGGCGCGCGGTTGAATTACGCCGAAAATATCCTGGCCCGCATGCCCCAGGAGAAGCCGGCGCTCTTTTTCAAGGCCGAGGGGCAACCGCTGCAACCTATTCACCGCGCCGAGCTGGCAGATCAGGTGGCGGCGCTGGCTCAGGCGCTGCGGGAGATGGGTGTGGCGCGCGGCGACCGCGTGGTCGCCTACATGCCCAACGTGCCCCACTCCATTGTGGGGCTCCTGGCAACAGCAAGCCTGGGCGCCATCTGGTCCAGTTGCTCACCCGACTTCGGCAGTCGCAGCGTGCTCGATCGTTTCCAGCAAATTGAGCCCAGCGTGCTTCTGGCCTGTGACGGCTATCGCTACAACGGCAAAGTGTACGAGCGCACCGGCGTCCTGCGGGAATTGCAGGAAGCTCTCCCCACCCTTCAACATACCATCCTGGTGCCCATTGTGGGCGACGGTGCGGTCGCCGAAACGCTGCAAGACACCGTGCTCTGGGAGGAGGCGCTCGGCGAGGGTGGGCCATCCACACCACTAACCTTTGAGCAGGTGCCCTTCGACCATCCACTGTGGGTGCTTTACTCCTCGGGCACCACGGGCCTGCCCAAGCCGATCGTGCACGGGCACGGAGGCATTGTCCTGGAACATGCCAAAGAGACAGCCCTGCACATGGATCTAAAGAGTGGCGACCGCTTTTTCTGGTACACCAGCACAGGCTGGATGATGTGGAACTATCTGGTAGGCGCCCTGCTCAGCGGCGCTACCATCGTGGTCTATGACGGCAGTCCCAATTACCCCGACCTCTATACCTTGTGGCAATTGGCCGCCGACACGGGCATCACCTATTTTGGCACATCGGCGGCCTTCATCCACGCCAACATGAAGGCGGGGATTAAACCGTCAAAACGCTTCGATCTCACTCGCATCCGCGCCGTGGGCTCTACCGGATCGCCGCTGTCGCCCGCGGGCTTCCAGTGGATCTACGAAAACGTACACGACGATCTGGCCCTGGAATCCTTCAGCGGCGGCACAGACCTGTGCACCGGCTTCCTGGGCGGCGTGCGCACCCTGCCGGTTTACGCCGGTGAGATTCAGAGCCGTTCGCTGGGAGCCGGCGTGCAAGCTTTCAATGAAGAAGGCGAAGCGGTCGTGGGGCAGGTGGGCGAGCTGGTCATTACCCGGCCCATGCCCTCGATGCCGCTCTTCTTCTGGAACGACAAAGACAATCGTCGCTACCGCGAAAGTTACTTCCAGATGTATCCCGGCGTCTGGCGTCATGGCGACTGGATCAAGATCAATGAGCGCGGCGGCTGTGTTATCTACGGGCGCTCGGACGCCACGATCAATCGCCAGGGCGTGCGCATGGGCACCAGTGAGATCTATAGGGTTGTGGAGACATTTCCGGCGATCGCCGATAGCATGGTCGTAGACACCGAGGCTCTCGGCGGCGATTCCTACATGCCACTTTTTGTCGTTATGCGTCAGGGATACGAACTGGACGAGACGCTGAAACAGAAGATTCGGCGCGCTTTGCGCGAAGAGGTCTCGCCGCGCCACGTCCCTGACGAAATCGTTGCCGTGGATGAGATTCCCTATACACTCAGCGGCAAGAAAATGGAGCTGCCGGTACGCCAGATTCTCTTAGGGCAGCCGCTGGAAAAAGCGGCCAATCCCGGCGCCATGCGCAACCCACGCTCCATCGAATTCTTCAAAGAGTTTGCCGAATCGCGCGCCGACCGCAAAGACGACTGAGGTATCCGGAACGAGCATCAGGATGCACAGAGCCAGCCACCTATGATTGCCGCAGAAGTGTTCACAAGGTAACGTCAAAGCCGCTAGACAGGTTTCATGCTCTACTACCTGGCACTCTTCCTGCTTTCTGCAGCAACTCTTTTGCTTGAACTGGCTCTCTTGCGCCTGTTCGCCGTGCAGCAATTCTATCACTTCGCCTTCATGGCCATCAGCCTGGCCCTGCTCGGCGCCGGCGCCAGCGGTTCCATCCTCAGCCTGCAATCTCCGCACCGCGCTGCACTAGACCACCCGCTATCCGCCGCGTGGATCTGCCTGGGCTTTGGGGCCAGTACCGCCGTCGCCTTTCTCATCATCAACTATTTGCCCTTCGACTCTTTCAGCATCGCCTGGGACGGACGGCAGGTGTTTTTCCTGGCCCTCTACTTCCTGGCAGCAGCCACTCCATTCATATTTGCCGGCCTCGTCGTGGGGCGGGAACTAATGCTCGCCGGAGAGGCGGGCGGCTCGCATCGCGTGTACGGCGCCAACCTTTTGGGCTCCGCAGCGGGTAGCCTGGGCAGCCTGCCGGTTCTCGCCGCGCTCGGCGGCGAAGGGGCAACGGTGCTGGCAGCGGTCATGGGCGCCACGGCCGGTCTCCTTTTTCTGTTCCACCGGGGGAGCATACGCGACAGGTTGCCCGCGACGCTGGCCGGCACACTGCTTCTCTTCATCGTGGGCGGGCTGTGGCTCGCAATACAACGGCCCTCTTTTCTGGCGCTGCGGCTGAGTCCTTACAAGTCTCTGGCTACCCTCTCCCAATCGCTAGACGCACGCCATGTGTTGACGCGCTGGAGCGCCAGCGCGCGCGTGGACGTCGTGGAGAGCAGCACCATTCACATCATGCCCGGCCTGAGCCTCCTCTCTCAGGCGTCCCTGCCGCCGCAGGCCGGGCTCCTCCTCGACGGCGACAACCTCATGCCTATCAATGGCGTGGACCCCGATTCTGCGCAAGCCGCTGCGCTGGCGGACGCCATGCCCCAGGGCGTCGCCTACCGCCTGCGACCGGGGTCGCACACCCTGGTCCTGGATGCGGGAACCGGGCTGGACGTTCTGCTGGCGCTCGCCGCCGGGTCCCACAGCGTCACCGCTGTGGAGGAGAACGGGCTGATCATCGAAACGGTGCGCGACGATTACCGCGAGTTCACCGGCGGCCTGTATAGTGATCCACGCGTCACCGTCGTCGAACAATCGGGCCGCGTTTATGCCCGGCAACCGGCTACGCAGGATGCAGCCGTGCTGATTGTGGCTCTCACGGACCCGCATCGCCCGGTCACATCCGGCGCCTACAGTCTTACCGAAAATTACACTTACACCACCGGCGCATTCGCCGACTACCTGGATACCCTGAGTGATGACGGGCTTCTTGTGATCACCCGCTGGCTGCAAACGCCGCCCAGCGAATCGGCGCGCACCTTTGCCATGCTGGCGCAGGCCCTGCGCGCCGCGGGCCACGACCCTGCGCAACAGATCATTGCCTTCCGCACGCTACGCACGATGACGTTTATCGCCAGCCCACAACCGTTTACGGCGGAAGAGATCGCAACCGTGCGCGACTTCCTACAGGCACGCAACTTCGACGCCGTTCACTTCGACGGCATCCGGGAGGCGGAGATAAATCGCTACAATGTGCTGCCTGAAGCGGCGTACTACACGCTGTTTCAGGACATCTTGCGGGCGCCGGACGCTACCTTTGAAGATTATCGGTACGACATACGCCCGGCGATGGACGATCGTCCCTTCTTCTTTCATTTCTTCAAATGGCGGCAAACGCCTGAGATTCTGGCTACGCTGGGGACCACGTGGCAGCCCTTTGGCGGCAGCGGCTATTTCGTGCTGGTGGCGCTGTTGCTGTTGGTGTTGCTGGCTTCGGCGGTCCTGATCTTCGGACCTTTATTGTGGCGGCGGCGCAGGCGCGGTGATCGCCGTCGTCTATCCATTCCCTACTGGCGGCTGCGCGTCCTCGTCTACTTTGCCGGTCTCGGTCTCGGCTTTCTTTTCATAGAGGTCCCGCTGGCGCAGCGCTTTATTCTGGTGTTGGACGAGCCGGTAACGGCGCTCGCCGTTGTCTTGTTTGCCGTCCTGCTCTTTTCCGGACTTGGCAGCCTCACCGTGCCTCATTGGTCGCTGCGTTGGGCATTGGGCGCTCTGGTGTTGTTGGCAGCGCTTTATCCGCTGCTGTTGGAACCGTTCGCCGCGCTGGCGCTGCGCCTTCCGTCCCTGACCCGCATCCCATTGACCGTGCTCGTACTGGCCCCCTTAGGTTACCTGATGGGAATACCATTCGCCGGTGGTCTGCGCGTGGTGGAGCATTACGACCCTTCGCTCGTACCCTGGGCCTGGGCCATCAACGGCAGCTTCTCGGTGATCAGCGCCGTGCTGGCAGTGATGATTGCCCTTTCGTGGGGCTTCTCAGCCGTGCTCTGGCTGGGTGCGGCAGCCTATGCCAGCGCGCTGTTGGCGTTGGGTCTCATTCCTGCTCCTCGCGCGTCAGTGGCACAAACATAACGCCCCCCAGATCTTCGGTACGCACCTCGTCCTCGCTGACCTTCGTCACCCGCCACAGGGTTTGAAACCCACCGACGGGCCCTACGGGAATAATCATGTGCGCGCCGACCTTCAACTGTTCAACCAGTGGTTGCGGAATGTGGTCGGGCGCCGCTGTAACCACGATGGCGTCGTAGGGCGCGTGCTCCTCCCACCCGAAGTAACCATCGCTGTGACGCACGGTGACGTTATCATACCCGAGCGCCTGCAGCGTCTCCTCCGCCCGCTCCGCCAGAGCGCCGATAATTTCCACCGTGTACACCTCATCGGCTATTTCTGCCAGTACCGCAGCCTGGTAGCCAGACCCGCTTCCCACTTCGAGCACGACGTCATCGCCATCCACAAGGGCGGCCTCGGTCATGAGGGCCACGACATAGGGTTGTGAGATCGTCTGTCCGTAGCCAATGGGCAGGGGATGATTATTGTAAGCTTGCGAACGAAATTCCGCGGGCACAAAGCGGTGGCGCGGCACCGCTTCCATAGCCGCAAGGACCGCCTGGTCGCTGATGTCCAGGCCCACGATGTGCTGGTCCACCATCCTCTGCCGTAGCTCGCCGAACTCATCGGACTGATCGGGGGCGATGGTCTGCGGAGCAGAAGGAGTCGTCACAGACGACGTCGCTGCGGAGACAACAGTGGGCGTTGCCGGCGACGATTCTTCTGCGTCACAGGAAACGACGGCGAGAGCGAGGAGCGCACATAGCGCCCACCTCCAACCGCGTGGGGCGATGCACACTGGTCGATGCATTAATCAGTCTTACCCTGCCATTTATGGGAAGCGCGGATGCCATCGTCATACGACGAGGCGCGCCTTATCAACGACACGGGAGTCAGTCTAGCTACCCGCTTCGCTGTCCTCATCGAAAATGCGCCGCAGTTCATCCTCCCACAAATCGTCCAGCGGCTCGAAAGTCACCTCCGTGAACTCTTCGGCGATACGCGCCAGATAATCGCGAACCTCCAGTTGGGGAGCCATATCGTCCAGTTCTTCCACCTTGGCGTCGACGACCTGTACCAGGCGCTCGCTCTTCTTTTCCAGATCGGCGAGGTCGAAATCCAGTTCCAGCATATAGTTCAGGCGACGCATAACGCCCAGCCACGCTGTGTAGTCATTTTCAATACGGATGGCGTTGCCAATCTGCGGCACGTTGGAGAAGTCGTAGGTGGGTACGAAACCGTAAAACCCCACGTATTCCAGGTCACGGTCGCCGGCGCGACGGCACAGATAGGATCCAATGCTTGCACCGCCGTGATAATCAGACAGGGTCACAGCCAGCGCCTCCAGCTCCGGCTTCAGGCGCTCCACGCTGTATACACAGGAGACCAGTCGCTCTTTATCGTAAGGCAGTTCGCCGTAGACGCCGCCAAGGCCGATGATCCGTTTCACATCCAGCGACTGCGCCGTATCCAGCAAGGCGCTGAGATAGCGCTCGATGTACAGATGCGGTTCGTCGCCCAGGAAAATGATCACACCGTTCTTATCATCGCCGGTGTAGTACAGCTCGTTCTGTCGTTCTTCCAGGGACTCCGGATAGCCCTCTTCAAAACGGACGACGGGACGCACCAGGTCGTGAGTGCCCGGAATCTGGAACAGATAGAAGTCATCGGAGTAGAAGGCGCCGATCTTATGCGCCCCGGTTTCCTGAACCAGATAGCGCGGCAAGCCTGATGAGATAGAACCGGCATCGGCCCACTGCCGCCAGCCGGCTATCATATAGAGGTTTTCAGCGTCAGGTTGCTCCCAAAGTTCCAGTACGTCGCTCATTCGTTCAATCTCCGTAGCTGCTTCGTCCGTTACCGCCATCGCTGATTAAGCTGGCAGTTGCGGGCGGGTTGTCGCCAAAGTGTATGTTCCCTTTGAGAATAGATCCTAACACAGAATGGGGCTAACGCGCATCTTTGCACCATCTACTGGCGCCCGTCATTATGTGGCTTCTCACAAACGATCCCTGCCCTCGGCTACCAGACGTCAATCTGCTTCAGCGTCTCGGCATAGGCCACGCCGATTGTCTTACCACGCTCCGCATCCAGTTCCTTCATCCACTCCAGGCTCTGCTCCCCCTCTGGAAACTGGCTGGTGTGAGCCATGCACGCCGCCAGCTTTTTGTGGTAGACCGCGCTGACGTCCACGTACACGTCCGGATCGCGATCCGTGGCGAATACGAAAATACGCTGCAGTTGGCTCAGATCAGCATCCGGTTCGTTTAACTGCTCCGGGCGATAGAGCGGCATTTTGGAAGGCATAAAGGCGTCCAGAGCGGCCTGCCCCGCGGCGCGGTGGTCGGGGTGGATCTGACCCGTCCAGAACGGGTCAAACGTCCACAGCGTGTCCGCCTGCGTAATGCGGTAAAGGCGCGCCAACCGGGCGCGTAGCTCCAGCCCGGGCAGCAGTTCGCCATCATGGTACCCCAGGTTAACCGTGTGCTCGATGCCCATCAATTGCCCCGCAGCCTCCGTCTCCTGCAGGCGCATATTGGCCAGGCTGAGGCGGGCCACAGCGGGATCTTCAGCGCCGATGTCGCCCAGGGTGCAGTTGACGGAAAAGACGCGCACACCCCGTTCGATAAGTAGAGCGACCGTACCACCGACCATCGTCTCCAGATCGTCAGGATGGGCCGCAACCACGATCAGTCGTTCGGTCTCCTCAAATGCCTCAAGTCCTCGC
>JBMCFH010000084.1:0-14414 GCA_048620455.1 Chloroflexota bacterium | reverse complement strand
GGAAATGGAGATTGGAGATCGGTTGGCTGGAGATTGGTTGACTGGAGATTGGTTGACTGGAGATTGGAGATTGCTGTCGGACTCACCTTCATCAGTCTCCAATCTCCGATCTCCAATCTCCGATCCCCGCTCTCCAATCTCCAACAACTCCCGCACAATTTCCGCGCCATACACCGCCACTAACACGTCGCGCAGGTTGCCGCTGCCGCCGGTCTGGAACGTGACGCGTCCGTCGTGGGCCAGGCGGAAACGTACCTCTGGGTAGGCCATGGCATAGCGGGTGACGAACTCGTCAATTTGCCGCTTCTCGGTGGTTACCGTTTTGAGGAATTTGCGGCGGGCGGGCACATTGTAAAAGAGGTTCTCCACGGCGATGACTGTGCCCTGCGGCGCGCCCACCGTGTCGCGGCTCTCCTTACGCCCGCCTTCCAGAACCAGCCGCGCGCCGGCGGCGGCGTCCGCCGTGCGCGTGACAACCGTGAGCTGGCTCACGGCGGCGATGGCCGAGAGCGCCTCGCCGCGGAAACCGAGCGTGCCGATCGCTTCCAGATCGGACGCCGATTGCAGTTTGGAGGTGGCATGGCGTTGGAAGGCGGTTTCAACGTCGCCGGCGTCGATGCCGTGACCGTCGTCGGCTACCTGGATCAGGTCGCGACCGCCGTTGCGCACCTCGATGTTGATGGTTGTGGCCCCGGCGTCCAGGGCGTTTTCCACCAGTTCTTTGACCACAGAGGCCGGGCGCTCCACCACTTCACCGGCGGCGATTTGAGAGGCTAATTGATCGGACAGAATACGAATTGGCATATCTCTATTTTATCACAGCCGTCGCCGCTGACCGTCCTTGACGGCCCGTTATCTGGTTGCCTTCAGGATACTAGCCTACTATACTTCCCCAGAGTTATCCAAACGACTATGCTCGACCTGTTGGACAAATCTGCAACCGTTGTCCTGCACCGGTAAGCGCTCAGAAACAGTCATTATGCCCTTTACGCCCCCCTATGACGTTCCCGAAGAACGGCGCGCCTATACCATGCGCTGCGAAAGCTCCGTTGGCTGTCTGATGCTGCACGGTTTTATCGGCAGCCCTGTCAGCTCACGGCCCATGGCCCAGTATCTGTCGCAGCGAGGGATCAACGTGCACTGTCCCTTGCTGCCCGGTCACGGCCAATTGCCGGACAAGCTGGCGGGGATCGAGCATGGGGCGTGGCTGGCGGAGGCGGAGGAAGCGTTGGAGCAACTGCGAGGCTGGTGTGACGAGATTGTCCTGATGGGTCACTCTATGGGCGCCGTGCTCTGCGCGCACCTGGCGGTGCAAAACGCCGATGTGCGCGGCCTGATCCTGCTGGCCCCGCTCTACAAGCCGCCCAGCCGCCTCATCTCCCTGCTGCGCGTGATGCGTTACGTCATGCCCTGGTTGTATCCCTGGCGCATCGGCAAACTGCGACCGCTGGCCCGGTCGCGGATACTGGACCTCTATCCCGATCTGGACCTTGACGATCCAGAGGTACAGGCCTGGTTGCCGCAGGCCACGCGCATGCCCACGGCGGCAATCGACGAGATGCGTAAAATGGCCGATCTTGGACGCTTTCTTTGGCCACAAATAACGCAGCCTGCGCTGGTTTTTCAGGGGGGGCGCGACGTTGCGGTGACGCCGGGCAATACTGAGAAGGTCGTGGCGCTGTTAGGGAGCCGGGAAAAGGAGCTGCACAAGTTCCCGAGGGCAGGCCACGAACTGATGCGGCCTCTGGACCCGGTGCACGAAGAGGTGTGGTCTCTCGTGTACGAATTCATATGCTGGCACGCCTCGGTGGCGATGGCCGATCCTGTCTCTCATCGTGGACCGGGGGCATCGCGCGCGTGACGCTACCACGACCGCCGGTAGCCGGCTCTCATTAGCGCTGCGAACCTGTTGCAGTACCACTGGTTCTTAGTATAATCCGAGTGCTTTAGTCCAGAATTTGGTGGCAATCCTAACATGTGGTGTGTGCTGACCGCAGATTGAAAACAGCCACCCATCTATCTCACGTTTGAGGAGGAGAACATGCGCAAGATCACCTTACTGACCTTTTTGCTCGTGTTGGCACTTGCGCTGGTTGCCTGTGGCGGCGATCAGCCGGAAGAGCCTGGTGCAAGCCCAGGCGAGGAGCCTACAGCGGCGCCAGAGACGGATAGTGAAGAAGAACCACCTGCCGAGGCCGAAGAAGAGCCCGCAGAGGAAGAAGAGGTCGTCGATGAAGGCGACTGTAGCAGCGAAGACGTTTTCTGCGTGGGCCTGGTAACTGACGTGGGCAGGATCGACGACAAGTCGTTTAACCAGTCGGCGTGGGAAGGTGTGCTGCGTGCAGAAGAGGAGCTCGACGCACAAATTGATTACGTGGAGACCGACGACGCTACCGATTACGCCAACAACATCGGGCTCTTTGCCAACAGTGGCTATGACGTGATCGTCACGGTAGGCTTTGCCCTGGGCGAGGCCACATTGGCGGCGTCGCAGCAGTATCCCGACATTGATTTCATCGGCGTTGACCAGTTCATCGCCCCCGATGCGCCGGACGGCTGGGAAGGCGAATGGCCGCCGCCGAACGTCTCCGGCCTGATCTTCCCTGAGGACCAGAGTGGCTTCCTGGCAGGCGCGCTGGCCGGCATGCTCACCGAGACCAACACGATAGCGGCCGTGCTTGGCACCGATCTGGTCCCGGCCGTCGTCGCTTTCAAGGAAGGGTACGAAAACGGCGCCGAGTATGTCAACGAGGACGTGCAGATCATTTCTACCTACCATCCGGGCGGCCTGGACGTCGCCTTCACCGATCCCGGCTGGGGCGCAGATACGGCGCGACAGGCGATTCAGCAGGATGCCGACGTGCTCTTCGGGGCCGGTGGCAACACGGGCAACGGCGCCCTGATTGAAACCGCCGGCCATGAGGGCGTCTACTGCATCGGCGTGGACACCGACCAGTGGGAAACCGTGCCGGAGGCGCATCCCTGCCTGGTGACCAGCGCCATGAAGCTGATCACGCCCGGCGTCTTTGACCTGGTACAGGCGTCGGCCGACGGTAACTTCCCCAGCGGCAACTATCTTGGCGAGGCCGGCCTGGCCCCCTTCCATGACTTCGAAGATGAGATCGACCAGGAAATCAAGGATCGCCTGGACGAGATCGACGCCGGTTTGGAAGCCGGTGAAATCGACACCGGCGTAGATATGGGCGGCTAATTGAGGCTGCCGCCATGTATGTGAGAGTTCCTTAAATGTTAGACAATGTGCGACGTACGCGCGTGCGTCGCACATTGTTCTTTATCCCTCGATTGTACGTCGATGATATGCGAGCTGCAGAGTAAGCCATGACGACACGTACACATTCCTCTGTTTCATTTCTCAGGCGCCTCTGGCGCAGCGTCAGCGCCCCTGTTGCGTCTGTTGTACTGGCGCTACTCATTGGAGCCATCATCCTCATCATATCCGACGCCTCCCCTCTGGCCGCCTACAGCGCGCTATTTGAAGGGTCGCTTGGCAGTTCAGGGGCCCTGGCGCGCACGCTGGAAAAAGCCACGCCGCTTGTGTTCAGCGGCCTGGCCGTGGCCTTCGCCTTTAAGGCCGGCCTGTTCAACATCGGCGCGCAGGGACAGTTGCTGTTCGGCGCAATTACCGCTGCTGCGGTCGGCTTCGGCATCGAGGGCCTCCCACCCCTCATTCACGCGCCGCTGGCCCTGCTGGCCGGCGTCGTGGCCGGCGCGCTCTTCGGCGCCATCCCCGGTGCGCTGAAGGCGTATACCGGCGCTCACGAAGTGATCACCACGATCATGTTGAATTACGTGGCGATCAATATCACCGATTATTTGGCCAACGGGCCGCTCAAGGATCCCTCGCCGGGGAACATCGTAGCCCGCACGCCGGCAGTGTTGTCATCGGCGCGGCTACCCACCTGGGGCGCGGTGCCCCTTGGCTTTTTGCTGGCCCTGCTCCTGGCCTTAATGACATGGTGGCTGCTGTGGCATACGACCATCGGTTACGAAATACGAACGGTGGGTCTCAACGCCTCGGCTGCCAATTATGCGGGTATTCGTGTGCCGTGGACCATCATCCTGACCATGACCATCAGCGGTTTGATGGCCGGCCTGGGCGGCGCTGTGGAGACGCAGGGGGTCGTGGGCCGCTTCCAGCCCGGGTTCAATGTGGGGTTAGGCTTTGACGGCATTACCATTGCCTTGCTGGGCAAGACGCACCCCTTCGGCGTAATCCCCGCGGCGATATTGGTCGGCGCCATGCGCGCCGGCTCCAGCCAGATGCAATTTAGCGCCGGCGTCGCGGCCGACATTATCGACGTTATTCTGGCCATCATCCTCTTCTTCGTCGCGGCCGACGCGCTGATTCGCTGGTTGCTGCGCACGCGGGTCACCGGGGAAAAGGTCACGCTCAGCACAGGCTGGGGCCAGCAGGGCCAGTAAGTAGGAGACGAGCGAATGGAAGGAACGTTGACGCGACCGGTTGGTAACCAGTTTGTGCGCCGCCACGCGCTGGCGCTGTCCCTGATCACGGTGGTGCTGGCGGTGATCCTGGTCGCTTATAACATGTCGCCGCAGATCACTCGCGCCGTGCTCTCGGCCACCTTGCGCCAGTCAACGCCTCTGGTATTAGGCGCCCTCTGCGGCCTATATGGTGAGCGCGCCGGCGTGATCAACATCGGCATCGAGGGGCAGATGTTGCTCGCTGCCTTTGTCGGCTTCATGGCCAACGTCTACTTAGGCAACCTGGCCCTGGCCGTGCTCCTGGGCGTTCTGGCCGGCGCCCTGCTGGGATTGTTTCTGGCCTACATGTCGGTCACGCTGAAGATGGACCAGATTATCGCCGGTACGGTCATTAATATCCTGGCCTTTGGCCTCACCGGCTACTTCTATACACAGGGGCTGACGACCCAGGGCAAGCTGCAGCCAATTCCATTGGGCCCGCTGGCCGACCTGCCGCTGGTGGGGCCGGTGCTCTTCAATAGCCCGCCGATCACCTATCTGGCGTTGTTGTCTGTGGCCGTAACCCATTACGTGTTGTTTTACACGCGCTGGGGATTGCGTACAAGGGCCGTTGGCGAACATCCTCGCGCTGCCGACACGGTGGGAATCAACGTCTATAAAATGCGCTACGTGAACGTGATCATCGGCGGCGCGCTGGCCGGGCTGGCCGGCGCCTATCTCTCGCTGGAGGCTGTCGGTTCCTTCGAGCGGGCCATGACCAACGGGCGCGGCTTCGTGGCCCTGGCCGTGATGATCTTCGGCAAGTGGACGCCCGTCGGCGCCTGGGGAGCGGCGTTGCTGTTCGGTCTTGCCACCGCGCTGCAAACGCAGCTACAGTTCATGGGCCGGTTGGCCATTCCGCACCAATTTATCGGCATGTTGCCTTACGTGTTGACCATCATCGTGCTGGCCGGATTTGTGGGCAGTGCGCGGCCTCCGGCCGCTGATGGCATTCCCTACGAGAAGGAATAATCATGAGCGAACCGCTGGCTCTGGAAGCACGCAACGTTACCAAGCGTTTTCCCGGCGTTCTGGCCAATGACAACGTCAACTTCTCCCTGCGCAAGCGTGAGATTCACGCTCTCCTGGGAGAAAACGGCGCGGGCAAGAGCACGCTGATGAACGTCATCTATGGCCTTTACAGCCCGGACGAAGGCGAAGTCTATATCGATGGGCAGCGGGTGGAGATCGAGGACCCCAACGACGCCATCGCCCGCGGCATCGGCATGGTGCACCAACACTTCATGCTCGTGCCAGTCTTTACGGTAGCCGAAAACATTGTCCTGGGTTCTGAGATTACGCGCGGGCCGTCGTTGGATATGCGCGTCGCCCGGCAGAAGATTCATCGCCTGTCGGAAGAGTTCGGTCTGAGTGTGGACCCCACCGCCGTGGTTGAGGATCTGTCGGTTGGTGTGCAGCAGCGGGTGGAGATTATCAAAGCGCTGTATCGTGACGCCCGCATCCTGGTGCTGGACGAGCCAACGGCCGTACTCACCCCGCAGGAAGCGGAAGACCTGTTCCGCATCATGCGCCAGTTGACCGAGCGTGGCGTCTCTATCATCTTTATTACGCACAAGCTGAAGGAAGTGCTGGCCATCGCCGACCGCATTACGGTGATGCGGCGCGGGCGCGTGGTGGGCAGCACGACGCCGGAGGAGGCGGACGAGCAGCAGCTGGCCTCGATGATGGTGGGGCGCGACGTGGTCTTGCGCGTAGAGAAAGGGCCGGCTTCGCCCGCCGGCGTGATTCTCGATGTAGAGGACCTGATGGTCAACGACGAGCGCGGTGTGCCCGCGGTGCGTGGCGTGTCTTTCCAGGTTCGCGCCGGCGAAGTGCTGGGCATTGCCGGGGTGCAGGGCAACGGGCAAACGCAACTGGCCGAAGCGCTGACCGGGCTGCGCGCCGCCGAGTCGGGCCACGTGCGCCTGGATGGCAAAGATATTCCCTTCCACGATCCGCGCTTTCTGATCGAGAGCGGCCTGGCGCACATCCCGGAAGACCGGCAGAAACACGGTCTGGTGCTGGCCTACTCGGTGGCTGATAATATGGTGCTGTGCAGCTACTACCGGCGGCCATTTTCACGCGGACTGGTGCGCAAGGATGGGCCGATCATGGAGCAGGCGGCGCGGCTGATCGACGAATTTGATGTGCGCACGCCGAGCGCTGAAACGCCGGCGTCGAATCTCTCCGGCGGCAACCAGCAAAAGGTGATTGTGGCGCGTGAATTGAGCCGCGACGTACGCTTGCTCATCGCCAACCAGCCCACGCGAGGGCTGGACGTCGGATCCATCGAGTTCATCCATCGCCGCATCATTGAGCAGCGTGACGAGGGTAGCGCCGTCTTGCTGGTGTCTGCTGAACTGGATGAAATTCTGGCGCTCGCCGACCGCATCGCAGTGATGTATCACGGAAAAATTGTGACCACGATGCCCGCCGAGGAAGCCACGCGAGAGAAATTGGGCCTGCTGATGGCCGGCAGCCGCCCGGAGGAAGTGGAGGACGAAGTCTCGGCCGAAGCGCGCGATGTGACCGCGGCGGGCGAGGCGCCGTTAGCTGATTGAAGTGACCTGACCGTCAGTGATTGTTAGCAGGTCGTCGGGCGTAAGACGGAAAACGGCAAAGGGGGTGCCGGCTGCTGCCCAAATCTCATCATTAGCCAGCAGCGCTTCGTCAATAAATGTTTCTGGCTTTGTTTCGTGGGCCAGGGGAGGGACGCCGCCGATGACAAAACCTGTCTTCTCGCGCACGAAGTCGGCATCCGCCTTAGCGATCTTTTCGCCTAACAATTGCCCGATCCGCTTTTCGTTGACGCGGTTGCCGCCGCTGGCGATGACCAGTACCGGACGTTCGCTCTGGCGAGCCTTGAAGATCAACGATTTGACGATTTGATCCACGCGACAACCGATGGCGTCGGCCGCTTCTTTGGCCGTGCGCGTGGTATCGGGCAGTTCCATGACCTGGCAATCCACGCCGTGGGCTTCCAGCGCCTGTTGCACGCGTTGCGCGCTGCTGCTCAAATCATTTGGGTCGTTCGTTTCTGGTTGTTGGTGAGCGGGGGATGACAAAAAGGACCTCCTTGCGCGTTTGGCTCAATTATCTCCATTCTGAGCGGCATGCGCAATGAGGTAGGCGAGGGCCTGATTTTGGGCCACTTTATTTAGAGCCATGAGCGCCAGCGATATGTTCATGGCGTAGCTGATGATGCTGATGCGTCCGTCCACTAACGCATATTGTAGATCCTTCAGCGAGACCCAGCGCACCGAAAACTCTTCCAGGTCTTTTGAAGTGGGTAGAGCTACCTGATGGGCGTTCAGACAGAGGAAAAAATGACCCACGCCAACGTGACGGTTGGCGTCGATGACGAACCCACCCAGATAGCGCCACTCGTTGCTGTGGTATCCGGTTTCTTCCAGAAGTTCGCGCTGGATAGCCGCAAGAGGATCCTCGTCTGTTTCCAGATAGCCGCCAACAACCTGCCAGCTACAGCGGCGAGCGCCGTGCTTGTAGCCGTCGAGGATTAAGGCCTTGCCATCCTCGTTGAAGACGACGGCGTTGACGAAGTCCCGGGCGTGAACGATGGGCCAGTCGTGGATGATCCGGCCATTGGGGAGACTGATCTTCTCCATGGCCACCTCGACATAAGGGTGGTCGACGATAAGTTCACTCTCGAGAACTTGCCACTTCTCGCCTTTCATTTCCTCTCTCTTCGCTACTTCTTTGTATCTTTGGCGACGATGGATCCCGAGTCGGCAACGAACTGTGCACATTATCAACAACTCTACTTACATTTCACCTTTCACCTGCAATGGTACTTTTGGTTTCAACTCCGTGCAAGCATAAAAAACAGCTTGCGTCTGGGGTGTTGGCAGCGTTATGGTCGTCGGTTAAACTCCAGCCTGTGATAAAGAGACCTGTGCCGCGCATGCGCGTGCAACTGGCGGCCCTGACCTTGAGCCGCTTTCTCCTCAACAGCGCGCTGCGCATGACTTATCCATTCCTGCCGGCTATTGCACGTGGATTGGGCGTCACGCTGGGGGCCGTGGCCCAACTGGTCGCCCTGCGAGCGTTGGTCGGTTTCTTCAGCCCTTTGTTCAGCCCGCTCTCTGAACGGTTTGGACGGCGCCTGATCCTGATGGGCGCCATGCTTCTGTTCAGCCTTGGCTGCCTGGTGGTTGCAGTGTGGCCCGCCTACTGGGCGCTGGGCCTGTCCATGGTGGCCGTCGGCGTAGCCAAGGTCGTTTACGATCCGGCCATGCAATCCTATCTGGGCGACGTGGTCGCCTATAATCAGCGGGGCAAGGCCCTGGCGGTCACCGAATTTGCCTGGGCCGGCGCTCTCCTGGTAAGCGCGCCCATCATCGGCTGGATCATGGCGCGCCAGGGATGGCACGCGCCCTTTGTGTGGCTGGGAATGTTGGGCCTGGGGGCGATGCTGTTGTTGTGGCGCCTGCTGCCGCCGGGGCACGTGGACCATACGCGCGCCGCTACCTTGCCGGCGATGCTGCAGGTGCTGCGCGAGCACCCGGTCATCTGGGCGGTGGCCCTTTACGCCTTTCTGGCTCTGATGGCCAATGAGATATTGTTTATCATGTACGGTGATTGGATGGAACGCAGTTTCGGGCTGAGCCTGACCAACCTGGGCCTGGCCAGCGGCGTCATTGGCGGCGCGGAAATTTCCGGAGAGTTGCTGGCGGGGTGGACGGTTGATCGCTTTGGCAAACGGCCGGTCGTGATCACAACGGGATTGCTGGCCTGCCTGCTCTATGTTCTAATGCCCTATACCAGCTTCAATCTGACGGCGGCGCTGATTACGCTTTTCGGCGTGTTCCTGGCCTTCGAGTTGACTTTCGTGGGCAGCATGCCATTGCTCACAGAGGTGGTGCCTACCGCGCGCAGCGTGGTGCTCTCTGTGGGGCTGGCTGCGGGCAGCCTGGGGCGCATGTCGGGTGCGCTGGTGGGGCCCGCATTGTGGCGCCAGTTGGGTCTGACGGGCAACACGGTGGCGGGGGCGCTGCTGACGCTGGTGGCTATTCTGATTCTGGCTCGCTGGGTGCGCGAATCGACGGTGATCCGTTATCCTGTAACCGGAGAGTCGTGAGCGCTTTCGTTGCCCCGACCGTCATGGAATGTGTACTGTTGCTTGATCGCAAGGAGTGAACGATGGAGTTTCTTGGTCCAGACATGTTGGGAGATGTAACGGTTTTGGCCGTGCTGTCCGTAGTTCTCCTGGCAATCTTGTTCCTGCTACGTATGATGTTTAAGTTGACGGCGAGCCTCTTTAGATTGGGCTGTGTGCTGATCTTTATCGTGGTGCTTGCCGTCGCCGCCGGCCTGTTTGTACTGTGAGTGTGTCGCGTAGTCGTTTCTAATACCTTTCCGCAGATCCACCATAGCTTGAAGAACACCGTCGCTGGCGGAGTCCAGGCCTCGAGTATGGTAAAGGTGGGTTATTGCGTCGCCCCGGGCTGCGGGTATAATTTGATCTCACATTATGTCTGATCGTCGTAAAGGGGAATGATCCGGTCTATGTTCAACCGTTCTGCCACTCTGGTAGCCATCCTGGCCTTATTGTTCACGCTCCTGCTGGGCGCGGCCTGTCGCGACGCGTCTCCAGGGGAGAATGGTGATGGTAGTGCGGGAGACGAGCAGACGACGTCCACGACCGCCGAGGACACACAGCTCCCGCCCCCCGATTCAGAGGCGCAGCCCACCGAGACGCCAATACCGGCGTCGCCGACGCCCAGCGAACCTCTGGCGGCGACTGTCAACGGGGAGCCGATCACGCTGGCTGCCTTTGAAGAGGCGCTGTCGCGCCAGCAACAGGGGCAGAGCCTCATCTTGCAGGAACCGGATCCCGATGTGGACCAGGATGCGCTGGTCTTGGACATGCTGATCGAGCGCGCTCTCATCGAGCAGGCGGCGGAGGCCAACGACATCTCTGTGACGACGGAGATGGTCGAAGCGCAAATGGCCGAGCTGCGACAGGTGGCCGAGGAAACGGGCGGCGAGGGCAGCTTCGAGGCCTGGCTACAGGCGAACCAGTGGAGCGAGGACTCGTTCCGCGAGGCGCTGGCCTATGAGATGCTCACCGAAAGAGTGTCGGCCTTCGTCACCTCCGACGTGCCGCAGACGGTCCCCCAGGTGCGCGCCCGATATATTCAGGTGGACGATCAGGCGCTGGCGGAATCTCTGTTGGAGCAGATAGCAGGCGGAGCCGATTTTGCCGCGCTGGCACAGGAGCATTCGCTCGATCAGGCCACGGCGGCAGACGGCGGTGATCTGGGCTACTTTGCGCAGGGGACATTACTCGTGCCAGAGTTGGAAGAAGCGGCCTTTGCGCTGCAACCGGGCGAAGTCAGCGACGTCATTACGGCGTCCAGCACCGACGGTGGTCAGACGGTCTACTATCTGCTTCAGGTCGTGGACGTCGATCCGGAACGCCCCCTGGGACCGGACCAGCGTGCTGCGCTTCTTCAGGAGCGGTTTGAAGCGTGGCTGGGAGAGCAGTGGTCGCAGGCCGACATTGAGCGCTACATTGATACAGGGGCATAAACGTTTGGAGGGGCAAAGATGGCAAGAAGAAGAAGTGGAGGCCGCAGCGCGTCCTTGACGGGGGCGCTACTCAATATTGTTTCGTTGCTCATTGTTCTGCTTATTCTGCTGGTGGTGGCGGGGGTCATTGCCGCCATTGTCGCGCCCGATCTGGCTGCGCCGCTGACCGGGCTGTTGGGGCGTGAGGCTGCCGAGGAAACGGTGGAGCCGACGCCGACGAGGGTAGCGCTGGCTGCGATACCCACGCTGGCTGACACGCCGCAGCCGGAGGGCGGCGGCCTGGCGCCAACGTGGACGCCCGTGCGCCCGGATGAGACGCCGTTACCCACGGCGACCAACACGCGCCGCGCCACGCTGGTGCCGTCGATCACGCCCACGTTCCCGCCGCCGACCAACACGCCGACCAACACGCCCACGCCGACGCCCACAGAAACGCCCGGCCCATCGCCCACGGCGACCAACACGCGCTCGGCGTTCCTTTTCACCAAGACCGATAGTAGCCCTATGTACCTGCAAAACTTCGCCAACAACGCCGGCTGCAACTGGATGGGCATTGCAGGAGAGGTGCTGGATGTGAACGAGAATCCGGTGCCCAGTGGCCAATACCGGGTGCACGTCTGGGGCAGCGGCGTTGACGAGCGCGTGCCGGTGGGCGGCGCGCCGGCTTATAGTCCATCGGGATACGAGCAGTTCCTGTTCAACGCGCCGGTGATACGCGATTACAACGTGCAACTGGAGACCAGCAACGGCACGGCTGTCTCGCAGGTCTACTCGGTGCAGAGCCGGGCCAGTTGTAACCAGAATCTGCTGCTCTTTGACTTTGTACAGAATCATTCGTAGGGGAGATCGGAGATTGGTTGATTGGAGATTGGCGGCCGACGCCGTCTGACAAACCTCCAATCCCTGATCTCCAATCTCCAATCCCCTCATGCCCACCCTGTATCTCGTCGGTACCCCCATCGGCAACATGGAGGACATTACCCTTCGCGCGCTGCGCACGCTGCGCGAGGTGAGTCTGATTGCGGCTGAGGATACGCGGACGACGGGCCGCTTGCTGCAACACCATGGGATCGAGACGCCGCTGATCAGCTTTCACGATTTCAGCGACGAAGGGCGCGTGGCGGAGCTGGTTGAGCGGTTGCAGGGGGCGGACGTAGCCCTCGTGTCCGACGCCGGGATGCCCGGCCTCTCCGATCCGGGTTATCGTTTGATTCAGGCGGCGCTGGAAGCCGGCGTCACCGTCAGCCCCATTCCGGGCCCGACTGCCGTGGTAGCCGCGCTGGTCAGCAGCGGCCTGCCCAGCGACAGCTTTCTCTTCCTCGGTTTTTTGCCCCGACAGGAGAAGGGGCGGCGTGAAGCGTTACAGGAAGTAGCCAGCGTGCAGCACACGCTGGTCCTTTACGAAGCGCCGCACCGGCTGCTGGCCCTGCTGGCGGATATAGAAGCGGTGCTGGGTCCGCGCCGGCTGGTCGTCGCCCGTGAGATGACCAAGATGTACGAGGAGTTGTGGCGCGGCACGCCCCGCGAGGCGCTGGCATACTTCTCGGAAGGAGCGGTGCGCGGCGAGATCACGGTGGTTATTGCAGGAGCCAGTTCCGGTGAGTTGCGCTGGAGCGAGGCTCAGGTGTTGGAGGCGATGGACGCCGAGTTAGAGCGCGGCGTGCGGCGCAAAGAGGCCGCCGCGGCGATTGCCGAGCGCTCGGGATGGCGGCCTCGCGAGGTGTACGATCTGTCTGTGGGTAAGTAATCTCTGCGAGTGGTTCAGGATCAGGGGGAAGTTGTATCTGATGAGGGTGCTTGCCAGTCGTCGCCCAGGATAACGAGTACATCGTACGCTTCCGCAGGCTCTGAACTGTAGGAAATGTTGAGCGGGGGGATATCCATTATCTGAGCCAGGTAGCGAGTTGTGTTGGGGTGCGAGCCAAAGTCCAGGATCTGGGTGCTCTGGTAGGTGGCGGAATCGGCGTTTCCGATGTCCACCACACGGAATCCCTGCTGTGACAGGTACTCCTCGGTGTCGCCGGCAAGCCCGAAAACGGAGGTGCCGTTGTGGATGACGATGCGCGCATCTTCCTCGCGCATCTTCAGCGGCAGGTTCTCGATGACCGGCGTGGGAATGGCCGGCGGTGCAAATAACTCGTCGCGCAACGAGCGGATACTTTCGCGGTCGGGCACCAGCACCTGTTGGCCATCGGGCGTGGTTTCATTGTAGACGTGCTCATAGTCGATGACTTCCATGCGGATGTTGTCGCGCGGTATATCCTGCGCCAGCAACGCCAGCTGTAACGCTTCTTCCAGCGACAGGTTGGTGTCCACGTTGTCCTGGAAAGAGCGCCACAGGTCCGGAGACTGCACCATCAGCCGCGGCACCATGTCCAGGCGCAACACGCGGTCGCGCACGGCCATGACCACTTCTTGCTGTCGCGCGGCGCGGTCGACGTCGCCGCCGGCTGTGGCCCGCGTGCGCGCGTATTTCAGCGCCTGTTGCCCATCGAGTTCGTGTTCCCCGGCGTCTAAAAAGAATCCTTCGTAGCCGTAGCAATTGTCAGGGTAGTCGGGATCCTCGATATCTTCGGAAGCCTCAACGGTGATGCCTCCGATCAAGTCTACAAACTCGGTGAACGCTTCGAAGTTCACCGCAGCGTGATATTGAATGGGGACGCCCAGGGTAGCCTCTACCGTCTCCACCGCCAGCGCTGCCCCTCCGCCCGGGTAATCCTGAGCTTCACCCAGGAAGTAGGCCTGGTTGATGCGGTTCACGCCGAAGCCCGGTATTTCTACCCACAGGTCGCGCGGCAGCGATAGGGCCGCCGCCGACAGGCCGACCGGATCGGCCGTGAGCACCATCATACTGTCTGTGTGGGTCGGCCCTTCTTCTCCGCAGCGCAGATCGATACCCAGCAGCAGCAGCGACACGCGTTCGTCGCCCGACCACCGCTGCAATGAGTCTATGGAAAGGCCGCCGGAAGGTTGGTCAGCATCCGGGTCGGCGGATACCAGCGGATCGTCCAGGTTCCAGAGAGAGGCGCCATCCTGGCTTTCTCCTTCCTCCGACATTTCAAATTGTGGACTGTTCCCGTCCCGCGCCGCCGCCATCCTCTGGACGCTCCTGAACACCCAGACAGAAGTCGCCCCGAGCACGATAATGCCAAGCAGTGCAATCAGGCCGACCCCCCACAGCGGCAACCGGATTCTGGGGCGGGTGCGACGGTTGTTAGAAGTATTGTCCATAGAATCGCTCGTTGTGCTCCTCAGAATAGGTGCATTATAGCATGCGAGAAAGGCAGCGCAACGACCGTGCGCTTCGCGCGGGAGCACTAAAGATTTGTGAGTTGCTGTGGCCGGTGTCCCCACCGAGC
>JBMCFH010000083.1:0-14524 GCA_048620455.1 Chloroflexota bacterium | reverse complement strand
AAGATCGGAATATTTCCGATCTTAGTTCGGAAAATTTCCGATCTCCAGTCACACGCGCGCGATCTTCTTCTTCTTCTCTTATACCTCACCAGAGTAAAGAGAAAGAAGAAGAAAGAAAGAAGCGCAAAGATCGGAAATTTTCCGAACTCCGCGCCGCCGGCGACAACAAGGCCGTCTTTGAGTGGCTGCTGAGGGCCGGCGTGGGCAAACGTTCCAAGAAAATGCGCGAGTTGTTGGAGCTGGAGCTGAGCGAGGAGCACGTCGCCGCCTTCGTCCTGGATCGCGAGGCGGCGATCGCCAGCGCCCAATCGAAGGCCAGGGGCGGCGTCGATCCCCAAACCGTGTACCCCACCGGCCACCTTATTCGCAAATTGCTCGACGGTGACCCTGTCCCGCCGATGCGCTGCGAGGATTGCCTGCAGGTCTTGCCCTGTTACTGCGGAGTGATTCAGCGTTAGGAGCAACCCTATGACTCACACCACTGAAAGCCCCGTCTATCACGTAGAGCTCGCCGTCCTGGAAACCTGGCCCGAATTCCAGATCGTGCTCCTGTCGCAGTTACCGCCGGCCAGGCAACAGCATCTGCGCCAGGCCTGCGCCGAGCTCCTCATCCCCTACCACGCCGGCGAGGATAAGTATGGCTTCACCTGTTACGTGGCCACTGTGGCCGCCCACGTGCCGGCGGTCGTCGAGGCCGTCGTGCTCACCCGCAACGCCAAGACGCTATACGAACTGTACGGCGCCGCGGCCGAACCGATGGAGGTGTGAGATGGCCAGCACCATTCCCGTCTGGCGCGTCTTCGGCTACTACTACCGCGGTGGCAAGCGTGTGGACTTCAGCGAGCTGATCCAGGCCGCCGACCCCACCGCTGCCATCAATCGCGTTAACGAGATCTATCCAGGTCTGCCCTGGGAGGAGTTGAGGGCAGAACCCAACGGCGAGCAGCTGATGCTCTTTGAGGACGTCGATGAACCGCGATAGGCAGCGCCACCAGCGCATCGACCGCGCCGCCGCCTTTCGCCGGCGTACAGGCCTGTGTGTTATATGCCGGCGCCGGCCGGCAGATCCCGGCATGACCTGTGGCCGCCGGCGTTGCATCCGCGCCTGGCTGCGCGGCCGGCTACCCAAGGTAGAAATTCACGTCGACCACGTAGAAGTGGTGTAGAAGTGATGAAGGAGGGTTCATGATCAGACGGCAGATCGTTATCTACGAAGGCGAGTACCGCAGCAGGCGCGTCCGGAGTATGTTCCCGGCGCCGGAAAACAGGTTCGTGGCCCGCAGCCTGTGGGTGTTCCTCGTCGAGAACTTGCGCCCCGGCCTCGTCGTGGATCTGCGTAATGGGCCATCCGTCATATCCCGCGAGACCGGCGCCAAAGTCCCCATTGAACTTTACAAGACACTCATGGAACAGGAGGTAACTACGGATGAATAAGTACCTGTATCTCACCCAAGCGATGGACGAAAGCGACCTGATTGTCCTGGCCTGCAACCCGATCACCGACGAGCACGTCTTCCTGGATGTGGACCCCAACACCCTTCCCCTGCGCTGCCTTTGTGGCGAACACCGGTGGGAAGAGCCGGGCGTCACCGCCCGCTACTATCCGTGCCACGAGGCCGAGGAGGTAAGCGCGCCATGAGCGACCAATTGCGCCGCCTGGTCAACGTCGCCGCCCGCTATCGGCTGGCGGTCTCCTTTGCCGTCGAATATGTCAACCCCGACACGGTGGCCATTTCCGTCGTCGCCGGCTCGAGCACGTTGCAGCACGAACCATGCAAGATCGATCTGCTCTATGCGCCCCAGAACGAAGCCAGGTATCTGGAGACCGCCGTAGACATGATTGAGGCCCACGGCCAGCACCTGGTGGAGGAGCACGGCCTGGAGGTAATTGAGCTATTAGGAGAGATAAAATGAAGGTTCTAGAGCAATTTGACCTGTTAGGCCCTCGTCTACTAGAAGCTGCCGTGGAAATCCTGCCGCCGCTTGAGGAGGCGATTTCCACCGGCGATCCTGCTCGTGATCTCCTTATAAGGCGTCTGCTCGACTATAACTTTGAGGAAGATGATGTGTGGGGATTCGCCGGTTTTCTCACAGGGGTATTCGAGGAAATCAACGAGAAGTATGGTGTTGCCCTTGGGAAAGAGGATATCTCCTCCACTCTCAACGCGATTAGATTATTCGTTGAAGTGGCGTCTCTTGAGCGCACTGCGTACGTTCATGACCTAATGGCGATGCAAGCCTTCCTCTCCTTAATGCTCAGTTCCCCTACCGAGGAAACAGACCACTTCAGCTCAAAGTGGGTGTACCTCTTCTGCGTCGAATCCGCCGTCAACACATTCAAGATAGGCATTAGCGCATACCCGACAGAACGACGAAGGCATCTCAATAGCATGCCGGGCGTCGATGTCGAAATCCTCCACATCTTCCCAGCTACAGACGCGCGAGAGGCAGAGCGGATCCTGCACAAGCGCTTTGACGCGAAGAAGGTGGAGCTTGAGTATTTCAATCTGGATCCGGGGGATATCGCCTGGCTGTGCAGCATACGCTCGTACTCCGACGGGCGATTTATCACGAAGTGAGGCAGCAATGAAGAAATCAAGCGATGAAAGAACCCTCATTCCCATCGAGCAAAAGGACGTCGCCTTCTACGACGACACCATTGTCGCGGTGCGCGTGCCGCCCGGCGACGTCTACATCCCGTTGCGGCAAATGTGCGACTTCTTGGGCATCGACTGGTCTAGCCAGCGCCAGCGCATCAAGCGCGACCCGGTCCTGGAGGAAAAAACCCGATCCGTGGTCGTAACAACCACGGATCGCGGTGACCGCGAGATGCTGAGCTTGCCGCTGGGTTACCTGGCCGGCTGGCTGTTCGGCATTAACGCCAGCAGGGTCAGGGAAGAAGTCCGCGATCGCCTTATCCGTTACCAGCGCGAATGTTACGACGTGTTGGCCGAGGCGTTTGAAGACGGCCGCCTGACTGCCGATCCGGCCCTCGACGAGCTCCTCGCCGGCGAGACCGACGCCGTGGCCACGTACAAGATGCTGCGGGCAATGACGCGCCTGGCGCGCAACCAGGTGCTGCTCGAGGCCCGCATGGAGGGCTACGAAAGCCGGCTGGAGGAGCTGGAGACGACGCTGGGCAACCCCGACCGCACTATCTCCCCCGCCCAGGCCAGCCGCATCAGCCAGGCTGTGAAAGCGATCGCCATGAAAATCAGCGAGCAGAGCGGCCGAAACGAATACGGCGGCGTCTACGGCGAGCTCTACCGCCGCTTTGAGATCCCCGGCTACCGCGAGCTGCCCGCCAACAGATTCGAAGAGGCCATGAGCTGGCTCACCGACTGGTGGCAGCAGGTGGCCGGCACTGACGACGTACCATTTTAACGAGGAGGCATCATGCAACTGACTGACGTAGACCTGAGACGAATGACAGACAACCCCTGGCAGACGCGCCGGGCGCTGGACCCGGATTACATCGAGGAACTGGCAGAGGACATCAAGCGCAACGGCCTGCTGCACCCGCCGGCGGGCCGCATCGTGCTCGACGGCCAGGTCCTGGACTACGACCTGTACGGCGGCCCGGCGGCCGCCCTGCAGGATGAACCCGACGCGGTGGTACAGCTCGCCGTGGGCCACAACCGCAAGGCGTCCTTCTATCGCCTCTCTAAAGACGACGAAAGCTACCAGACGATGCCGGTGCAGATCGGCAAGTACAGCGACCAGCAGATGGCCACGATGGCCTGGGCCGAAAACGCGCAGCGCAAGGACCTGTCGGCGGTTGAAGAGGCGCGCGCCATCCAGCGCGTCATCGACGACTTCGGCTGGACCCAGTCCCTGGCCGCGGAGCACTTTGGCCTCAACCGCAGCACGATCACCAACAAGCTGCGCCTGCTCAAGCTACCTGAGGAGGTCCTGGAGCACGTGCACGCCGGCGACATCAGCGAGCGCCAGGCTGTAGCTATGATGCCCGTGTTCCAGATGCCGCAACCTGTACGAAGGCGCATGGAGAATCCAGACGCGAGCTGGATCAAGAAACCCGACGAGCTCATCGCCGAAGCAGCCAGGGGCGCCAACTCCGATAAGTTGCGCAAGTCCGTTCACAATCTGGTGCGCGCGGCGACGAAAGACCTAACCGACGGCGCCCGGTTCCCACTTGACGAGGAATTTCCCGTTGGCCAGGATAGCGTGCGCTCTCCGACATGCACCGATTGCGATCTTTGCCTGAGCTATGGAAACGAGAAGCGCTGCGGTGACGTGGACTGCTTCGACGTCAAACAAAGAAACTGGCGCCTCAACAGGCTGCAGGCGGCGCAGGACGTCTGCGGCGACCTGCCCCTCCTCGCGGCCGACGTGAACAGCTGGCAGGTCGAGGACTTCAGCCATCGCGACGCCGTCCACGGCGCCGCCATTCTGGAAGAAGGTTGCCCCAACGACTGCCTGCACCTGGCGTACCGCCCCACCTACACTCCAGAATACTACCTACACGTGGAGAGCGTGCCCGAGGTCCACGTCGTCTGCTACGCCGGCGGCCGCCCCTGCCGCTGCCTCAAAGCCGCGCAAAAGGCCGCCAAGACGGCGGATCCACGGGCCAAAGCTGAAGCCGAAGCCAAGAAGCGCCTGAAAGACGAGATCGTCACTCCCGCGGCCGAGGCTCTGGCCGAGGCCATGCTGGCCATGCAGCCCGAGATCTGGAGGCTGGTCGTCGAGGAGTACGTGTGGGGCGTGCGCACCGAGGGGCGCGATTGGGACAAAATCTGCCTCTCTGTCGCCAAAAAGCTGCTGGACAAACAGGTCTATCACAACAGCCATAACGAGCCGGCCAGCACGCGCAAGCGTATCGACGCCATGCTCCACGAGCTGGACGTGCAGGCCGATTACCCCGTGCCGGCGTCGGCGATTGACGACCTGCGCCGCCGGTACGAGCGCATCAAGGGCTGGGCGGACGGCTTCGAAGAGGAGATGCCCAGCGCGGTCCAGCTGCAGGGCAACCTGGACAACCTCGACCGGCTCTACCAAGAGTGCCAGGACCTCTGGCGCAGCACGATTGACGAGGGCGATCTGGACGGGAACCTGGAGTTCATCGCCGACGGTGGCGAGGTTACCGCTCTCGGCGGGGAGGTTGTATCCCTGCAGGAGTTCATCGAGGACGTCCTGGCTATCGTCGAAGAGGATGCCCCCGCCCTGTCCGAGTTCTACACGCACGGGCGCGTGCTGTTCCACAGCGCCCCGGGCAGCCCATCCTATAACGACGTGCTCGACCGCTGCGACCCGGCCCTGCTGCGCTACGCCCTCACGGTCCAGCGCCACAGCGACAACGGCCACGCCGCACACATCAACGTCCTGGAGCGCCGCCTGCAGGAGCTGGAGCAGGTACGGGAGATTGCAACAGAATGACCGGCTCGCCCTACGCCTCCCGCGCCCCACCGCCCCACCCGTGCCGGCTTCGTAGCTTACAAAGAAAGAGCCCGGGCCGCGTCATATAGCCAGGGCTCTCCCAAAAGTCACAGGTCCGAAACCTGTTTCATGAGGGTAGGATACCACACCCCCTACCCTCACTCAAAGGAGAATTCTAAATCATGTCACAACATTCACTCCAACGCACCATCGCCAGACTTGTTTTCTACGCCGTGGCCATCGTCTTGCTGGGCTGGACGGGTTCGCTCACCTACTCCTTCGTGGCCAACGCTCTGCCCAACCTGCCCTGGTACGTCCCGCTTCTGAGCCTGGTCGTGTTCGACCTGGGTATGATTGCCTGGTTGTTCGTCTTCCTGAATTACTCAGAGGGCAGCCTGCAGCGCGCCGTGGCGCTTTTGACCTGCGGCCTGGACCTGATCGGCGTGGGCCTCATGGTGCTCGCCGAGATCCTGCTTGGCGGGCAGACGTGGGCCGCAGCGCCGGAGTCCCTGGGCGAGTACGCTATCTGGGGCATTGGCGCGTGGACGGTGTTTAACGTCATCGCCGTCGTGCTCTTCCATCTGGGCAACCCCGACGCGCGCCGGCAGATGGCCATGCAGGCGCAGAAAGACGCCATCCTGGAAGCCGCCATGCAAAACCTCGACGGCCGGCGCCTGGAGGACGGCGCCCGCGTGGCCAACACCATCGCCGATACAATGTATCACCAGCTCGTCGCCGACCTCTTCGCCGAGGACCAGCGGCGCCGCGACGACACACCCACCTCCCCGCCTCTCAACTCTCCCGGCCGGCAGAACGGCCACTACCACAGCGCCCGCCCTACCCCGGCCGGCGCTGAGGACACCCACCAGGACACAGCACCGGCCCAAGCCGAGTCACGCTCGACCGTCAGCCTGGAGGTCCCTGAAGACAACCGCCCTCGCCGGCCGGCCGGGAGATAGAGGATGATGGGCCCGGAGATTGTGTCCTATGCCTCGAGCCGCTGGCGGCAGGCAGCAGCGGCAAGCGCAAGTACTGCTGCCAGGAGCACAAATCCTGGATGCAGGCGCGCCGCGACGCCTACCGCCGGCGCAAGAAGCTGGACGCCCCGGGCCCATCGCTCGGCGCCGCGGCCCGGCCACGCGGCGTACAGCACGGCTGCGCCGTCTGCGGCCGCGAGCTGGCCCGGCCGGATGAAGTCACCTGCAGCGCGGCCCACCGCCGCACGCTGTCGCGCTGGCGCCGCAAATGGCGCCAGGCCCAGGCGCAATGACCACGGTTCCCAGAGAGAACCGTAAGCAAAACTGACGCCGGGCGGCTCTCGACGAGGGCCGCCCGGGAAGGAGAACATCATGATCAGTACCGAGGAAAACAGAGCCGATCTATTGGCCCGGGAGTGGGAACGCATCGGCGAGGCATACGGCCGAATGGTCCTGACGTTCGATCCGATGGAGGCCTGGGTGGCGATGGAGGCGTTGCAGCTCGCGCTCCTCCATCCCGAATTTTCCGACCCGAGAGCACCGGTCGTCGAGCATATCGCAGAAACGATCAGGAATCGCTTTACCGAGATCTCACCCCTTCTGGCCGATCTCATCGAGGAATTCTACGAAACGGAGTACGACGACGAACACATCGTCGCAGACGCTGACCATGGCGCCGCCGGCTGGATCCTCATCGCCCGCGAGCGCCTGCGCCAGATCCACGAGGAAGGCTACTCGGCTGACCACGACGACCAGCATGACGGCGAGGAGCTCGCGGAAGCCGCCGCCTTCTACGCCATCCCGGAACAGTACGGCGATCTGCTGGTCTTCTGGCCGTTCGGGGACGATCCCGTGCGCCGGCGCAAAGACCGCGTCCGCCAGCTCGCCATCGCCGGCGCCCTGATCGCGGCCGAAATCGACCGCCTGCTGCGGGCCGGCGCCGCTGCGGGAGGGTCAGCCGAATGAGCCGGCGCTATAAAGTCCCGAACCACGTCAACGTACGCCAGCTGCGCAAACAGGCCGACGCCCGGCGCCGCGTGCTGCGCCAGGCCGGCCTGCGCACGTACGAGATCGGACGCCGCGCCGGCGCGGTGGGCATCGTCTGCCTGTGTTGCGGCCTGGGCTCGGCGCACCCGCAAGACGTCCGCCAGCGGTACTGTGGCTTCTGCAACGCCTTTCACGACGACGTGCCGGAGGAGCAAGCCCGTGAGCCATAGCGTCAAAGTCCGCCTGGTCGGCCTTCCGGAAGACGTCGAGGCCCTGGCGCAGCTCCTGCGTGACCGCGACGAGACCATTGTCCTGGAAGAGTCCGACGACTATCCTAACCGTGGCAAGTCCATGTTCGTGCGCCGCTACGTCACCGTCCAGCTGCGAGTTCCCCATAGCAAGGAGGACCCCTATGCCGACTAACCCATTGGCGGATCTTATTCCGCCGAGTTTCTTAATCTCGCTCGCCATGGCCGCGGACCGCGGAAAGTTATGTCTTACGTTCGTCGTCGGGACAGAGCAGTTAGCGAGCCTCAACCGTGGCGAGGCCGCGGCCGTGCAGCTTGAGGACGGCGGCGTCATCGTCATGGTTCCAGAAACCGCGCTCCGGAAGGCGTATGCAGATGAGGAGGATTCCCATGCCGACTGACTTCCACTTCACGCCTGACGCACAACAACAGGAACAGATCGAGGTCCCGTACTTCGAAGAGGCCAGGGCCAACTTTGCCCCGTACTACAGCAGCACGTCCACCATTGCGCGGGCGCAGAGCGAGGTAATCACGGAGCTGGCCAGGCTCGGCGCCGGCGGCATTCTGTTCGTGGCCGGCCGCTTCGGCGAGCGCTACGGTTACGAGATCCGCTTCACCTATGGCGGCGCGCCGGGCGTTATCCGCGTGGCCGGCCTCCCGATCGCCAAGACGGAGACGGAGCGCAAGATCGACCAGGTCCGCCTGCAGGCGCTACTCAACGTGCGCGACTGGCTCAAGGCGCAGGTGACCCACCGCGTCTTCAGCCCGGGCAGCGACCCGCTCATCCAGCAACTGCTCGTCGACGAGCGCCGCACCCTGGCCGAGTTCGTGCGGGAGACGCGCGCGCTGCCACAGCCAAATCCTCCGGAGCCGCCGCTGATCGAGGGCGGGGAGGTCGTCGATGGGTGACACGAAGAAGGTTGGCGACAAGAAATTCGGACGCTTTGCGGATGCGCCGCGGCCGGAGTTCTTGATCGCAAACGGCTGGCTCGTCTTCGACCTGGAACGGATCCGCCTGGCGAGCATCGAGTTCTACGAAATTGCCGGCGTGCCGCGCCAGGTGGATATGCACAGTCGCGAGAAGGTCTACACCTTTCAGGGGGAGCCGGCGCAAGTCTCCAGGCTGATGCGGACGCTCGACGAGTACTACTGGCACCACTCCCGCAAGGAAACCCCGGAACGCCGGCCTAGCGTTTCTCCCTGATCGTTGCAAAAAGCGAGCCCCGCGCGGCTGCGGGGCTCGCTCAATGTTTGCGCGCAAACGTCCCAGCGTCCCGCAGGGAAAGCCACTTACGGAAACGCCTCTATCCGTAAGTGCCTACTTTCGTGGCTGAGCTGAAGTAGTCCCGCAGGCGTGGGGCATTTTGTTGCCTACTCAAAGAGCCACGGCGTGGGGTCTATCCAGTCCCCCTGGATGAAGCGCCCGCGCGCGCCATGACCCACGTGCTCCAGGCCGAAGTGCAGGTGCACACCGTCGCTGTTGCCCGTATCGCCGGCAATGCCCAGCTGCTGGCCGGCGGCGACGGCGGCGCCTTCCTCTATCCCCTCGGAGATGGCCGAGAGGTGTGCGTACCAGGTGAAGCGCGTCCCCCCGTCTGCCTCGTGGCGCAGGCGGATGTAGTGGCCGTAGCCCTTCTCGGAGTAGGCGCGGCGGTCCACAACGCCGCCGGCCGCGGCCACGATGGTCACCGGCCGGCCGTCGCGCACCGCCCGCAGGTCGATGCCCTCGTGCTCGTATTCGACGCCCTGGTAAATGCGCCGCGTCCGCCAGCCGCTGGTGATAGTCAGCGGGATGTCCTTAATCGGCGGCGACAGCGCGAAGGAGGTCATGGTCCCAGGCGCCACTTCCGGGTCCAACCAGATCAGCCGCTCCAGGGTCTCCGGTAGATTCTCTTCCACCCATTCCGGTGTCAGGCCCGTGCCGATACGGTCCCCCCAGAGGATGATGCCGCGGCTGCCCTCGGTGCCAGATAGCACCGACTGGAAGAAGTCTAAGTGGCTGGGCGTGACGGGATGCTCGCCATCCGTCTCCGTGCCGTCGGGCAGTTTTACGCCGTCCGCGGCCAGGTCGACGACGGCGGCCGTCTCCTGTTCACTCAGCTCGCGCCATGGGGGAATCAAGATGTAAGTAACTCGAATAGGCGGCAGCTCCTCGGGCTCGGGCTGTGGAACCCGCAGCGCCGGCCACCACGTTGCCCACGTCTCGCCCGGGCACTCTGTGCCGATCACCTCTCGGTGAGGCAGCAGCGGCGCCTCCGGAAACACTTCCTCTAGCCAGGCCAGGAGGAATCGCGCGGCCTCCAGTTGGGCCGGCGAGGGCCCGACGCTGGTGAAGTCGCCGGCCAGGGCCACGCCGACGCTGCTCAGGTTCCAGGGTCCGGCGTGATAGCTATGCGTGGTCAGGTTGTTGGTCTGATAAATCGTGCCGTCGCCCAGGATGTAGAAGTGGTAGCCGATGCCTGGCCAGTCGTTGGTGTCCACGTGGTACGCTGCAATCGCATCCGGCGAGCGGTCCGCCGGCGCGTCGCTGTGATGGATGATGATATTCTCGATTGCTTCCAACGGGCGAATGCCGTAGGTCAAATCCGGGTGGCGCGGCAGGATGTCCTTCACGATGCGCACCCGGTCCGGCGGCGCCGGCTCTGGATCCGGCTTCGGCGGCGGCGGCAACACCACGCCCGATCCCGGCTCCCACTCCGCGGCCAGCATCTCGGCCAGCATGTCTAGCTCTGGCTGCTCCGTGTAGTAATCGTCCCAGCCGCCGTCGGTCTGCCCGGTTGTGAAGAGCCCAAACCCCTTCAGGCGCCCCTCCTTGTAGGCCGGCGTCTGCGCCAGCTCCCTCACCCACGTGCGCACCGCGGCGACGTAAGCCTCGCGGTTGCCGCCAAGGACCTTGCCCGAGCGCCAGCCATCGGTCACGCTCGCATATGGCCCGGCTTCCCCGAAAACCCAATCGGGCTTCAGCCCCCAGTCCTCTTCCATGTAGTGCCAGCGGCCGCAGTGCCAGCGCCAGGAGAGCGGATCCCGCTCATTCAGGCCCAGGAATTTGTCGTAGGCGTGGTAGCTGAGGACGCAGTCATACTCCAGCGCGATTTCGGCGAAGCGCCGGTGGATGTCGTTGCCCACCGGCGCATTCACCAGCGCCAGGCGGATGTGGCGGAATTCCGGCTGGGTGCGATAGACGTTCTTCCAGACCCAGGCGCAGGCCTCGGCCCACGTCAATCGCGCCTGCAGCTCGGCGCCGGTGTGCGAACTGGCCAGGTACTCGTTCCATTCCTGGACCAGGTCTGTGTGCTGCGCGTACTCTTTGCGGAAGGTCTCGTCGATGAACGTCTCGAAGAAGTCGACGGCGAGCTGCTTGTTAAACTCCAGGTCCCCCCAGAAGATATTCTGCGGTCCGCCCACGTGGCGCAGCATGGTGGTCACGTCTGGGTTTATCGCTTTGGAGTCACGCAGAATGTCCCCGCGATCCACAGCCTTGACCAGGCTCCCCGGGGGCAGAGCCTCGACGGCGCGCGGCCAGTGATCGACCGAAACTTGCATGTGTAACATGGCTTACTCCTCGTCGCCGCCCAGCAGCTCGTCTTCGAAGTCGCTGAGCGGGTTGTAATCCTCGCCTGGCGCGGCCGGCAGGCCATCGACGACCGGTCGCAGCACGCTCAGCTGTGCCGCCGTGAGGTTGGCCTGCTTCACTTTCTGCCAATCCAGCGGCTCGCAATCCAGCTCCAGCTCGTGCTGCAGCAGGCGCTGGAACGCGTCGTCGAAGCGCCGGCGGTCCTCATCCGTCGCAAACGCGTAACGGTTGGTCTTCTCATTCAGCGTGCCGTACTTATCGTTGAGCTTGATGCGGATGCGTTCGTAATATTCCATCGCCGCCTGCACGTGGTCGGAAAGCAGCAACACGGCCAGGCTCAGCTCTGCCGAGCCGGCCACGTTGGCCAGGTGCTGCAGCGCCGACGCCGGCCGGCTGCCGTTGCTGGCCATTGGTTGTGTCAGGCGTACGATGTCTTCTACTTTTAGTTTCATACTCTCATTGCCTCCAGTTCTTCTATGCGCGCTTCCAGCGCCAATATCGTTTCGTGCTGCTCTTGAATAGCGGCGATGGCGATGGGCGTGAGCCGCCCGTAATCAATGCCCAGTAGCCCGCCCTCCATCTCGCTCACCGCCTCCGGTGCCACGTCGCGTAGCTCCTGCGCCACGAGACCCAGCGCGCGCCGCCCGTCCTTCTCCGCGCCCTTGCCCCGGTACGTCACCGGGCGCATGGCCAGCGTCGTTGCCAGCCCGCCGTCCAGCGAACGAATGTCGTCTTTGATACGCTCGTCCGAAGAGCTGGTGTAATTCACGCCCCCGCTGCCGTCGCCCAGGATGCTTCCGACGAATTGCGAATCATCCCCGCTATAGAAGCCCAAAAACGCTGCAGACGGGTCGGTGAATTGCCCGGCGCGGATGGCGATACCGTTGCGGTTGCTGGCGTTGCCGCCGTTGGTAACCATGACGGCAAAGTCGTCTGTGTTTTCCAGTATTGTGAGTCGCGATGCCGGATCGTCGTGTCCGATGCCCACATTCCCGGTGCTTCTCTGTATCCTCATCTTTTCGTCAAGGTCGGCCAACTCCGGGCTACCGGCGTCACCCGTCAGGAAGATGATGTCCCCGCTTCCTGACCCGGAATCTCGTTCGACTCCAATTGCCGCCGTCCTGATGTCCACGCCTGTGCTGACTGCAAAGGATAATAGCGACTGATGTCCTGTGGTTACTGAATCGCGCCGAATCAACCCTATATCTTTGGAACCGTCATCTATAACGGTCAGCCTTGCACCGGGGTCGGTTTGCCCAATGCCTACTTTGCCGCCCTGAGTGACGACGAATTTGGGAACCCACGTACTGCCGTCAGTGGCCGAAGATAATCCAAACATTGTGTCTCCGACAACAGACGCATCACCAAGAACCATCGCCTGATTCATGCTGCCCTGTTCCGAGACCACTATCATTCGACGTGGGTTGCCGCTGAATCCCAAGTTGTACGGGTCGCCCGTTTCAGACGTATCAATGCGAAAGCGTATATCGTTTTCGCTGCCCACATCCAGGGTGCCGGTGATGTCCGCATTGCCGACCACCTGCGTGAAACCATCCATCGTCATCTGGTCGCTGTGTAGGGTGATGCTCCCGCCAGCGGCAAACCCATCGGAATACATATAGAGGTAGGGCTCGTCGCTGCCGCCAGGATCTTGCAACATCAGATACAGTTCGTTGGTGGAGACAGGATCTGGAATGAAGTTGGCATACAGATCAGCCACACGAGTTGAAGAACGGTAAAAAGTAACCGCTTCATTTGCGTTGTACCCGTCGGTTATATCTAGAGAGAGACCGTTGCTGTCCAGGAAAATCGACCCGCCGCCGGCATACAATCTGCCATCCGTATCCGCATACCATTGCAGATCGTCGTCGTTGTAACCTGCAATGCGTCCGATGTTTGAATCGCGCCAGATGCGCAGACCCGTAAAATTCGTGCCCAATGTGCCCGATCCCTGGCGGATCTCCCCATCGGCGCCGATGGTCATGACGCCGGCGAAATAGCTGTCACCTGCATCCCCGAGCACAATCTTTTCGTCGCCCGCATCGTCGAGCATGGATAGCTTCGATGGTGTCAGCTCAATGTGCGCAGTGTCCGTGTGACCCAGCGTCCACGTATCGCTGCTTAGCTGCGCTCTGAGCATGTCGGACTCGTCAAAGAACCGGATGCCGTTGATTGGGTCGATGGTCAGGTAATTGGCTTCGCCATAGCCGCCGAAGGCCACGCCATAGGTATCCGTGCCATAGTCGTAGAGGCCGTTGAGGTTGCCGATGGCCCAATGCTCAACCCAATCATTGTAGGTGCTGCTGGCACGTACGTTGCCCACGATGGTCGGGCCTGATGTCCCAGATGTGACGCCGGCGAAGGAATACAGGTCGATGAACCCGTCGCCGCTCTGGCCCGTATTGAATAGAGCATCCCCCGCAAACCACTCATCGGCGCCGGAGCCATCCAGGTTGCGAGTAACCGTGTAACGGTATCCCCCGGTGATAGACGACGGCGCGGAATCGATGGCAATAAATTCGACCTTGCCGTCGGCCTCCAGGTAAGCAATGTCCCCGTTGCTCATCTGGTTGTGCTCCACGTCGATCGAGGTCGCGGTATCATTCAAATCGGCGATTAGCGTCGTCGTGGGACCAACCAGGATGCGGCCGCCGATGGTGGCCATCGTGTCTTGCGCCACGAGCGTTTCTACCCAGAGCTCCGCCGCGTGCAGCGTCAGGTATTTGTTGGAAAGCTGCCCCAGGTTGACCTCGTAGCCCTGCCCGGGCAGCACGTCCAGGCCAACTGGGTCCAGGACAATGTCCCCTGCCGGCTGAAGGCGAAGGTTGTTCGTCGGCGCGACGGTCAGCGTACCGGTGGCGGCGACGGTGAAATCACTGTAATTGTCCGCGTCGTACCCCAGGCGCAGTTGCGCCCCGGCGTCATCGACGCTGTGCAGGGCGGCTTCGGGCGTCTCCACGCCCACGCCCACAGACCCGTCGAAAAAACTGTCGCCCGACACATGCAACGGGTGGTCTGGCGAGACGCCCAACCCCAGCCGCTCAAGCTGTAGCCAGCCGCTCGCGTTGCTCTTTAGCAGGCGCTCGTTCTCGCCCGGATTGCTGCTGGCCGTCACCGCGTGGGTGTGGTGTTCCACAGCGCTGTTGCTGCTCTGCGCCGAGACCGTGCCCGGCGTCTGCAGGTTGAAGGCTCGATTGGCAGAGAGATCGCCGCCGCCCGTAAGGCCGTTGCCTGCCGTCAGGGTCCGTGACGTGCGCACAACCGTGGCATCTACGGCGAATGATCTGCTGGCGGAGATGTCCCCGCCGCCGCTCAGGCCATCGCCGGCGGAGAGAGTAACCGCC
>JBMCFH010000082.1:0-14720 GCA_048620455.1 Chloroflexota bacterium | reverse complement strand
ACCATCCCCTCGCTCGGGCTGCGCCTGCCACCCACCCTGGCCGATCATTCCCAGGTCCTGGACGCCGTCGACGCCGTGGGAGCCATGGCCCAGAGCCTGGGCGAGTCGGTCACTACCCTCGACGACGCCATCGCCGACGAAGACCCGGTCGCCATCATCGCCGGCGGCCTCGCCGTCATCACCGCCCTCGCCGGCCTGATCGAAGCCATCACCACCCTGGCTCAGCAGCTGGACGACCTCGCCGGCTCATTGGGCGGCCTCACCGCCCCCGAGCGGGCCGAAGTACAGGCCTTCGCCGCCGAACTGCCCCGCAAACTGCTGGACTACTTTCTCATCCAGTACCTGGAAGCCCTCTCCCTGCCCACGGTCGAAGTCCTCAACCTCATCGGACTCCTGGAAAAGCGCCGGGAAGAAGGCCTACCCGGCGATCCCCTGAACCCTCCCTACCTGCGGCGCACGCTGCACATCGAGCGCCTGCAAACCATGTTCGAGAATCCCGCCCAGCACCTCCAGGATCTCTACGACTGGGGCAGCCCCACCTTCGACGGTCAGATCCTGTTCGACCTCCTGCAAGAGCTGTTTGACGCCCTCGATCTGCCGGTTGACATCCTGGAAACCGGCGGGGTGAAAACGCTGGAGGCCTACGTCTTCAGCCTCACCCCCAACACCACCACCTCACCCCCTTCCCTGGATCTCAAGGTGCGCATTCCCGCCACCGAAGATCTCGATACCGAACTACCCGTGGTCTCCATCTGGTCCACGCGGCTGACGCTCGCCGCCCGTTTCGAAGCCGGACTGGAAGGGAACCTGTCGCCTCCCTTCACGCTCTCCCTCGGCTTTCCCACGGCCGAGGCCGGTCTGGATCTGGCGCTGGGCATCGTGGGCCAGGACGCGGAAGGCCCGCTGGTCATTTTTGGCGTCACCGGCGGCAGCCGCGTGGAGGCCCAGAAGCTAGCCGCCGACATTGGCTTATCCCTCGGCTTCAGCGCCGACGGCGCCACCGCCGAACCCCTCATCGGCGCCGCAGTTGAGGGCGGCAAACTGGTCGTCGACCTCTCCGGCGGCGACGGCTTCATCACCGAAGTGGTCTCCGCACAGGGCATCGAGGGCAACTTCGACCTCAAGGCCCTCTGGCAGGCCAGCGCAGGGCTCGCCTTCGAAGGCAGCGGTGGCGTGGAAATCGCCATCCCCACCCACATCAGCCTGGGCCCCATCGAACTGCAAAACTTCTACATCATCCTCGCCTTTACCGCCGACCCGCCCGTTAAGCTGGAAACGTCCGTGGCTTTCAAGGCCAATCTGGGCCCGCTGCAGGCGGTCATAGACCGCATGGGCGCCGAAGCGCGCCTGCGCTTTCCCGCAGACAACGACGGCAATCTCGGCCCCCTGGACCTTACTTTCGCCTTCAAAGCGCCCAGCGGCGTGGGCCTCTCCATTGACGCCGCCGTGGTCAAAGGCGGCGGCTTCCTGCGCTTCGACCCCGACAAAGAACAGTACGACGGCATCCTGGAACTGGACCTCAGCGGCATCGTCAGCGTCAAAGCCATCGCCCTCATTACCACCCGCCTGCCCGACGGCTCCAAAGGGTTCTCCCTGCTGCTGATCATCACCGCCGAATTCGGCTCGCCCATCCAGCTGGGCCTGGGCTTCACCCTCAGCGCCGTGGGCGGCCTGCTGGGCCTCAACCGCACCATGCGCCTGGAGGTGATCGCCACCGGCATCCGTGACGGCGGCATCAACAGCATCATGTTCCCCCAGAACGTGGTCGAAAACGCCTCGCGCATCATCAGCGACCTCAAAAACTACTTCCCCGTGGAGGACGGCACCTTCCTCATCGGCCCCATGGTCAAAATCGGCTGGGGCACGCCCAACCTGGTCACCGTCTCCCTGGGCATCATCATCGAAATCCCCGGCAATATCGCCATCCTGGGCGTGCTCAAGGTCGTCCTGCCCGACGAAGAAGCGGCCCTGATCGTCATCCAGGTCAATTTCATCGGCGCCATCGAATTCGACAAGAAGCGGCTGTGGTTCTTCGCCGCCATCTTCGACTCCCGCATCCTGTTTATCACCCTCGAGGGAGAGATGGGCCTGCTGGTGGGCTGGGGCGACGACGCCAGCTTTGTCGTCAGCGTCGGCGGCTTCCACCCCGCTTTCAACCCGCCTCCGCTACCCTTCGGAGCCATCGCCCGCATCGCCATCAGCATCCTCAATACCGATTTCGCCCGCATCCGCATCGAGGGCTACTTCGCCGTCACCTCCAACTCCGTCCAGTTCGGGGCAGCCGTCGAGCTCTACTTCGGCCTCGACGCCTTCAACATCGACGGGCACCTGGCCTTCGACGCCCTTTTCCGCTTCTCCCCCTTCTATTTCATCATCACCATCTCCGCCTCCCTCTCCGTCAAGGTCTTCGGCGTGGGCCTCTTCAGCGTGCGCATGCGCGGCTCCCTGGAAGGGCCTACCCCCTGGCACGTGGAAGGCACCGGCTCCATTTCCCTCCTCTTCTTCGACATCGACGTCGACTTCAGCCACACCTGGGGCAGCGAAGCCGAAACCACCCTGCCGCCCATCAGCGTCATGCCCCTGCTGGTGGACGAGTACCAGAAATCGGAAAACTGGCTGGCGACCCTACCCGCCGCCAACCAGCTGCTGGTCTCCCTGCGCAGCGCCGAGGCAACGGCCGATCTGATTCTGCACCCGGTGGGCAGCCTCAAAGTCAGCCAGCGCGCGGTCCCCCTGGGCCTGACCATCGACAAAGTGGGCAACCAGAAACCGAGCGACGCCAACCGCTTCGACGTCTCTATCAGCAGTGCCGGCATCGACGAGCGCGGCGCCGTCGAGGAATCGTTCGCCGTCGGCCAATATTTCGATAAATCGGACGACGCACTGCTCAACGCCAAATCGTTCGAGCCCATGAAGGGCGGGCTGGAGCTGTCCGTCGCCGGCGAGCAGGTCCACGCCCCCCAGGCCGTGCGCCGCATCGTGCGCTACGAAAAGATCATCGTCGACACTCACTTCGAGCGCTTCGTGCAAAGCTTCTTCACCTGGGTTGGCGCGCTGTTCAGCCTGTTCCTTAACGGCAACGCCGTCTCCAAAGCGACCATTTCTTACAAGCAACAGAAGGCTCTGAAACCGTTCGAGGATAAGGTAGAAGTGGGCGTCGCCACCTACGCTGTGACCTTCAACAGCGACAACACCGCCTACAACCAGGAAGCCCTCAACTTCACCAGCCAGGTACAGGCAGAGGAGTTCATGAAGCAGCAGGTGGCAACGGATCCCAACCTGGCTAAAGAGCTACACGTCATCCCGCAAGTAGAAATGCAGGGGGCAGAATGAGCGACGAAATCGGCACCTACTCTTTTTTGCCCTGGCTACGCCAGGGCCTCGCCAACCAGGTGGCAGCGCCCGCCGGCGCCGACGACCGCCGCGGCAAAATCTTGGTCACGCTCAACATCAGCGGCTCCGGCCTGACCGACCCCGCCGATCAGCCCCTGGACAAAGAAATCGAGCTGTACGGCCCCGGCGACGTCATCGGCGTCGACCCCCGCGCCATCGTCAAAAGCGAACCGCGCGACTGGATCACCAACTTCGAACCCAACTACCTGCCCTACGTCGACTTCTACGACGAAGATTTCCCCTGGCGCTACACGCCCAGCGCCCCCGACGGCGAGCGCCTCGTGCCCTGGCTGACCCTGGTGGTGCTCGCCGAAGAGGAGTTTGAAGACGGTCAAAATGTCTTCAATCGCCCGCTGCCCTACTTCACCTTGAAAGGGGCCACCGAGCCCGGCGACGTCTTCCCCCCGCCGGCCGATCTCTGGGCCTGGGCCCACGTGCACGTCGACCGCAACATCGTCGGCGCGGGCCACGACCCCATCACCGACGACGAGCCGTCCTTTATCGCCCAATTTAAGAGCGTGCTCGACGAGAACCCCGACCTGGCCCACGCTCGCCTCCTCAGCCCGCGCAAGCTGGGCGAAAACACTCCCTACCACGCCTTTCTCATCCCCTCCTTCGAGTCGGGTCGCCTCGCCGGGCTGGGCCGCGACCCCGCCGTCACCGGCTTCAACGCCAACACCATCGCCTGGGCCGATTACCCCGGACGGGATTCGCAGGAAGCGACTGCCTTTCCCTACTACTATCGCTGGTACTTCCGCACCGGCACCGTGGGCGACTTCGAGTACCTGGTGCGCCTCCTGCAGCCCCGCGTCGCCGACAGCCGCGTGGGGCGGCGTGACATCGACGTGCAGGATCCCGGCTCCAACGTCGACGGCATCGCCGACGAGCGCCTCAAGGGTATCCTGCGCCTGGGCGGTGCGCTGCAGGTGCCCACCGCCTGTCTCGACGAAGAAGAGGCCGAGGAGTATACCAACTACGATGTATGGTACGATAGCTACCCCCACCGCTTCCAGGAACAGCTGGCCTCGTTCATCAACCTTGCCGAGGAGTATAAGCGCAAAACGACCGCCGCGGCGCACGAGGAGTCTGAACTGGAACTTGAAGATGAGGAAGAAGAGGGGGACCCCGATCCGCTCGTCACCCCGCCACTCTACGGTCGCTGGCACGCGCTGACCTCGCATCTGCTGGTCGAGGAGGACGGCTCGCCCGCGCCCAACAACGAAAACTGGGTGCACGACCTCAACCTGGACCCCCGCTGGCGCAGCGCGGCCAATTTCGGCACCGAAGTTATCCAGGAAAACCAGGAGGAGTACATGGACGCCGCCTGGGAGCAGGTGGGCGACGTGGTGGAGGCCAACCGCCGCCTCAACTGGGCGCAATTTGCCGGCTTCGCTACCAAAGTCTGGTACCAGGAGAATATCCGGCCCAAAGCCGGCGTCGCGCCCGAGAAATATCTCAGCCTGACCACGCCGCTGCAGAAGCGCATCGTGGCCGATGGCAGCACCGTCTACCGCCACGTACAGACCAGCCGCGTGCCCCAGGCCCTGCTTTCCGCGCCCATGCGCCGCATCATCCGCCCCCGCGGTCGCCTGGCCCGCCGCCTGGACATCGGCCCCCTCTCCACTCGCGACAATCTCGTCGACCGCGTTAACCGCGGCGAGGTGACACCCGCCCCGCCGCGCCCCGTGCCCGACGAACTGCCCACCAATGAGGAGGTCGCGGACGTCGTCAAGCCCACCACGCTCCCCGAACCATGGCTCGATCTGCTCCTACAATACCCCTGGCTGCAATACCTGCCCCTCTTGCTGGCCCTCCTGCTGCTGTGCGCCGCCCTCCTGGTCCCTGTCCTGCTGCTGGTTGCCATCGTCCTCGCCGTCGCTGGCGTAGCCGCCTTCCTCTTCCTGCGCCGCGTGCTACGAGAGGCCAGAAACGCCAACGTCATCCTGCCCGATAACCAGAGCCCGGATGCCGTCGACGACTTCCCCCGCACGCCCGATTTCCGCGTCACCGAACTGGGCGACCCTTTTCTGCCATCCGCGAACGGCAACGACAGCGCCGAAGCCACGCGCTTCAAGAACGCCCTGCGCGCCAACTACGATTTCGTGCAGCGCAGCGCCTTCGCCGGCGAACCGCCCGTCTACACCGAGCTGAACGTGGCCCAGGTGGTCCAATCAGTTGCCGAGGGTCTGAACCCCGAGCTGACCATCCCGCGCTACGTGCTGGGCCACATCAGTGTCCCACCGCGCATCGCCGATGCCCTGCGCGAGCAGGAGACGTTCGTGGAGGCCATGGCCTATCCTGAGATCGATGTGCCCATGTACAAACCGCTGCTCGATTCCTCCTCGGAGAAGTTCGTGCCCAACATCAACCTCATCGAGCAGAACTCCATCACCCTCCTGCAGACCAACCAGCGCTTCATCGAATCCTACATGGTGGGGCTCAACCACGAATTCGCCCGCGAGCTGCTGTGGCGCGAATATCCCACCGACCAGCGCGGCAGCTATTTCCGCCAATTCTGGGACGTCAGCAGCTTTCTGAACAAGGAAGGGCTGAGCGAGGAGGCCCTGCGCGAAAAGCTGCGCGACATCCCGCCCCTGCACCGCTGGTCCCGCACCTCGGACCTCGGCGACCACGACCACCGCGAGGAGGGCGGCGAAAAAGACGAAGAAGTCGTCCTCGTCATCCGCGGCGAGCTGCTAAAGAAATACCCCACCGCCGTGGTCTACGCTCACCGCGCCCGCTGGGCCGAGGACGAGGAAGGCAACCGCCTGCTCGACGAACCGCGCGATTTTGACGACAGCGAACCGGAGGACGTGGTGATCAAGACGCCCCTGTACGAGGCCAAGGTAGACCCGGACATTTACTTCTTCGGCTTCGACCTCAACGTCGTCGAGGCCAAGGGCGACAGCGGCGAGGGCGAAGACGATAAAGCCGGCTGGTTCTTCGTCATCAAAGAACGCCCCGGCGAGCCGCGCTTCGGCCTGGACGTGCCCGCCGGCGAGGACCAGACCGCTGTGACGACCCTTTCCCTGTGGAACGAGCTGGCCTGGTCCCACCTTTTTGCAGGCGACAGCACCGGCGAATTCCTCACCATCGACGGCACGCGCACCATCACCGTGGACGACCCCGGCGAGCCCGACCCCGACAGCGAGGAGGAGCAGCAACAGAAAGAGGACTCCTTTGTCGTCTGGCGTAGCTCGCTGAACGCCGCAGAGCTGGCCTACATCCTCTATCAGGTACCGGTCCTCATCGGCGTGCACGCCGCGGAGCTGTTGCCCGACGAATGCGAAAACGGCACAGGGGGTTCAGATGAGCTTTGAGGAGTTTCAGGAGCAAATCAACCAGCTTAGAGCCGCCAGCGAAGCGCAACGCGAGGCGCTAAAGAACGCCCGGCGACGAGCAACCAACGCCGGTCGCCAGAAAGCGCAGGTGCTGCGCCAGATCGACCCCGCTGCGCGCGAAAACGACCGGCGCTGGCTGGCCCTGGACCGCGCCGAGTCTCAGGCGACCGCAGCCGCCGCACGTGCGCGTGAGGCCTACGACCGCGCCCAACGCCGGGAGTGGGCCGCGCTGCAAGAGTTTCTCGCCTTCACCAACCCCGTCGAAAACGTCGGCTCCCTGCAAGACGACTGCCCCATTTTGCTCTTTCCCCTGCGCCTGGAAACGCGCTTCAAAAAGGTCACACGCGAAGACGAAACAATCGACCAGCTCTGGGTGCGCGTCTTTCCCGACGAGATTGCCGTCAACAGCTTCGAAAGCGATCTTTCCGACGCCGAGGTACGCAACGCCCGCGCCTACTGGCTGGCCCGCTGGGCCGCGGGCAAAGACCTCGACGGCAACCGCGGCGCGTGGCGCTCACTGGCGGCGGCCCACGGCCCGGGCCGCGCCTACTGGCTCACGCAAAACTACTTCCCCACCAACCTGGCCGACGAGCCGGAGAAGGGAGAAGGAGAGCTGATCCTGGCTATCGGGGCCGAAGAAGCGCCGGCCGAACCGGCGCTCAGCGCCCTCGTCGCCTACTGGCAGGCCGTGTGGCAGGCCAACGGCGACGCCGCGCGCCTGGACGATGCCTGGGACGACCTGGTGGCGGTCACAGGCGAGGCGCAGGCCACGGAGCTGGTGCAGGATTATAAACCGGCCAACCTGGCCGACCCGCCCCCACCGGATCTGACCCGCGATGACACGACCGTGCGCGTGGAATTCGTCCTTTTCCCCGAAACCGACGAACTGGAGACAAAACTCCACGGCTGGTCGCAGCCGCCAACCACGGCTATCCTGCCCGAACGCTTCGTCCTCCTCGCCTTCCAGGACGACGAGCTGGCCCTGCCGCCCCAACTGAGCAACCTGGTGCCGCCGCAACTGATCCTGGGCCCGAACCCCGCCGCGGAGGAGGGCGAGGAATTCCGTCTTGCCACCGCAGAAGATGCCGAGGCCGACCCCAGTATACGGGAAGGCGACCTCATATTCGCCGAAACCATGCGCTGGATGTTTGACTTCGACCAAGCCGTGGCCCAAGGCATGGGCTTCAAAATCGACCTCACCGCCGAGCAGGCGGCGAGCGGCTTCGACCGCGTCTTCGTCCTGGGCCTCAAGCTGTCCGCCGACAGGGAAAAGGGCCAGGCGCTGCTGCAGGAACTGTTCCAGCAACACCACTACAGCCGCAAAGGGCTCTCCATTTTGAAGCAGGGCACGCCGACCAACAACACCGAGGAAGACGCCGCGGGCTACAGCTGGCGGCACGATCCCGACGATAGCTTCGACCTCTACTTCGGCGATTCTGCGCAGCCCGACCCCGCAGACTGGTTCGAAAAGCGCGACGGGCGCTGGCTTGCCGACCTGCTGGGCCTCGATCCCAGCGTGCTGCAGCCGGTGCCCAACTATTACAACGCCGACATCGCCGGGGCCTGGGCCATGCAACGCGCCCTGTGGCCCGCCACCATGGGCCACTTCATGGATAGCATGATGAACCCCGTGTTCAGCCCCGAGCACATCGAGCAGACGCGCCTCTTCTTCACCCGCTACGTCAGCGGGCGCGGCGTCCTGCCCGCCATCCGCGTGGGCCGGCAACCTTACGGCATCCTGCCCGCAACCCCTTACACCAGGATGGAATGGTTCAGCCGCCCCACTGACCGCGTCAATCTGGCTGCGCCCTTTACGCCGGGATTCACCTTTCTGACCGCCCTTTACCGCATCCTGCTGGACATGGACCAGACCTGGGACACCCTGCAGCGGCTGGCGTCGCACGTGGGTAAAGCGGGCGACCCGCACCAGATCTTGCTGGATATCGTGGGTCTGCATCCGGCGTCGGTGGAAATCTACAAGCGCTACGCCAACAGCTTCAAACAGATCCACAACACCTACAACGCGCTGGGCTACGCCCACGAGGCCCTGTTCGCCTTCTACCCGGGCACCTTCACCACCGCCGAAATGCTGCTGGCGCGCTACGGCTACACCATCGACGACGAGCATCCCGAGCCCGACATCTTCAAGAAATCGTTTTTCCAGAACGCCTGGATCCTGAACGGCCCGCGCATCGACACCGTGCCCAACTCCGAAGTGGATCCCATCCGCGCTTACACCGAAGATGACAAGAATTACATCCGCTGGCTCATCGAAGCCGCCGAGGAGTCCCACGACCGCCTGCGCCTGCAGGAAGGGTTCGTGGACGACCGTCCCCCGGCGGCTCTGCTCTACCTGCTGCTGTACCACGCCCTGGACCTCAGCTACATCGACGCCAGCCTCAAACTGCACCTCAGCGCCGGCGTCTTCGACCAGGTGCAGGTGCAACAGGCCTACGTGGAGCCTGATTTCATCCACGTCGAAGCCGACAACGAAACGGAAAGCCGTTGGAAATATCTGTACAAGAGCGAAGAAGTGATCACGGGCGATCCCGACCTGCATCTGGGCAGCTACATTCCACAGCACCTGGACACGCTGGACGAAGCCGCCGCCTTCCGCGACGTGCTCGCCGGCCTGCGCCTGCTGGAGAATGAGCCCACGGCGGCCCTGGAACGGCTGCTGATGGAACACATCGACACCGTCTCCTACCGCCTGGACGCCTGGTTCCTGGGCTACCTGCACCTGCAACTGGCGGCGATGCGCGGCCTGCTGGGGCAGGAAGAGGAAAGCGAGCCCCGGCGCGGCGTCTATATCGGCGCCTACGGCTGGCTGGAGGATCTGCGCCCGGAAGGCAAGGAACTGACCCCGGTGCAACTGTCCGACGACCTCGACGAGATCTTCAATCGCGACGGCGACCTGGTGGAGGACCAGAGCAACGCCGGCTACATCATGGCCCCCTCGCTCAACCACGCCGTCTCCGCCGCCGTCCTGCGCAACGGGCACCTGTCCAACGACGATCCCGAGGATAAAGAGGAGCTCAAAATCAAGCTGACCTCCGAGCGCGTGCGCCAGGCCTTGCAGATTATCGAGGGCATCCAGGGCGGGCAAACGCTGGCGGCGCTGCTCGGCTACCGCTTCGAACGCGGCCTGCACGACCGCACCGACGCCGAGGTGGACGCCTTCATCTTCGACCTGCGCGAGAAGTTCCCCCTCGCCGCCAAAAAGTTCGAAGAGACGACGCCCGGCGCGGAAGATCCTGAATACGAGTCCATCGAGCAAATAGAGGCCAAAAACGTCATACACGGCGTGGACTTCCTGGCGCACATCGAGGAAAGCGACGAAGACACCTATCCCTTCGGCCTGGACGACCTGCCCACGGCTGACCCCGACCAGCAGACCGCCATCGACGACGAAGTCCAGGCCCTCATCCAGCTTAACGACGCCGTCGCCGACCTGGCCCTCGCCGAGAGCGTGCACCAGGTGGTGCTGGGCAATTACGAGCGCGCCTCGGCGACCCTGGACACTTACAGCAAAGGCAACTTCCCGCCCACCCCCGAAGTCATCCGCACCCCGCGCAGCGGCGTCACGCTCACCCATCGCGTGGCCCTGCAATTGCCCACCGGCTCCAGTTACACGTTCGGCGCCCCCGGCGTCACCCCCCGCATGGTCGCCGAGCCCGCGGCCCATGACTGGCTGGCGCAAAAGCTGCCCGACCTCGCCGGCGTCGTCTGCGTGGTCACCTATGTCGACCACACCACGGACGCCGCAGCAGAACACGAAATCAGCCTCGCCGACCTGGGCCTGGCGCACATCGACGTCCTCTACCTGCTCAACATCGAAAGCGAGCAGGTCATGTCCGCCCTCGACGACCACATCGTGCAACATATCCTCAGCACCCCGGCTCACACCCCGCGCCTGGATCAGCCGATCCGGGTTGAGTACACGCGCAGCCTGGATCCCGCCAAAATCACCGTCTTCGAACTCAGCTCCCTCGTCGCCAGCCTGCGCGCCCTGCTGCTCGAGTCGAAGTCACTCACGCCCGGCGACGTCAAATTGGCCAACGAGGCCTCAAAGGAAACGGAGCAAACCGTCAGCCTGGACCCCGCCCGCGTGCAGCCCATCGTCGACGCCCTCGCCGACCTGCGCACCGGCGACCTCGCTGCCTATATCGGCGACCTGGAAACACTCATCGCCGACGACGACGTGGACGATATCGTCTCCGATCTGGACGACCTCATGGCCGATATCAGGGACATCTTCACCCGGGCTGCCGCCCTGGGCATGGCTCAGAGCGGCATCGGCTTCGTCTACCAGTGGCAGCAAGGCCTGCTCAACACGCTGCGCGCCGGCGTGACAGAACTGGCTCAGCGCTGGGACGAGCGCCGCGCCGAATACCTGCTCCTGCGCGATGAATATCTCGCCGGCGTCGGCGCGCTGCCGGACGAGGAGCTGTTCGACATCCTGCGCCGCGCGGAGTTGAAGATCGCCGCCGTCGCTACCACCTGGGACACCCCCGCGGCCTACTTTACGCACCTGGAAGACACGCAATTCGAGGATTTCGAAGACGTGCGCCTCGACGTCATCGCCCCCCTGCTGGATCACCACACGCTGCCAGACCTCATCCCCGATATCCAGGACATGATTCCCCAACTGGCCCCATTTGAGCTCCAGGGCTTCGACATTGAAGACGAACGGCACCAGGTCATGGTCTTCGCCGGGGACCTGCTGCTTGCCGCCCAGAACCTGAGCGACGAGATGGCGCAGCGCGAAACAACTGCCGCCGATCTCCTGACCGACGCCGCGGCGAGCGGCGACGCCATGGCCCGTGTCGAGCTGATTAGAAACGCGGCCAAAGCGATTTTCGGCGACGATTTCGTCCTCGTGCCCCACTTCACCCTGGACGCGGCCCACGGCGCGGAGTGGCAGAACACACTCACGGATTCCCAGCACACCCTGCGCTATCTACTGGACGACCTCGACGTCGATTTCCCCATCGACGACTGGCTCTACAGCGCCGCTCGCGTGCGCGAAAAACTGTATCACCTCGAAAATGCCATCCTCCACATAGAAGCGTTTACCGCCGCCGGCCTGGAGCTGACGCCCTCCCAGTTCCCCTACCGCGAAGACGACTACTGGCTGGGCCTGCAATTCCCGGAGACGAAGCCGGGCACGGAGGAGCCCTTCACCATTGACGAGGACAAGCTGTTGTTCACCAGCATCTACGGCGAGCCCTTTGACCCCACCGGCGCCCAATGCGGCCTGTTGCTCGACGAGTGGACCGAAGTGATCCCCTCCCGCGACGAGACCGCGGGCCTCACCTTCCACTACGATCAGCCCAACACCGAACCGCCCCAGACGCTGCTCCTGCTAACGCCCTCCCGCTTCACAGGACGCTGGCAATGGCAAGACCTGGTGGACACGCTGCACGAAACGCTGGACATGGCCCGCAAGCGCACCGTGGAGCCCGATCACGTGGACGGCACCGTATACAGCCGTTTCCTCCCGCCCATTGTCTCTTTAGCCAGCCCCCTGCCGCTGACCGCCACCCTCAACCTGGCCCTCAACAACCAGGTGTTCTTTGCAAAGGTGACCGACGATGAGTGAGCAACTGAATACCGAACAACTTCTCCAGTTTCTGGACAAGGAACTGATCCTACCCGTCCTGCCCCTCTTCAACCGCCTGGAAGCGCGCCCCCGCACGCACGACTTCGACCAGGCCTTGCGCGCCGAGGTCCGCGACGCCTTGTGGATGTTGGCCAAACAGTGGCAGATGGGCGAGTTCCTGGGCGACGATGCCGGCTCCCCCGTCACCGCCCGCGTCCACGTCGAAAAGACGATGCTCACCAAATATCGCCCCGCGCAACACCCCGCCGAAGCGTTCGACGACAGCGTGCCCCTGGAAGCAAAAGTCGAGCAACGCCCCATCCCCTTCCAGGCCGGCGACGTGGAGATTTCACTCGACCTGCGCCTGCTGATGGGCCGCCACTGGGCCAGGCTGCTGGATAAAAACGGCTACCCCGACAGCCTCCGCCAGAGCTACGTCGAGCACTTCGGCGTGCACGATCCGCAGCCCGACGACCGCGACGACGTGTACTACGCCGCCAACCGGCAATCGTGGCGCAAGCACGCCGCGGCTGCCGGGCGGCTCGTCGACGGCAAGAAGCTGTACGATGACATCGTCCTCGACAGCGGTCAGCACGTGCTCACCGTGGGCGCGGACGCCGGCGACCATACCGACCTGATCGCCCTCGGCGAGCGTTTTGTGCAGTGGTTCGACGAGCTGTACTACCAGCCGCCGCGCGACGCCCCCGGCGACGCCTGGCTGCCCTCGCGCCTGGAATACCAGTTCGCCGCCTCCGCGCCGCACAATGACGGAGAGAAAGTGTTCTCCGCCAGAGAGTATTACCACGGCCATCTGGACTGGTACAACTTCAGCGTCGAGCCCGACACAGAAACCCTGGGCGAGGTCGAGCCTCGCCCCCTGCCTGAAGAGTTCGACACGCCCATCACGCGCTCCTTCATCCCCACCCCCATCCAGTTTGGCGGCATGCCCCACACGCGCTGGTGGACGTTCGAAGAAGGCCGCACCAACTTCGGCGACATCCGGCCCGACACCACAGACCTCAACAAGCTGCTGCTGATCGAATTCGGCCTCGTCTACGCCAACGACTGGTTTCTGCTGCCCCTCACCCTGCCCGCAGGCACGGTTGCCGCCGTGCGCGGCCTCTCCGTGACCAACGTCTTCGGCGAGAATTTCTGGATCGTCGCTACCGGTCGCGGGCGCGACGACGACCCCGACCGCTGGACCATGTACTCCATGGACGTCGCCGGCCTCGACCGCCGGCCCGCCGATCTGAGCCTCATCATCGTGCCCTCCGTGCCCAAAATCCAGGAGGGCCGTCCGCGGGAGGAAGTGCGCCTGGTGCGCGACGAAGTGGCCAACATGGTCTGGGGCATCGAATCCGTTGTGCCCCTGCCCGGCGGCATCAGCGCCCCCGGGCGCGAAGCCGCGCGCGACACTCTGCGCTTTTTGCGACGCATCATTGCAGCGGGCGAGCCACCGCAGGAGAACGGGCCTGAACCCGCGGCGAACCTACGCTATAAAATCATGAGCAGCGTGCCCGAGAACTGGATCCCCTTCATCGCCACCCACGAAGAGGATAGCATCCGCGAAACTCGCCTGCAACGTGGCTCCATGCCCCGCATCCTGGAAGGCGATCCGGAAGAGCGCGTCGAGAAAGTCAAGCCGCGCACCAACCTGCTGCGCCCCGGCCTGGATCAGACGCCGAAAGTGGCCTACTTCATCGACGAAGAAGAAGTGCCTCGCGCCGGCGTCAACCTCACCCAGAGCTTCCAGCGCGCCCGCTGGTACAACGGCCGCGTCTACACCTGGCTCGGCGTGCGCAAGCGTACCGGGCGCGGCGAAGCCTCCAGCCAGTTGCGCTTTGATTATCTACAGCCGGTAGAAATGGCCCCCAGATAACCCGGTCTCAGACCGCCCGTTCGGCCAATACAGCCAACGGCTCTTCACTATCCGGTTGATCTATGTAGGAATCGCTGTAATTCGTATAAACGATCGTTCCTGTACTGTCTATGAGGAAGACGGTGGGCTTGAAGAATTTGAAGTCAATCACCGGCAGCCCCCTCGTTTTGATACCGTACCGTTCCGCCACCTTTGAGCCTCTGTCGCTCAAGATGGGATACGGAATGTCGTTTTCGCTGACGTACCGTTCGATCATTTTCGGCCCATTGGGCACGATGACCAGCACCTCACTGTTCTCTGCCTGAAACTTTCCATAGTCATGCCGCAACTGCGCCATATGCCTGGTGCAAAATCTTCAGACAAAACCGAGGTTAAACACCAACAACACATTCTGCGTGCGGTACAGCTCAGACAGCGTAAATGACTTCCCCTGTTGGTCCGTCAGTGTGAATTCCGGGGCGGGATCGCCCACTGCTAAACGTTTCATTTCTCCTACCTGTACCAT
>JBMCFH010000081.1:0-14762 GCA_048620455.1 Chloroflexota bacterium | reverse complement strand
TGCTTGAGTCGATTTCGCAACCTCTGCGTAAACCGAACTTCTACAGCGCTGCGTTCTGGTATAAGGTAGAGGAAACCACGCCGTACCGCAAGCCTGGATTCAGGGTGTGTTGCCTCCAGCAAGCGGCCGTAAGCCATCAGTTGTAGTCGGAAGTGAGGTCCGTCTCGCGCCGTTGACTTGTAGTCAACGGGAATCAATTCTGTTTCGGTCGTGATTAGCATATCGAGCTCACCGGAAAGTCTTAGCGCCAATGACGTTAATTGGAGGTTGAAGGCGCGCTTGCCATGCTCGATGCCGTACGGACGCAAGCTGCGCCGCCGTTCTTTTCGCTCGGTTAGAGTGTGGGCGGAGATGCCTGCTTCCATTTTGTATGTCACGGGACGTATCAGTGGCAGTACCGTATGGTAGTAGAGTATGCGTGGACAGTATGCGTATTGCTTTAGATCGGTAACGCGAAAGGCGAATTGTTGACTGTCATCCATCGGGTGCTCTTACCTCTGAGTTCAAACGGCGCCTAGGCCTCGATAGTATGGTCCAGCCGGTTACCCCAATCTGTCTGGCAAATGGGAATGAGGATGATGCTGCCTGCATCCCCTTCGAGGATCGCCTGTACCTTCAGGAAAAGTTCCTCTTGTAGATTGCGTGAGATATCGCCCCAAAAGGCGCTGTACTGTGTCCGGTCTAGACCGTAGTCCAGGCAGGTGTCGGCGATTTTTGCTCGCTTGCGATCGTCCGAGATGTCGTAGATGAGAATGCAGTTCATCTTTCCGTGGCGTTTATGATCATTGAAGGTTCGAGCGTTTCTCGCGGGTCACTACCAGCGGGCCACGAATGGCACGTACTCGTGGCGGTCAGCGCGAACGAAGGTGGCGATGTGACGGGCTTGCATCTGTATGATGGCTCGCAATGAGTGCCGTTTTTTCTCATACCGTTCTTGGGCCTCCAATCTTCCCAACACCTTCTCAGCCAGTTGACGGCGGGCTTTCTCTACCAGCATTCCGTGCCCATCCTGATCTAGCGTTGCGCCGCGGTTGGCGAGACCGAGTATGGTGCGATCTACAACGGCGGTGCGGAACTCTTCGATCAGATCAAGCACCAGGCTGGGTTTGCCCGGGCGGTCGACGTGGATGAAGCCGGCGTAGGGATCCAGACCAGCCAACACGAGCGCCCGTTCTATCTCGCTGTACAGAATGCCGTAACCATAATTTAAGGCGCTGTTGAAGGGATCGCGCGCTCCCTGCCCTCTGCGCCCAGGCCAGTCGAGAGTTTCCGGAAGCACGAGCTTAATACCGGCCCAATACTTCTGGGCGGCACGGCCTTCGGCGGAGAGAATCTGTCCGCGCACTTCATCCAGGTGTAGACCTTCTCGTTCATCTTCCAGTTTCAGAACACGCAACTCCTCCAGGTGATCGAGCACCTCCAGCGCCAGCAAACGCAGTTCTTTGTACGTAGCCGGATCCTTCTCCTTGCGGTACTTGGCCACGTACTTGAGCAAGTTCGCCTGGTTGTTGATCTTTCCGCTGGCAAAGGCCAGGGCGAGCGAAAGGCCACGGGAATTATCATGGGCGTAGAGCTGTGCGCGCCTTGTGAGAACAGTTCCTGTCAGGCCCGCACTGTACAGACTGGCATAAGGTGTTCCTCTGCTGCCGAGGAAGTGGATAGGAATGCCGCGCTCTGTACAGGCGCGCACAGCGTCGGCCGAAATACTGACGCCCCGGCTGGCGACGGTTACCGTTTCAAGGTGCAGCAGCGGCGCTTGCGCCAGAACCTCGCCGGCCTGGGTGACCTTCAGGCGACCTTTGTACTTACCGATGTGGCATCCGAACTCGTCGGCGACCAGATTGTGGATGATGGGCATCGTTTCCTCCAGAGTGTAGTTTGTGATCTCGTTGGTTTTGTCAAAACCAAGCATCCTCTGGCGGATCGACGTATGAAGTTGTTAAGGTTCGATGGTAGTGTGATCCACTTAACCGGATCACATCTTCGATACCAGATTTATCTCATCTCAGCAATGCTATACCAGCCATCGCCTTTTACTGTGTTTTTGCCTACGCCGAGCAGTGCGCCCCACACCAGCCAGGGCAAGAAGTTGCGCCAATCATCGGCTTCGTAAACCGCCTCGCCGATAAGGCCGCCAATCGGGGTGCGACGACGCCGGCGCGTGGAGTAGCTCTCCAATTCGATCCAACGCGTGCGATTCTCAACCAGGCGCACCATCTCTGCCTCGTCCAACATCGGCGGCACGTCCAGTTCCAGCGGTGTGTCGCAAAAACGACCACTGAGCTGTTCGAGTCGCGTGATTAGCCGATGGATTAGCGGCCGAAAGTACGGTGTCTTGAGCGTGCGGCCGGCATCGATGAGACGGGTGGGCGTGTGGAATTGCAGGGTGAGCCGGCCCTCTTTTGGCAGTTTTTCTACCTGCGCCAACACGCCGGCGTGGGTCGCGGGTAGATCTGGCATCCGTACCCTCTGCTGGCCCTCTGGTCGGATCGTCTCTGCCTCGCCGTTGAGTGGATGCATGGCGGTAATGCGCCGCAGGGAGAGCCGGCCGCGCTGATAGTCGTTGAGAGGAGCGCGTTTACCCAACCCTTCGTGCTGCAATCTTTCCAGGGCCATGACCACGTAGGGAAAAAGGCGTAGGGCATCGGCGCATAGGGCAAGGCCAAAGGTGAACGTTTCGCCGGGCTTGTAGTGGGTCTTGCCGTCGTCTAGCGGCGGGCGAATAACGTAGGGGCGCGGTACATTGTGTCCCCGTTTGGCCTTGGCGTCGAGCGTTGCCACGAGCGTGCTTACTGGGCAACCGGCATTGAGTGGGCACTCCCAGCAACTGGGCGCAGCCTTGTTGGTGCAAAAGCCGGTATAGCCGTCAGATGCCGGTCGCCGCGGCCCGCGCAGGGCGTGGAACAGCGCACCGCGGATGGCGGAACCTTTGTGCGGGTTGAGCAGCACCGGCGTTTCCACTTCTGCTTCTATTTGCAGGTGGTGAAGGGTGAAGTTGTTCATAGCTCACCAATCCGTTCGTACATGGTGTAACTCTTTGAAGATTTGCTTAGCCGAAAGGGAAGGACGATGTGGCGCACAATGCGCCCTGTAGATGAACCGCTGGCAACCCGTTTTCCGCTGTAAATATCGGCGTGTTCAAAGGTCATGCGGTGGCCGCAATCGTCAAGTTGTTGAACGATACCGCGCGGGTCGATTTCGGTCGGTTCTTCGGTCAGGCGTAGAAAACCGTCATCGTTGTCGCGAGAAACCGGGCTTCCCAATGGTTGCACGAATCCACCACGTTTGCCCAGATAGTTGATTTGCGGGAGCCAGCGGGCAAGGGTGTTCTGGTTACCTACGTCCTCGATGCCCAGGGTCAAAGTCAGCGGTTCGGGATAGTGTACGTACTCTCGATAGCCTATCGTCTTTTGGAATGGCCCTCTCGCGCTTTTCCCCCGCCGCTTGCGCAGGATACGACTGAAGACGTTGGTGACAACGATCTGGTTGGGTAACCGGATGCTGACCTGTAAGTCACGCAGCCAGGGCCAGGCATTCTTCCCTGCCTCTAGCCCACCGGTGCGGATAGCAACGTCAAGCAGCGCCATCTTAAGGGCGTAGGGCGTTGGCGACAGCAGACTCTTGCCCCCAGACGAGGTGGCCCAGGATGGCTTCAGGCTGAAGAGAGTGGTTGGCTGCAACGAGATTTCAAGCCAATTCATAGTGCCTCCTATGACGAGTAGTGCCTCTCATACCACGTTGCGTTACTCGTAGGAAAGCGTGTACGGCGCACCATTGCCAATCAGATCGCTGAAGATGTTGGCGTACTCATTCAGAGAGGAGAACGGGCGCGGGGTCAGCGCGCCGGGACGCACGCCGTTAAGAGTCTGGCAGAGAGCGTCTAACTCTGAGTCGTAGCCGTCTTTTAGCGGGCTGAGGGTGGGCGCGGGCACGATGTCTCCGCTGACAGTGACCATGCCCTCGACGTCGACAATGTGGGGCGCCTGTGTGTTGCGCATGGCGCCGGCCGGTTCTACCAGCGTGTAGAGCAATGCTTCGAGCAGCGCTTTGAGGCGGGCGCTCCGCTCTTCTTCGTCCAGCACATACTCCTGGGTGATGTCATTGAAGCCGATGCGCGCCGCTTCGATGGTCGCCACGAGGGCGTAAACGCCGCTGTTGGCCGGGCGATGGAAGATCGCCTGCTGTAGATTGGCGGAGCGCGCTTCTTCGGTGGAGTCGGCCTCGCGCTGGGCCGCGCTGCGATCGCTGGCGTACTTGACGTGGAAGTAGCTGTCGGAGCGCGTTTTTTCGGGGACGCCTACGACCCAGCCGAACTCCACGACCGATTTGCGCGGCAGCGACTTGCTGCCTTCTGTAAGCAAGTTGCCCAGCATGTCATCCACGGCGCACGCTTCCAGCATCTTGCTCAGGGCGACGGCGTCGCTATCGTCGGCGATGCTGTCCATGAAAGGCCGGTCGGCGCTGATGCGGTTGGCGTTGAACACCTGACATCCCGCACATAGTGGGAGCCCCCTGCCCAGGGCGGTACGGTGCAAATGCTCGGCGAGAATGTGCTTGATCATGTCGCCCGAGATGGCGTTGACGTTGGCCAGCTTGCCGTTGCCGTCGACAATGTTGACCATGCGTGTCTGGATCTGATTGCCTTCGCCCCCTTCGTTGTTGAGGCTGTGCATGTCCAGTGTCAGGCGGGCGGACAGTGAGAGAGAGTAGATGGATTGGGTCATGGTTTAACTCCTTTTGAGACACGTAAAGAATGGACGGTAAAAGAACCGGATTGCTTCAAAGACTGCCTATGCTGCCTCGTCCACAGACGTTTCCTCCTCGGAACGAGATTCACGAGCGTAGCCATAGGCGACGAGAAGCTTGCAAATCAGATCGGAATCATATCTGTCAATTAGCTTCACGATTTCCTGGATGTCGTCTGTTCTGACGCTGCGACGGTAGGGGCCTGAGCGATTCTCCATCACCTGCGCGTTTTCGGCATTGTACTTGTGCAGGAAGTCGCTGAGGGCAGAGAGAAACTCATCCTTGTATTGCGACTTCCGCGTCAGTTCCTGGCCCAGCCCATAGCGCACGTCATAGCGCCGGTCACCTTCTTTCTTGCGCCACTGCGCGGTCACCGTGCTTTGCCGGATGGCAAAAGCGATATTCTGGAAGCCCTGATTTTCCAGGATTTCACTGTACTGCGGTTCTGCACTCATAATTAACCTCCTTAGATTGTTGACGGTCAATCTGCGCGGGGGATAGCCGGGCTTTTCACCCTCGCGCATGATGTGGTGACTGTAGGCATTGGTGAATTCAAAGAAAGGATCAAGATTGTCGGCGACGATGAAATCACGGTAGTAGCTTAGAAGGTCCAGCTCCTCGCCCCGAGTCTCGTCAAGCGAACCAACAATGCTTTCATGCTCCGCCAGAATGTTCTGGTAAGCGGTGCGCTCTTCGCGGCTGCGGACGCGCACCCAGCCCGGTAAATTGAGGAAGGCCAGGTTCATGGTGGCCGAGGCGTTGCCCAGATCTTTGTAGTAGGCCATGTGAAAGCCGTGAATGAATTGGGCGGGACGGATTTCACTGTAATCTGCCAACCAGCCCGGGTGAGCGGCCCCATTGTTGGTTTCTTCCTGTGCTTTCTCTAAGTATTTCAGAAAAGCTCGGACGTAACGGACGACCGTTAGAATATCGCTCTGTACAGCACGCATGCTGAAACGCATCGCGTCGTGAAAGTCACTCATTATGTGGCGATGGGTGCGCAGATCGATACGACCCGGGGCAAGAACATAGCTCTTTCGGTCACTGCTGCCCCGCAGGGTGCGGGTCAGGCCCATCTCGTACATGCCGACTGCTTTCAGCCATTCCAGGAGCCAGAAGTTCTTGACATTGCCCAGAGTAATGCTATCAGCCTTGGTTTTGTTGATCCCCTTGCCCTGAGATGGATTGAAAAGCTGATTGGCGGTTGCCTGACCGCCGCTCTTCACTTTCCAATTGTTCTTTTTTGCCAGTTTGCGCCACGCTTTGCGCGCTTTCTCGGAATCGTTGGGCGTTTCACTGAACAGATCAAAAACGACCGCCAGAGCCTGTCCGGTGTTGGGATGGACGTTGCCCCAGCGTTCGATGAGATTGTTATAGCCGATGATGCTGGTGGGCGTATTTATGGCGCGAAACAGTTGCCAATGTTCGTGAGGCGCTTCGATGGTGGTTTGTTGTACTGTTTCCGTGCCGCCGCGCCGATCGGCCTCGTCCTGCGTGCGGGACGCGGCCTTGCGCGCTTCGAAAAAGCGGTTAGTCTTTTCGCGCTCTGCCTCAAAATCGACGACGAAAGGCTCCGTTGCCGGAAGACTCTCAGGTATGTCATTTTGGTTGGCGGTGCGCAAAAAGGGGGCGGGGAAGATCCAGCCGTCGAAGTCTGCCAGCTGGCGGCGATCAATGGCGGGCTGGCACGTCACTTCATAATAAGCGCCGCGGGCGATCACCGTGACCTCTGGCTCACGCCCCGTCAGCCGTTCCGCAAGTTCCGCCAGCAGGCGCATGACGCCGGCGACTGTTAGTTCATCGCCAAAGGTCGCGGTTGTTTTATCTACGTAGAATGTCTGGTCATTACTCATCAAGAAACCTCCAATCTCGTTGCTCCTCGTTCTGTTCCCTTCTGATCGGCATGTCGCAAGGCGCGAACCAACAGCGCATAAGCACACACGTCAGCCGGATTCCGCTCGTCAATCAGCAAACGAGTGCGTATGAAATCATCTTCGGGCAACTGTTCCACTCCCAGCGCTGGCGCGAAGTGACCGGATTCCAACACAGCCCATCCTAGCTCCTCCAGGTGGCGCGGGAGCAGAGTGAATGTTTTTTTCACCTCGCTTTCACAGCTCATCACCAGCGCATAACCATCCGAGTTACGACTCTGCGGCGCGTGATGGCGGGCAATGGCCGTGAACCCGGCGCGGAAAAGCGGATGGTTAAGCTTGCCCTCAACTAACCGCAATAGAAAAGGAACGGCAGCCAACGCGCTTTCAACTGCATGCGGAGGCCGTTTCCCACGCAAGCGTCTTTCCAACTGTCGATGTTCTTCAATCGTCCCATCATAATCGGTGTGGGCCAGGGCCGACTCTTCTCTGTGTGGCCATCCTATGGCATCCTGCCACTGCAGCGCCCACCGCTGCCAGCCTTCTCCCAGCTTACCCAGGTCGTGCGTGAGCACTACCAACTGCGCCATGTCCATGACGACGCCGGGCCGCCAGTCTTCGTTTCGTTCTAGCCGCTGCGCCGCCGGCCGGAAACGATCTGAATTCTGCGCGAACGCCTCATAGACGAGGCGCACGTGCTCTTCATATGTTTCGAGGCGGTAGAAGAAGCGGCGGCGGGTCCCTGAATCCATCTGTGGAACCGGAGACTCATAATCGCTCCCATCATAGAGCATGAGCCCGATATCATCGCGGTAGCCGACCAGCTCCGGCCTGGCGACGAGTAGCGGCGTTCCCCACAGTTCTGACTTGTGGTGCACTTTTTTCCATTCATAAGTGATAGGTCGGTTTGCTTCTGCGTCAGCCTCGACTTCTACCAGACGACATACGGCCCAGGGTAGAGCATCGCGCATGAAGTCTTCCTGCGCTTCCTCTTGCCACCTCTCGAACTTCCCCTGTATTGTCCCCGGATGCAGCGAAAACGTTTCCGTGGCAAAGGGGCGGTGCAGGAGTGCGTCCGGATTGCTGTGTATCAGGATGGACTGACTCTGTATGTTACGGATCAGCTTCTGCGCTTCGGCGCGACCGCCTTCCCCGCGCCACAAGGCCCGTATCGATTCGCGGTGCTTGTAGGAACCGGCATCCAACTGGGCCAAAATGTGGCGGTCGCTCGGACCATGAGCATGATTGACCAGTGCCTGCTCGTCGTCAAAGGTAAGATGGCGTTCCTGGTTCTGACTCAACCAGGCCATGGCGCGCACGCATTGCGCCTCGGCTTCTCCAAAATAGGGTCCGTAACCGTCTACAGCATAGACGTACACGTCGCCTACCTCGTCCTGATAGCGGGCGCAGCGTCCGGCCCGTTGTAAGACGGAAGCGGCCGGGGCCAATTCCGTGTGCAACGCGGCGCAAGTAATGTCCAGGCCAACTTCTATGACCTGGGTTGCGACCAGTATCATGCTCTGGCGGCGATAGTGCGCTTTCTCCTTGCCGAATGCCCGGCGCACCTCGTCTTCGATGCGCTTGCGGTCTGCGGCGCGAAAGCGGCTGTGTAGGAGTCGGATTTCGGTGCCCTGTTCTGCCTGCGCGCACAGCGCTTCATAAACCTGTTGCGCCCGCTCGACCTGGTTGAGGATGACCACAGAGCGTCTGTAATCGCCATCCTGTTCCGCGTGCCGTTGCAGGATAAAGTCTGGTTGTACTATGCCGCCAGCCACCAGCGGTTCCTGGCGCACGTGAAACCGCCGCACTTTTTGCTGAGCGTCAATGTTTTCCAGATCGTCGGCGGTTAAGAGCAGGGGCTCTGCGTCCAGAAGCCCTGCCAATTCCTGTAGCATCTGCGCCGAGAACGTGGCCGTCATTAGCACAAACGGACTTATGCCCCTGAGCGTTTTCAACATATCTAATGTCGTCGGCAACGTTGAGTCAGGATCAAAAAGGTGAAACTCATCGAACACCAGGTAGCTGCCCACCAGCGCGCCCGCGTTCAGATTGCCTTTGCGCCGGGACAGGCTGTATGGTTGCAGCAGCCAGCTGCTCAGTACCTGGTCGATGGTGGCAAAGGTCAGATCTGCTTCGAACTCGGGATCGTTCGGCTGCTCGCCGGTTTGGATGTGGACGCGAGGCACTGTTGCCACTTTCTGCAATGTTTCCTTCACAAATCTCTCGTATTCGTGGGTGAACTGATTCGCCAGCACGCGCATAGGTACGCTATAGATACAGTGACGGGGCACGCGTTCGGTAGCCTGTGACCATGCCTGCAGGAAGGGGACGAGCGCTGCCAGCGTTTTGCCCGCGCCGGTTGGCGCCTGCAGAAGAACGTTGCGCCCGCTGCGGATCACCCGCGCTAACTCTTTCTGAAAGTCGTAGAGTTCCATCGATCAATCATCTCCGAGAAAAATCTTCGCCCACTCGTCGTCAAAATCGTCACTATCTTCGTCCAGCGCAACCTGCCCGGCACCCAGCTTGTAAAGGTCGCTCATTGCCAGTACGTTACGCTCAATCAGGCGGCGCAGCGCTGTCGGCTCCACCACCTCCACATCCGCACCCCAGCCACGGATCCAGGGCACCATTTCCTGCCAGGCGGCGACGGGCGCGCGCCATTCCAGGCGGCCGTCGGGGAGGTCGGTGGTTTGCTCGGCGTGGTGCCACATCGTCTCGCGCACGCGGGTGGCGACCTGGGGGCTGAAATGGAGCACGACTTCCTGGGGATCGTCGTCTGCGTACCAGATGCCCCAGGCGTCTCTGAGTTGCTGGCGCGGGTCGAAGTCGTCGGGAATGTCGTAGGTGTCGGCGAGTAGCTCGACGGTGCGGATGCGTTCTACTTTGAAGGTGCGCAGGGCGCCGGGCGGCTGGCGCCAGCCGATGACGTGCAGGGTGCGCCCGATGGCGTAGGGTTCGATGAAGTAGGGAGCGAAAGTGTAGGTAAAGATGTCGCCGCTGTCCATCTCGTGTGTCAGGCGTACGGTGCGGCGCTCGGCCCAGGCCCGTGTGAGCTGCTCCAGCACCTGGATGAAGACGGGATCCTGCCGGCGGTGGGGACCGTCGAGCACGCCGGCTGAGCGGCGCAGGTGGTCGCTGACCAGGGGCGCGATCTGCTCCAGGGCGGTGCCCAGGGCGCGCAGGGCTTTGGCCGCGTGCGGGTAATGCTTGTCGGTGCGCGTGGCAAGCAGGCGCGAGGCGAGGTGCAGGGCGACGGCTTCGTCCAGCGTCAGCAGCACTTCGACGCGGTACATCTCGCGGTCGATGGCGAAGTAATCGGGCCTGGGTTCGTACACCGGCACGAGCTCGCCGAGGTCATCCAGATAGCCGGAGACGGTAGAGCGGTGCACGCCGAGGCGGCGGGCGAGCTCCGCTTTACGCAGCCCTTGCGGGTGGGCCAGCAAGATTTCTTTGAGGCGGTCTAGCTGTTTTAGTTTGCTTTTGAAGCGTTGGCCCATGAGGGTCTCCTGGTGTTGTTGTAGGGATGGCCGGTGTGTTTGGGGCCGGCGTGTGCTGTCTGTGTTTTGCGTCCTGGGGACAGGATAGCAGACGGTTGTTGTGAGTTTGGCAACAAGTGACGACGAATGTGTGACGAATTATGCAAAACGGCAGGGGAGAACACGCGCGGTAGAAGCCGTCCGCGGGTGAAGCGGAATGGAAATTCTCTGTTTGCCCTGAGGGACGTCGCAGGATGGCGCCCCCACACGCCGTCCCGCTCTCCCCGTCCACGATATCGCATGAAACCCGCTCCCGTTGCTACAGCGGCATCAATGAAACACGGTCCTGGAACGGTTTCTATGATAGCGTAGGGGGCGGGAGTGCACCAGAGATTCTTGGGCGATGGGACGGGAGGTGGTGTGGACACGAATTGGCGGGATTGCGCGAAGCAGGATCGGATGACACGGGTGCGTGCGGGAGGGATTCGTGGGCCGCTCGCCTCGTGGGGCGCAAGGCCACTGTGGCATCTCGCAGGCGACTGGGAAGCGCGGCAAACGGGCCTGATTGGCGTTGTACGGTAACGAGGGTACACTGATTGGCGCGGGCGGAGTGCGTTAGCCAAGAGTAAGAGGAAGAGGAGACCCCGGTGATCAGAGTGCTGGTTGCGGATGATTTTGACATCATGATGGAAGCCATCCGCCGCTTAATCGAGACGTACGAAGATGTGCAGATTGTCGACGAAGTCACCCGATTTGAGGAGTTACTGGAAACGATTATAGATGACGCGCAGGACGTGGTCCTGGTGAACGATTACGTGCCGCCGATGGACAGCGGGCGAGCCGTAAGAAAATTGCGGGAGCTTGGCATCACGAAGCCGGTACTGGTGATGTCCATGCACCGTGATGTAGACAATATTTGTAGGAGCCTGGAGGCCGGAGCGAACGGGTACATCCTCAAGGAAGAGTTCCTGGATGAACTGTTGCCGGCGCTTCGCGCCGTGCATCGGGGCGAGCAGTATCTGTCACCGCTAACAACAGCCGTACTGGAGGAAGAAGAATAACGATTGCACTTCCCTCCTGTAGCAGATTCTTGCCGGTGACGATATGGGGGAGATCCCCCATACGATTCGTTTCCCTCTACCGTCACAATAATAGTAGTACCGGTAGTGATAAAATGCCGGTCACGGTGTGAACCGGCAAGGAAGTGAATAGGAGTGCGCAACACATGTCGCATCGTCATTGCCGACGATCACCCGCTGGTGCGCCGCATTGTTCGGCGGATTCTTGAGAGTGTAAACAACTTTCGGGTGGTGGGAGAAGCTGGCGACGGAGAAGAAGCTGTAGAACAAGTAGGGGAACAGCACCCTGATGCCGCGATCCTGGATTTGGCTATGCCTAAGCTGAATGGGATTGAGGCGACGCGGCGCATTCGGCAGTTGCCTTCGCCGCCTGAAGTTATCGTTCTGACCGCGTATCAGGATGATTATTTTGTCTTCCAGGCCTTTGATGCGGGCTGCATCGGCTACGTGACCAAAGAGTCGGCGCCGACCGACTTACCAGACGCCATCAACGAGGTGGTGCAGGGGCGTTTCTTCCTCAGCAGATCGGTGCGCCATCTGTCGCGCGAGATCGAACGCCGCCAGGGGATTTCGAAGGAGTAAACAAATGCGAGGCGGCAGGTGTAGCGCCTCGATGGCGGCACTTTCAATCAACGCCGTTTATTTACTATGGAGGAAAGACGATGGCTGAGCAACAAGTACCCGAGTTTCCCGTCGAGAAGCGGCTGGAGCAGGCTAGACGCAATTGGAATGCGCTTTTCTTCGGTATTGTTAAGTACCTGCGCGAGCATGGGCAGTCGCCCGAGGAGTTCGTGCAATGGTTGGGCGAGCGCTTCGCGCCGGGCTGGGAGGAAATGCGCGGGAATCTGGAGGAGATCGCTTACTACGCTGCGCTGAATCCCGTCTCATTAGGGGCGGAGCTGACGCGATATGACCTGGGAGAACAGGACGCTACCATCCAGACGACAACCGAGCATTTAGACGCCAGCGAGGAAGATATTGCCCTGATTGGCCAGATTTATGGGCCGATTATGGACTATCTGGACGTGGAACATGAGTGGGAGCGGGAGGGCAACGTCACAACCTTGCGATTGCGGCGGAGAGAATAAACGTAACACCAGGCTGGATTCGTAACTCGAATCAACTACTCTCCGATCTCGGCTCAACCTCCCGCACCTCCTCCCGGATCGTCTCCGCCGCCCACAACGCCAGGGCCGCGAGGGTCAGGGTGGGGTTGGCGGTGCCGGCGGTGGGGAAGACGCCGGCGCCGAGGAGGAAGAGGTTGGGGTGGTCGTGGCTGCGTTGCTCGGGGTTGACGACGGAGGTGTTGGGGTCGTGGCCCATGCGCGTGGTGCCGATGAGGTGACCGGCGCCGAAGAACTCTTCGCCGTGCATGCGGAAGGTGACGCCGATGGCGTCGAAGAGCTGGTCGGCGACGTCGCGGGCGCGGGCAATGCCGCGCTCGGTGAAGTCGCCCAGGCGGTAGTCGAGCTGGGGGCGGGGAATGCCGATGGCGTCGACCTGGTCCCAGGCGGGAGTGACGCGGTTTTCGGGCAGGGGCATCTGCTCCATGAGGATGGCGAAGCGGAACTGGCGCGCGGCGCGCTCGTTCAGTTCGTCGACGAGGGCCTGACCGCGCAGGCCGTCGTCGATCAGCTCGCCGGCAAGTACGCCGGGCGGGGTGCCGGGGAAGGACCAGCCGTCTTCGCCGATGGCGATGCGGAAGGCGGAGTAGTCGCTGCGGAAGTCGCCGTCGCGGTACTCTTCGATGCCGGCGTTTTCCAGGGGGGAGCGGTAGGGGAAGAGGGGCTCGCGGGCCAGGGCCCAGCTTAGCTGGATGGGGTGGTCCATGAGGTAACGGCCTACGGCGTCGCTGCTGTTGGCTACGCCGTTGGGCAGGGCGTCAGTGCGCGAGATGAGCAGCAGTTTGGGGGTTTCGATGGCGTTGGCGGCGACGACGTAGAAGCGACCGCTGGCGCGCTCTTCGCTGCCGTCGGGGCGCTTGAAACGCACGCCGCTGACGAGGCCCTCTTCGTCTACTTCGACGCGGTGCACGACGGCGTTTTCCATGATGCGTGCGCCGAGGGCTTCGGCTTTGCGGCCGTGCACGGAGGCGTCGTATTTGGCGGCGATGGGGCAGATGGGCACGCAGGTGGCGTTGCCGCAGCAGGGGGGGCGTCCGTCGTAGGCGATGGAGTTGCGCGCCTGGGGGGTGAGTTTGACGGAGAGGCCCAGGGGAGCCACGGCGTTTTTGATGTATTTGTCGAGGTAGGTGAGGGGTAGGGGCGGCTGGGGGAACGGCTCGTTGCGCGGCGAGCCGAGGTCTTCGCCGCTGTCCCCGGCGACGCCCATGGCCCGTTCGGCCTCGGCGTACCAGGGCTGCAGGTCCTCGTAGGTGATGGGCCAGTCTTCGCCGACGCCGTAGAGGGTGCGCAGCTGGAGGTCGTTGGGCAGGTGGCGCAGGGTGGTGCCCAGCCAGTGCCAGGTGGTGCCGCCGACGCGGCGCTCGTAGTTGCTCTTGAACTGCTGGGGGCCGACCTGCACGTAGTAGTCGTCGAGGGCGATGACGGAGGGGCGCGGGGCCCAGGGGACGTCGGGGTAGGGCGATTCGGGCGTCTTGGCCAGGGCGCTGCGGTAGGTCTGCACGGCTTCGGCGCGGTTGACGCGGGGGCCGGATTCGAGCACGAGGACGTCTACACCGGCCTGGGCCAGTTTCCAGGCCACGAGCAGGCCGGCGACGCCGCCGCCGACGATGATTACGTCTGCAAAGTGTTGGGGGATGTCCTGGGTCATGAGGGCTCCTTGGAGACTGGAGATTGGAGATTAGAGATTGGGGCCGAACGTTGTTCGGCCTGGAAGTTGGGGCGTTGTTCCCAGAAGCCGGGGGAGGCGCAGATGGAGTTGGGTTTGGTCCAGGGCAGCGCTTTCCAGGCCAGGGCGTCGACGAAGGTGGCGACGGCTTGCTCGCCTTCGGGGGTGTCGTAGACGCCGGTGTACCAGTAGCGGATGATGGTGTCGGCGAGGGAGGTGGCGTCTTCGTCGGCGAATAGTCCGGCTTCTTCTACCTGGTCGAGCGTGGGCGTGGTGTCCGGGCCAAAGCCGGCCTGCTGGTAGAGGTCGGCGGGGGTGAGCTGGAAGTCGCCGGCGCGCAGGGCGTTGAGGTAGACGCGGCCTACGGTGGGATCGAGGTTGGCGACGCCGGTGAGTACGGCGGAGAGGGCCAGGAATTGGTCGAGGCCCAGCTGGCCTTCGGTGTCTGGTTCGGGGGTACCGGGTTCGGGGGTGCCCTCGCCGGGGCGGGCCTGGGGGCTTTGCAGGATGGTGCGCGGGGTGGCGGTGTGGTAGTCGCGGCTCAGGGGCCGGACGTCGGCGCCGGTCTGGACGCCGCAGGCGGCGAGGAGGGCGCCGGCAGCGGCGGCGAGGCCCCCGCGCAGGAAGGCGCGGCGGGTGAGGGGGGCGGGTGGGTTGTCTGGCTGTGTGGTCATGAGGGCTCCTTTTGCCGCCGGGGCGGCGGGAGATGCTTCGTTTCACTCAGCATGACACGATTCATGGTGCCTTTCGCTGACTGCGGTGTCATTCTGAGCGGAGCGAAGAATCTGGGGTTGGGTGGT
>JBMCFH010000080.1:0-14810 GCA_048620455.1 Chloroflexota bacterium | reverse complement strand
CGATCGCCGCTGACGGTGGACGACCTGGAGAAGCTGAAGACAACGGTGATGTTTGGCCCCGAGGATGAAGCGGCGCTGCAGATGGCGGGCGAGGTCCTGGCGGACCAGGTAGACGACGTGCTCGACCTCTGGTATGGCTTCGTGGGGTCGCACCCGCACCTCGTGGCCTATTTCAGCGACGACGAGGGCAATCCGCAAGCGGCATATCTGGAAGCGGTGCGCGAGCGGTTTGGGCAGTGGATCCTGGATACGTGCCGCCGCCCGAAGGATCAGGCGTGGCTCGACTACCAGCAGGAGATCGGCCTGCGCCACCACCGGGCGAAGAAGAATGAGACGGATGGGGCGGATGCGGTGGAGCACATTCCACTGCGCTATCTTATTGCTTTCATCTACCCGATTACGTCTACGATGCGCTCATTCCTGGCCACTGGGGGACACTCTGCGGAGGAAGTGGAGCAGATGTACCAGGCCTGGTTCAAAGCGGTGGTGCTGACGACGACGCTATGGAGCGCGCCGTACGTCCCGGATGGGGATTTCTAACGTGAGGGAGTGACCGATTGGCAAAAGTGGTCTACGCAGGGGCAACGTAGGGTTGCCCCTTTTTGTTTGGCATCGGATCGCTTCTCCGTGTTAGCCGGGAATCAGCAAAATAGCGCCGATGCCTACGGCGAGCATGAGGAGGAAGCCGGGAGCGATGACGCGGGCCAGGGGGCGCGAGCCGGCGATGAGGACGAGGGCACCTTTGGCCACTGTGTTGGAGAGGGCGGCGAGGATGACGGCGCGGCCGGCGGTCGCTAATTGCGGGCCACCGGGTTGCCTGGCGAGTTCGGAGACGGAGAGAGCGACAGCGTCAATGCCGGCGAGACCGGCGAGGGCGCTGGAGATGTAGAGGCCGGTTTCGCCGAAGTAGTATTGGCCAGCGCGGGCGATGAGCAGGACCACGACGTAGATGAGACCAAAGGTGAGAGCGGGGCCGAGCTCGAAGGGGTTGGTGAGGGCCACTTCTTCTTCGTCTTCCTCACGGGCGGCGGAAAAGAAGAGGTAGGCGGAGTAGGCGAGGCCGGAGACAGCGGTAATTGCCATGGGCAGCCAGATGACGCGGAAGAGCGCAAAGTTGACCAGGCCCACTTCGACGAGGGCGCGCCCAAACATGACGGTCCAGGCCAGCAGGACGGCCAGCGCAAAGGAGTGGCTGAAGGCGACGTTGCCGTGGCTGCGCTGGGCGAAGCTGAGGGTGGTGGCGGTGCTGGAGGCCAGGCCGCCGAGCAGGCCGGTGAGGGTGATGCCGTACTCGGTGGCGAAGAATTTCATGAGGAGGTAGCCGAGGAAGCTGATACCGGAGATGAGGACGACGAAGAGCCAGATGTGGTAGGGGTTGAGGACGTCGAAGGGGGGAACCCCGAAGGTCTGGTCAGGCAGCAGGGGCAGGACGATGGCGGTGATGACGGCGAATTTGAGGGCCGCGAGAATGTCGGTGCGGGTGAGGCGAGCCACGAAGCGCTGCAGTTCCAGCTTGAGGGAGAGAAGGACGGTAATGGTGACGCCGAGGGCCACAGCGAGGATGAGGTCGCCCCAGTAGCAGAGCGCGCCGACGAGGATGGTGGCCACGGCGGCCACTTCGGTGGTCATGCCCACGTCGGCGCGGGAGGCGGTGATATAGTAGCCCACGGCGATGAGCAGGGCCAGGGGCGCGGCGATGCCGATGAAGATCCAGGGCGATTGGCCCAGGTCCGCGAGCAGGGCGGCGATGCAGCCGGTGAGACAGATCAGGGCGAAGGTGCGCACGCCGGCGAACATTTCCGGCCGGCCATCCTGACCGGCGTACTGCTCGGCAATATATTCACGTTGTAATCCGATGAGGACGCCGATGAAGAGGGAGACGCCCAGACGGTAAAACAGATCAGGATCGACGTTCAAGCTGGTCCCCTTGTGCCAGACGGTGTTTGTGGTGTGGGATGAGTCTACATCAAGTGGGGGCGGTGCGTCCACAAAGGGTTTTGGGTAGAACATATGTTTGACAACGCGGTTCGTTTTTTGCTATGATGCTCCTGTCCAGCGCTCCCTGTGTCCCACACTGACGTGTACGTTGTGATTGACCTGGCATTTATGTAATACGAGGAGGTAATTGGCTATGGCAGTACAACCGGTTCCGGAAGGGTATTCGACGGTGACGCCCTATCTGATTGTGCCTGATGTGGACGGTCAGATTTCGTTTCTACAGGAAGCGTTTGACGCCGAGGTTCGGTCGCGCATGGAAGGGCCGGACGGGCGGGTGATGCACGCGGAGGTGCGCATTGGCGATTCGCCGGTCATGATGGGCGAGTCCACGGATGACATCCCACCAATGCCCATGATGTTGCACCTCTATGTGCCGGACGTGGATGCGGTCTACAGGCAGGCGCTGGGGGCCGGCGCGACGTCGTTGCGCGAGCCGACGGATGAGTTTTACGGCGACCGCAGCGGTGGGGTGCAGGACGCGTTTGGCAACCAGTGGTGGCTGGCGACGCACGTCGAGGATGTCTCCGAGGAGGAGATGAGACGACGCATGGAAGAGATGGGCTAGGTGAGCAAGGGAAGGGTGTTGTAGGCAGCGCGGAGGGAGATGATGCGCGTGGAATCGGGGTCGCAACAACCGCTGGAAGGGATGACGCGACAGGCGTACACGGTGTCCGTCTTGCAGGCGAACGTCTACAGTTTTGTGACCGGGCTGGGCCCGGCGCTGCTGGGACTGGCGGGCTACGTGGCGGTGTGGGACGTGCAGGGGTTGGGCCGGGGCATGATCTCCCTCTCGCTGTGGGGTATGTTGCTGGTCGCTGTGGTGGGGATTGTGGTACACGAGCTGTTGCACGGCGTGGGCTGGTTGGCGGCGGGTCGGCTGCCCCGGGAGGCGGTGAAGCTCGGTTTTCAGTGGAAGGTGCTCACGCCGTACGCGCATGCGCGCGTGCAGATGCCGGCACGGGCCTATCGCTGGGGCGTGGCGTTGCCGGGGCTGGCACTGGGTATCCTTCCCATGTTGCTGGGAATCGTGGTGGGCAATGGGACCCTGCTGGCATTCGGGTTCTTTTTTACGTTTACGGCGGGTGGAGATTTTCTGGTGCTGTGGTTGTTGCGTCGCGTGCCGGGCACGGCGCTGGTGGAAGACCACCCGTCGGAGGTGGGAGGCTACGTGTACCGGCGGGATACGGTCGCCGGTGGGGCGTGAGGGCCGTTCTGCGAATCCGTGCAGGTCAGCTACAATGGTAGTATGCACGAGGAACGACCCGGTGGTTCTGGTAGGGGGATGAGTGAGGCCACGCGGCCCCAGGCGGTGGCGGCGCTGCGCGAAATGGCGCGGGCGCTGAGCACGGCGTGGGACCTGGACACGTCGCTGGACCTGATCGCGCGCAAGACGACGGAGGTTATGCAGGTGGATTCCTGCTCCATCTACCTGCTAGATCCCGATGGGATAACACTGCGGCTGCGGGCGACGACGGGGCTGGCGCGGCAGATGTTGGGCCGGGCCACGTTGCAGGTGGGGGAAGGAATGACGGGGCACGCGGTGGCGGAGAACCGGCCGATTTTTGCCGGGGACGCGCAACACAACCCGCACTTCAAGTGGGTGCCGGGCACGTCGGAGGGAGCCTTCCACTCCTTGCTGGCTGCGCCGTTGGTGGTCGAGGACGAGGCGATTGGCGCTTTGAACGTGCAGACGGTGGCGGCACACGAGTACACGCCGCGGGAGGTAGAGATCGTCTCGCTGATCGCAGACCTGGCGGCGGGCGCGCTGGCCAAGGCGCAGCTGTATGACAGCCAGAAGCGGCAGATTGCGGAGCTGCAGGCGCTGGCGGAAGTGAGCGAGGTGGTGACGTCGCCGCAGTATCTGGACGATATTCTGGACGTGGTGACAGAGATGGCGGCGAAGCTGATGGAGGGCGCGCTCTGTTCTATCTTTTTGCTGGACGAGGCGGGCGAGCGTCTGGAGCTACGCTCGGCGCGGTACGCCAGCGACCCCTACCGCAACCGGCCGCCGCTGCCGCTGGGCAAAGGGGTCATCGGACAGGTGGCGGCGAGCGGGCGACCGGCTTACGTGCGTGATGTGCGCCGGGAACCGGCCTATCTGGAGCCGGAGATGGCGCGCGAAGAGGGGCTGGTGTCGCTGCTGTCGGTGCCGCTGAGCGTGCGCGACCGGGTGATCGGCGTCTTTAACTGTTACAGCAACCGCGAGCGGGCCTTTTCGCAGGAACAGGAAGCGCTGTTCCTGACGCTGGCCAACCAGACGGCGCTGGCCATCGAACATGCGCGGCTGGCGACGAACGCGGCGATGGTGCGCGAGATGCACCACCGCATCAAGAACAATTTGCAGACGGTAGCCATGTTGATGCAGTTGCAGGCAAACGATACGCGGGAAGCGCTGGACGCGCGGCAGGTGTTGCAGACGAGCATGAACCGTATCTATAGCATCGCCGCGGTGCACGAGGTGCTATCGGAGCGCGGGTTCCACCTGGTGGACGTGAAGGACGTGTTGCAGCGCATTGCGCAGATGACGGCGACAGGTCTGAGCACGCCGCAGCGACAGGTGACGGTCAGTGTGGAGGGGGAAGCGCCGTTGCTGCCCAGCCGCGCGGCGACGAATCTGGCGCTGGTGGTCAACGAGCTGATGCAAAACGCGCTGGAGCACGCCTTTGGCGAGCGGCAGGAGGGACGCGTGCAGATTACGCTGGCCTCCGCGCCGTCGTCGTTGCTGGTCACCGTGCGCGACGATGGCAGCGGGCTGCCCGAGGAGTACCAGACGGGCCTGGGCACGGAGATTGTGCAGACGCTGGTGCGCGAAGAGTTGCGGGGGGAGATGAGCTACGAGCGGCTGGCGCGCGGGACGGAAGTGACAATCCGGGTGCCGCGGCAACAGGAATTATCTGATTTTTCGCGAGGAAGTAATTAGGGAGACGAGAGAGACATCCGATTTTGGCGACCTCGGGTCGCCAGGAGAAATGGGATGTCTTCGGCGCAGCGATGAACCTACGCATTTTGATCGCCGACGACGAACCGATTATTCGCATGGGCCTGAAGTCGATGTTGCAGGAGATGGGCCACAGCGTGACGGCTGCCAGCAACGGGCGAGAGGCGTTGCGCATGGCGCGCAACCGCGTGTTTGACCTGGCGATTCTGGACGTGAAGATGCCTTACACGGACGGGTTGCAGGCGGCGAAGGTGCTATCCGCGAAGCATGGCCTGCCCATTATCCTGCTCACGGCGTATAGCGAGCAAGATCTGATCGAGCAGGCCAGCGAGTTGCCGATTCAGGGCTACCTGGTGAAGCCGGTGCAGACGCGGCAGCTGGCGGCGGCGATTGCCGTGGCGCACAAACGGCATGCTGACGCAGCCGAGCAGGGGCAGGAGCTGGAGGCGCGCAAGGTGATTGAGCGCGCCAAGGGCAAGCTGATGGCGGGCGGCATGAGCGAGGTGCAGGCGCACCGCGCCATCCAGCGCCGCGCGCGGGAGCAGCGGCGGTCGATGGTTGAGATCGCGCGGCGGCTGTTGGACGACGCGTAACTTACCGGCGTCATTCACGGCATCTAAGGACGGCCGTCGTTAATGGAACGAGATGGTGGGCGCAGTGGTGTGACGCCTGGCGGCCTGCTGGCCTGCGGCCTGGGCGGCGCGCTCGGCGGGTGACACGCCGATCTCGTGCGCGGGCACGTCCTGCACCAGCAGCAGCGACGTGTCGCCCTCATAGAGAAAGGCGCTGGCGACGCGACCATAAGGCTGTTGCTTGCGGCAGCCGTAGCCGTGGGCGCTGAGCAGAACGAGATCGGCCCCTTCTTCGTGGCTCAGTTGGCGCAGTCCGGCGATGGGATCGCCGGAGATGAGGCGCGTTTCGGCGGGCACGGCCAATTGCGATTGTACCTGGTCCAGGTAGTCGTGGGCCTCCTGGCAGTTGCGGGCCATGAGTTGCGAGGCGGCCTTTTCTGAAGCAGGGGCCTCCAGCGTGCCGCGCGTGCCTATTCGCTGCGGAGGGGTCACCACGCGAGCGAGCACGAGGGTGGCCTGGCACTGCTGGGCCAGGGCTGTGGCTGCGGGCAGAACGTGTTCGGCGCGCCGGGAGCCGTCGAGGGGCACCAGAATGCGGCGGTAGGCGCCGCGCGCGTTGCGCCGGCTGCGCCCGCGCGGACCGTCATGTACGACGAGCAGCGATTGCCGGGCGCGGCTGGCCACCTTGCGGGCCACGCGTCCCGTGAGACGCCGGTGAGCGCCGTGGTTGAGAACGATGAGCGAGGCGGCCGATTCTTCGGCGTAGGCCAGGATGCGGTCGGGGGCGGCGCCGTCGAGGAGGACCGAATCGGCGGGAAGGCTGCTGTCCAGCAGTTGTTCGTAGAGATAGCTGAGTTGAGCCTGCACTTTGCCGCGCTCCATGTACCAGTCGAGAGGATCGACGGCGATCTCATGGGACCCTTTGTCGAAAACGTGCACCAGGTCGATGTGTGAGGCGAAGGCGCAGGCGACGGTCTGCACGTGCGGTAAGATATTTTCTGTTCGGTCGGAGCGGTCAAGCGCTACCAATACGCGGTCAAACATGGCAAACTCCTTCAGTCGTTTATTCGTCTGTTCCTGTCGTGCTGTGTGCAGGAGGAATATCCCCCACTCCCGAAACGTGGATGCGGCGCTGAGGTGACCTACGATGTGCGGCAAGTCGGGAGCTCTCCTCGCGCAGAGTCCTCTCCCTGCGTGGAAGGTTGAATCCTTATGCTAAAAGAACGCGGGGCAAAACGCCTGACTCGAAGGTACCAATGTGTGTAGTATAAAACTACTATTTGTCGCGCTGGTCCTCGTCTGGCGGCGACAGGCGAGCATCAGAATCCTGAAGCTCTTCCAGAGAGACGAGATTGGCGCCGATGGCGAAGAGGACGGCCTCGACGCGGGTGCTGACGCCGAGCTTGTGAAAGATGCTATGAAGGTGGTTGCGCACGGTGTGCTCAGAGATGACCAGTTCCTGGGCGATGCGCTCATTGCGGTAGCCGTGGGCTACGAGGGCCAGTACCTCGCGCTCGCGCTCGGTGAGGCCGGCGACGGCATCGCGCCTGTCGGAAGTCAGCGCATCGAGGAGGATGGCGGCGACGCGGGGCGACACCCACTCTTCACCCTTGGCAACCTTGCGCAGGGCCTCCATCAGGGCGTCTCGCGCATCATCCTTGAGCACGTAGCCGCTGACGCCGGCCTTGAGCAGCCCGACGACATAGTGCGGGGTGGGATGCGCGGAAAGGACGACGATTTTTACCTGCGGACAGCACTCGCGTAGCGCCTCGACGGCCCCGACCGGGTCATGGTGGGGCATACGCGCGTCCATGACCAGCACCTTGGGGCGCACCTCTTGCACCAGACGCAGCAGGTTGCGACCGTCGGCCACTTCGCCCACCACCTCAAAATCGGGCTGGCGGGAAAGCCACAGATGCAAGGCCGCGCGCATGATGTGATGGTCCTCGGCGAGAACAACCGTGATCGTCTCCTGTTCTTCTGCCGCAGCCATCTCAGACCCCTTTTTGCGACGTCCTCTGTATTTTTGATTATATAACGGCCGTGTTAGCGGCACGTAGGGGCCATCGATTTTAGTAGGAATGTATGGACAGGCCTAATAGGTTTGTTCTATGCCCACGGGCCGCCCACAGGCCGCCCACAGGCCGCCCGCAGGCCGCCCGCAGACCTGCGCCCACTCACTCGTCATATGCCTGCTGCCGGGCGCTCTCCAGCGCGTCCATTGTTTCCTCGATCTGCTGCGGATTGCGCCAGAACCGGCCCAGGGCGCTGAGGCCGCGCGCGGCCATGTCGGGGTGCGTGTTGAATTCAAAGAGCGTGGTGATCGCCTCCGCGTCCTCCACGAATTGCAGTCCGCGGCGATAGACGTCATTGTATAGTGCCGGATCCACCTCCAGATTGCTGGTCACGCGGCCCAGCGCCTCCACGTTGCTGGTGTGTGACTCGGCGCCGCCCAGATAGGTCAGAAAGCGTCGCGCCTCGTGCGGATGTTCGGGCTCGGCGACGGCGTAGGCCCCAAAGAGGTGTACGATTTCGGCGCGCGGCACGTCGGGGTTGATGGGAGGAAAGCTGAAGAAGTCGAAGGTCTGTGGCAGTCCCTCGTCGTACGATTCGGACAACCACTCGCCCAGATTGTACATAGCCGCCTCGCCGTCAAAGATTTGCTGCGCCGCCTGCCTGTAGTTGGTGGACTCTTCAGAGAAACAGTTGTGCTCGAAGAGCAAGGCCAGGTGCTCGAAAACGTCGCGCACGCGCTCGTCGTCGTAGCGCTCCTCGCCGGCCATGAGGGCCTCGTGGAACTCGGGGCCGTTCAGGCGCAGGTTGAGGATGCTGAACCAGCGGGCCATGGGCGGCGTCCAGCCGCTGGTAGCCACGGTGACCGGAATGTAACCGGCGTCGTGGAGGGCGTCGCAGGCGGCGAGGAATTGGTCCCACGTTTGCGGCGGCTGCAGGCCCACTTCGTCAAAGATGTCGGTGCGGTACCAGATTGGATTCCACTGCAGGGCCAGGGGCACGAAATATTGCTTGCCGTCAACCGTCACGGCCTGGCGCACGGTGGAGGGGAATACGTCGTGCCAGCCGTTCTGCTCCCAGAGGTCGCTGATGTCGGCAATGGCGCCGGTTTGCACGTAGTTGCGCAGGCGACCGACGACGAAGCTGCTGAAAACGTCCGGCCGGTTGTCCGAGTCGAGAAAAAGATAGAAGCCGGTGGGCACAGGGCTGCCGTAGAGGTTGGCGCCGCGGTAGGTAACTTCCACGCCGGGGTACAGGTCCTCGTAGCGAGCCACGGTGTCGCGTTGCCAGCTGCCGTCGCGGGGCCCACCATAAGCGCCGGTGTAATCGAGAAGGCCTTCGAAGGCGGGCGTCGCTGTAGGCGGCGGCGTTGTCGGCGTGGCTTGCGGGGTGGGCGTCGCGCTCGGCGGCGGCTCCGTCGCCGTCGCCGTTGGAACCTCGTCTGTGGGCTCCGCGTCGCCGGCCGTTTCAGCCGGACGGCCCTGGCAGGCGGAAAGAAGGGCAAGGGTAAACAGCAGCATTACTGGCGGAAGTGCTCTGACTCTCATGAAAACCTCCCTGGTCAGATGGGACAAAGCGGTTCATAAGTAGCTTAGGAGGCGAATGGTATGTACTCAAGAGCCATTTTCGGGTAATTTGATGGTACCAATTGTCGCTTGTGAAAGGAGTCAATGATGCATGAGCCATCGACAGACCATTTCCTGCTGACCGTTGTGCATCTGCAGCGAGAGAGCGAGACGCCGCTTTATCGCCAGCTGTATAACGGGCTCCGCCAGGCGATCCTGGAAGGTCAGTTAGCGCCGGGCGCTCGGCTACCCTCCTCGCGCGATCTGGCCGACTTGCTGGGCGTGTCGCGCAACACTGTGCTCGGCGCGTTTGACCAGCTGCTGGCGGAAGGATACCTGAAAACCCGGGTGGGCTCGGGCACCTACGTCACGGAACGCCTGCCAGAGGCTTACGTGCAGGCGTATCGCCGGCGACCGGAGCGGGCGGGGCGGGAAGGGGCAGCGGACAGCAGGAGTAAACGCAGCCTGTCGCAGCGGGGGCGGGCATTCGCGGCCCACTTTCGCGGGGGCGCGGGCGCGGAGATCCGCCCGCTGTTCGCGATCAACCGGCCGGATCTGGACGCGTTCCCCTTCGACGTCTGGTCGCGGCTGGCGGCGCGCTGCCTGAAGGAACTGCCCCGCTCGCGCTTTGGTTACGGGCGTGGAGAAGGGGGCCTGCGACGGTTGCAAGAGGCGATCGCCGGTTATTTGCGGGCAGCGCGGGCTGCGCGCTGCGAGCCGGAACAGATCTTCGTCGTCGCCGGCTCGCAGCAGGCCCTTTTCCTGGCGGCGCAGGTGTTGCTGGACCGCGGTGACGCGGCGTGGCTGGAGAATCCAGGCTACCGCGGCGCGTGGGCGGCGCTGGCGTGTGCGGACGCGCAATTGTTGCCCGCGCCGGTGGACGGCGAGGGTTTGAACGTAGAACAGGCGCAGCGGGTGGGCGAGGCGCGCCTGGCGTACGTGACGCCCTCGCACCAGTTCCCGCTGGGGTACACAATGAGCCTGGCGCGGCGCACGCAGCTGTTGCAGTGGGCGGAGGCCAACGACGCCTGGATCATCGAAGATGACTACGATAGCGAGTTTCGCTACAGCGGGGCGCCGCTGGGCTCGTTGCAGGGGTTGGACGTCAATCAGCGCGTGATCTACGTGGGCACCTTCAGCAAGGTGCTGTTTCCCGGCCTGCGACTGGGCTATCTGATCGTGCCGCCGGATCTGATCGGCGCGTTCACCGTGGCCCGCGGCGCGATGACCCTGTCGCCGCCGGTGCTGGCGCAGGCGGTGCTGGCCCGCTTCATGGAAGAGGGGCATTTTGCGCGCCACATCAGGCGCACGCGCACGCGCTATGGGCGGCGTTGCCAGGCGCTGGTAACGGCTATTGAAGAGAGCGCAGCAGGCGCTTTACAATCAGGGCCCAGCGAGGCCGGGCTGCACCTGACGGCGTGGCTGCCGCCGGGTACCGATGAGCAGGCCGTGCGGGAAGCCGCCGCCGCGCGGGACGTCACCGTGACGCCGCTCTCGGCGTTTTGTCTGGAGCCGCTGGCGCGACCTGGCCTGGTATTGGGGTTTGGCAGCGCGCCTGTGGACGATATACGCGGCGGCGTACAGCGGCTGGCGCAGGCAGTTGACGAAGCCAGGAAAAGGAGAGAATAATGGCCAAAATCACGTTCATCGGCGCGGGCAGCACCGTGTTCGCGCACCAGTTGCTGTCCGACATTTTCAGCTTCCCGGAGCTGGCGGAAGCGACGATCAGCCTGCACGACATCGACGAGGAGCGGCTGGAGACGTCGGCGATGGTGGCGCAGCATGTGGCGCGAGAAGCGGGGGCGCGCGCGGTGATCGAGAGCCACCTGGAGCGGCGGGCGGCGCTGGAGGGCGCGGACTACGTGATCAGCATGTTCCAGGTGGGCGGCTACAGGCCGGCGACGGTGACCGACTTCGAGATCCCCAAGAAGGTCGGGCTGCGGCAGACGATTGCGGACACGCTGGGCATCGGGGGCATCATGCGCGGCCTGCGCACCATTCCCGTGCTGCTTGACATCTGCGGCGACATGGAGGCGCTGTGTCCCGACGCGCTGCACCTGAATTACGTGAATCCGATGGCCATCAACGTGTGGGCCGCGACGCGCGCCAGCAGTGTGACGACGGTGGGACTGTGCCACAGCGTGCCGGGGACGGTGCAGGAGCTGGCGCGCGATCTGGGCGTACCGGCGCAGGAGATCGAATACGTGGCGGCGGGCATCAACCACATGGCTTTCTACCTACGGCTGGAGCGTGATGGGCAGGACCTCTACCCGCGGCTGCAGCAGATTATCGAAGAGGACCGCGTACCCGAGCACAACCGCGTGCGCTATGAGATGTTGCGGCGGCTGGGCTATTTTGTGACGGAATCGAGCGAGCATTTCAGCGAGTACGTGCCGTGGTTCATCAAGCGCGACCGGCCGGATTTGCTGGAGACGTACAACATTCCGCTGGACGAGTACATGCGGCGCTGCGAGGCGCAGATCGCGCAGTGGGAGACCGTGCGCGAAGCGCTGCTGGCGGGGGACGAGACGCCGTTGCAGAAGGAGATGAGCGTGGAGTACGCGCCGCGCATTATCCACAGCATGGAGACGGGCACACCACGCACGGTGTACGGCAACGTGCCCAACCAGGGCCTGATCGACAATCTGCCGCCGGAGTGTTGCGTGGAGGTGCCCTGCCTGGTAGACGCCAACGGTATTCAGCCCACGCGCGTCGGCTCGCTGCCGCCACAGCTGGCGGCGCTGATGCAGAGCAACATCAACGTGCAGGCGCTGACGGTGGAGGCGGCGCTGAGCGGGCGGCGGGAGCATGTGTACCACGCGGCGATGATGGATCCGCACACGGCGGCGGAGCTGGACCTGGAGCAGATCTGGGCGCTGGTGGACGAGCTAATGGAGGCGCATGGGGAGTTGATTCCGGCGCGTTTGAGGGGCACTGCGTGATACGAAGTGACACAGAGTTGCGGTGATGCTCATTCCGCCCGGCACATGGTACAATAACCAGCAGCGTCGCTTCAGTCCATAGCTCCATATACCTACCACCTGTTGGCCGTCATGCGGGTTCGCCCTGCCCCACAGGAGGACCCAGGAGGAAGAAGAGGATGCCTCACGTCAAATTTCCCCCGTTACCATTGGCACAGTGGCAACCGTCCCGCGACACCGTGCACGGCTACACGCGGGTATTGGGCGCGGTACGCCGGCAGCTGACGCCGCCGCAGAAACATTGGTGGCACGTCAGTTTGCGAGCGGCAGCCAGCGGGCTGACGACGACGCCGGTTCCCGCGGACGAGTTTACCTTCGACATGCTGCTGGATCTGTGCACGCACGAGCTATGTATTGCCACCAGTGAAGGGGATTGGTGGGATATGTCACTGCGCGGACAGCCGCCGCAACGGTTCCTGGAAGAGGCGCTGGGCGCGCTGCAAACGCTGGGGGTGGAGGCGGCGCTGCACGGCGTGGAACTGGATCTCGCCGGAGAGGGCGCGTACGACACGACGGCGGTGGAAGATTTCTGGCACGCCCTGGCGCAGATTGACGCGCTGCTGAAGCAGTTCAAGGGGCAGCTGCGCGAGGAAACAAGCCCGGTGCAATTCTGGCCCCATCATTTTGACCTGTCGCTGGTCTGGTTCTCGGGCAACCTGGTGCCGGGCCAGGACCCCGCCGACCCGGAGTACGCCGACGAGCAGATGGCCTTCGGCTTTTCCACGGGGGACGAGGGCACGCCGGAGCCGTACTTCTATGTGACGGCCTACCCCTGGCGCGACGAGTTACTGCAGGCGCCGCTGCCCGCCGGCGCGCGTTGGCACACGGAAGGATGGAAGGGGGCGTTGTTGCCTTACGAGGCGATTGTGGGCAGCGACGACGCGGGCGATTACCTGCTCTCTTACTGGCAGGCAGCGCAGCGCGCCGGGGCTGCGCTGATGCAGGAGGCGCGCGGCCCGGCGACGGCATAAAATGGAGCGCGAGGAAAGAGGAAATGGAAACGCGGGGCCGGATGGTGCAACGATGGCGCTGACGGTGCGCAAGATTCTGGAACTGCCTGTGTTTGAGCCGGCGCAACTCGTTGCCGGCGAGGCGGGCGTGGACAACGAGATTAACTGGGTGCACATCGTGGACCTGCCCGACGCGCACTACGAATGGTCGCGCAACGGCGTGCTGTTACTGACGGCGGGGTACGGGCTGCGCGACGACGAGGCGCGGCAGGCGGCGCTGGTGCCGCACCTGGTGGAGAAGGGCTTTGCGGGGATGGTGCTCTCCACGGGACACTATTTCGAGCACGCGCCGCCGCAGATGCGGCAGAGCGCGGACGAGCTGCACTTCCCCTTGATCGAAACCCCGCCGGACCTGTTATTTATCGAGATCACAGAGAGCGTGCTGGAACGCATCGTCAACCGCCAATACATGCTGTTGCAGCAGTCAGGCAGCATCCACCGCCAGCTGACGGAGCTGGTGTTGCAGGGCGGGAATCTGAACGACCTGGCGCAGGCGCTGGCCCGCATCCTGGGGCGGGCGATCACCATCGAGGATCCTGCGTTCCGCATCCTGGCCTCGGCGCAGGAAGGGGCGGTGGACGAGGCGCGAGAACGCAGCGTGGCAAACGGACGCACGACGCCCACGGTGGCCCAGCGCCTGTTGGAGCGGGGTATTTACACCCGCCTGCTGCAAAAGATGGGGCCCCTGCAGGTGGCGCCGATGCCCGACCTGGGCATGACGATGGAGCGCATCGTGGCCCCCATAATCGTGGCCCATGAGATTTACGGGTACATCTGGATTATCGCCGGCGAGCGGGCGCTGACGCCGCTGGACGAGCTGGCAGTGGAACACGCAGCGACGGTCGCGGCCCTGATCCTGTTTAAGGAACAGGCGGTGCGTGACGCGGAGGAAGCGCTGCGCGGCGATTTCCTGGAGCAACTGCTGCACGGCAAGCCCTTCCCCACCGGCTTCGCGGAGCAGGCGCGGCGCGTGGGCTACCGGCCGGAACACCCGCACCAGGTGCTGCTGATCCACGGGCCGGCGAAGAGCGGCGGCAACCCGCAATCGCTGCGCGACGAGGTGCGGCAGTGGCTGGCGCAGCGCGGGCGGCGCCCGCTGTTGGTGTGGCGCGAGCGGCTGCTGGTGCTGGTGCTGGATACGGCGGAAAGCGGGGATGAGCGGGCGCTGGCAGAGGGATTGATTGCGGAGCTGAGCCACCCGGCGTGCCGCCTGCTGGTGGCGGCGGGTACGGTGCAGGAAGCGGGGCAAAACGGCGTGGCGCACAGCTATGAAGAGGCGCAGGAGGCGTTGCAGGTGGCGCGGGCGCTGGGTCGGGAGGAAGGGGTGGTGGCCTTTGACGAACTGGGGGTGCTGCACTGGCTGAACCACCTGCCGGACACGGTCGCCGCCGACAACGCCTACCTGCAACACGTGCGGGCGCTGGCGGCTTACGACGAGGAGCGGGAGGGGGAGCTGGTCAAGACGCTGGAGGCCTATCTGGACCACGGCGGCTCGCTGGTGGACGCCGCAGCGGCGCTTTACGTACACCGCAACACGCTGCTGCACCGCATCGAGCGCATCGAGGAGCTACGCGGCCTGGACCTGCGCGACCCGCTGCAGCGGCTGAATTTGCACGTGGCGTTGAAGCATTACCGCTTGCGAGGGTAGCCGGGTAGAGGCGGACGAGGCCAGGAGAGCGACATTCTATTTCCGGAGCGCCGGCAGCGAGAGGTGCCGGCAGGGATGCCTAATG
>JBMCFH010000079.1:0-14930 GCA_048620455.1 Chloroflexota bacterium | reverse complement strand
TCCGCCTTGCGGGCCATCAGCGTCTCATACTCCTCGTCGTCCACCATGGCTACCACGCGGCAGATGCTGGCCTCGCCATCCACGAAGCGCCAGGGGAAACAGCCAACCTGCACGCGGCGGTTGAGCAGCAGATCGATATCGCCGCCCACACACTCCACATGGATGATGCCTTTGTGAAACAGCCACAGATGCATCATCTGGTACATATCCGGCGTAAAGTAGTCGGTCAGTGCCTTCCCATACTTCTCGCGGAAGTGGGCGTCTGCCTTCTCCGCGTGACCCGGCATCCAGTCGCGGATCTTCGTATTCATCGGATGGTCGGCGCTGCCGCAATCCACAGCCAGCCACTTGATCTGCTTCTCCTCCAGCCAACGAGCAAAACGCGCGTCGGGCCCGGGGTGCATTGTCATATAGCGCACCTCGTTGCCATAGGGCTGGTCCCAACCAAAGTGATGGTAGCCGGTATGAATGATCAGAATGTCTCCCTCACGCACCTCCACACGCTCTTCAATCATCTCCGGCGTGTACACATCATAATCGCCGCAGCAGTCGCTAAGATCCACGATGGCTGCCTCCCCCGTGAGAAAATCAAGGTCCAGCGAGGCGATGTCCTTGCCCGGCGTGTAGAAGTGAATCTCGCCGTCCAGATGCGTACCAACGTGATTGCTATGCGTCAGTAACTGCCCATTGGCCCCGTTAGGCGCCAGCCGCTTGAAATATTTCACCTGCAGCGGTTCGTACGTGGGCCAGGGCGGCGTGCCCACCCCCAGTGGCATTGTCAGATCAATGAACTTCATAACGCTTCCTTTTCTTCTATCTTCCGTCGTTGGTGCTTCGTTCCCGGCAGGCGCTGCTTGATCAGAGATAGCGCTCCGCCAGAGCCACTACCGCTTCCTCAAAAATGGACATCGGCGGGCGTACCAGCCCGGCTCCCACCTGCCCCACGCCAGCCTCCTTGTGCGCGATGCCCGTGTTGATGCGCGGCGTGAGTCCCAACTCCACTACCTTGCGCACGTCGATACCTGTGGGCGTACCACGGAAGTCAAGGAAAGGAATGGTGAAGTGGTTGTGCTCGGCGACCGTAATCTCGTACATCTCCTGCGTGGCGTTGATCGCATCCTGCGGCGAACCGCTGATAAAGGTGACAATCGCCGGCGCCGCTGCCATGGCAAAAGCGCCAATGCCCGCCGTCTCCGTAATCGTACTATCTCCGATGTCGCCGCTGGCATCGTCCGCCGTATAGCCCGGGAAGTAAAGTCCATCCGGCTGACCAACAGGTCCCGTAAACCAGCGATCGCCCAGGCCGCTGACACGGATACCAAAGTCGGTGCCGTTCCGCGCCATAACTGTTACCAGCGAGCTACCTTCGACCCCATGCGCCGCGTCGCACATCGCTTTACAGGCAGCCATCACCGGATTGAGCACGCTCAACGCGTTATCGCTCAAGAACTGTAGCACTTTGCTTTTCTCGGCGTCACCGGCGCCAGTTTTGGCGATCAGGGGCGCCAGCCGGCTGGTGTAGATGAAAGAGCCTGCCTTATTGCGGTTGTGGCCCTCGTCGCCCATATGCAGCGATTCAGAGAGTAAAGCGCGGATATCCACCCCTCCATCACTATGCGAAAGGGCTTCGGCCAGGATGGGGCCCATCGTCTCATTCATCCAGCGCAGCTTCTCCAGCACCTCCTCGCTATAAGCGCCATAGCGCAATACTTTGCCATAGCCCTCGTTGAGGTTAGAGTACGCCACATTGCCGTGCGTCTCGTTCTCTACGACATAGACCATCATCGAAGCGGACGTCACGCCGGCCATGGGGCCCACCGCATTATGGTGGTGGCACGGTTCAAGCGCCACTTCCCCCGACGTGACCAGCTGTTCTGCACTTTCCCAGTCGGCAGCCAGCCCTTCCAGAATGAGAGCGCCGGCGATGGACCCGCGCATGGGACCAGAGGCGCGCTCCCAGGTGATGGGCGGCCCCGCATGCAGAAGCAGGTTGTCGCGCATGCCGGGAATGACCTCCCGCGCCCGCGCCACGCCCGTCAAAATGGGCCGCGCCTCCACCAGCCGTTCAACCGCTTCTTGATTCGCCTTGTCAATGTTTACCACGTAGTCCCTCCATTTCGACCCGTGCGCCCGGCGACAGGTTTACCTAAAAGACGCTTGTGCAAGGTCGCACGTCGCAACAGCCGTTGCTACACTATTCTACTGTGGTTCCCTCCCCCTTTAAACTGGCCCGTTAATCGAGTTCGACGCCGACAGGCAACCAATCCTTCGGCAGGTCAAGCAGACTCAAATGATAGCGGTACGTTTTACTACTGAAATACTGGCGCGCATTACGTCGCCTTCTCTTCTTTCCGCTGCGCCAGTCCTTTACGGCCTGGGCAATCACTGCGGTTAATAGACCACGCTCACCATTCAAGTTTCTGCGCATCAGGCGTCTCATCGATACCTCCGCTTGTGGCTGGCAACGCCCGGCGCCTCCCGGCGCGGGACGCGGCATCAGTCACGCTATCGTTCGTAGTGGCCTTCTAAGATTGTGTCATCATCAATATGGGCCTGAGGCCCATCTTCGTTGAGGATATAGACCGCGCCACGTGCGACCACATCACAGCCAAACTTGATGTCACCTCTGACCTCTAGCCGATCGCAGTCAACCAGCGAAGGCGGGCCGCAGGGAAAGCGCGATTCCATCATATCAATTAACTGATAATAGGTTGGATCAAGCTCCACCACCAGTCCGCGCTCCTTGCGACCCTCTGCCATCACAATGCGATAGTCAGACGTCATCTTGTAGGCGTCGGAACGCACCGCAAGCAGGTCGCCCGTCGTCTTCACCGGTGCAAAGCGGCTGCGCGGCACGCGCACAGCGCCGGCGCCTTCAAAGACAGAGATGGCGGAGCCCATAGCAGTCTCCAGCTGATAGACAGGATATGAATCTCGGTCTCGCGGATCTACCGTTTTCTCATTACGGATCATGGGCAGGCCCAGAATGCCGTCGCGCTCCTCAAGCACCCGCTGCAACGTGGAAAGGTGAAGCCATAGATTGTTCGTGTTGAAGTAACTGTGGCGCTCTACGTCCTGGAATGCCCCCATATCTTCGTCTGGGCATTGGGCCGATTCTCGCAGAACCAACCGCCCGTCGGACAACCGGGCCAGGTGACCACCTTTGCGATCCGCCGGCGTACGATCGGCAACTTCCATCAGAAACGGCAGATCATTCTCCACGAAATAGCCCAGAATGCCGGCGTCCAGAACCGCCCCCAGGTTGTCGGAATTGGAAACAAAAGCGTATTCATAACCGGCGTCCAACATCCGCTGCAACATGCCGCTGGTAACCAGCGCCGTGTAGATATCGCCGTGACCTGGCGGGCACCACTCCAGCCCCGGTTCGTCCGACCACACAGCCGGCATCAGATCAGACTGTCGCACTTTGGGCACTTTGTGTTGCAAGAAATCCAGCGGCAAGTCACTGTAATGCAGAGACGGATACTGCTCCAGCGCCTGCAGCGACTCTTGTCGCGTGTTGAAGCTGTTCATCAACACCAGCGGAACGTCCGCTCGCAATGCCTGTCGGGCAATGATGTCCAGAAAAGTCAGATCGTGCCGCACCTTGAGCAGCGACTTGGGCCGTTCCAGACCCATGCTGGTGCCCAATCCGCCGTTCAACTTGATTAACACAGTTCTGTTTAACGCCGTCGAGCCTTTCTGGGCCAGGTCGTTCCCAAACGTTTCGGCATCTGGGAGGCTGCCGACTGCGTCGATTTCTGTTTCCGGAATGAGGCCCGTCTGGCCCTCTAGCAGTTGCCGGTAGTAATACTTGAAGGTGCGGACAACGACGTCGGGCAATCCCTCGTCGCGCATCCGCCGGGCGAAAGGTTCGAATTTCTCCCTCTCGTCAGCCAAATTGAAATCGTTCCTTTTCCGCTGACCGGCATCCTTGCCGGCAGGCGGTTTGTTTGCTTAAGAATTGCGGATCGTTTCTTCAACTTCCAGGTGCAGCGGTTCGCCTGGCGCTGATCCCTCGTAATCGGTGAGGTCTTCCAGCGTGACCCGTACGCGTAGCTCCTCCACGTCCCCATGCTTCTCCAGATACGCGCTGATTGTTTCGTCGGCGCGGACGCCAAACGTCTTCAGAAGCCGGCGAATGTCGTTTCGACTGTCGTCACCCATGATCCTTTTGTCTCCTATCTACTCTTGTGCGTTCAATTGGGCCAGCAAGGCCATCATTTTCTCATTGCCGCCGGCCGGTGGGCGCCACTGCACGTGGACCGCTTCGGCCCCCTGCCCACGCAGGCTATCGTAGAACGATTCCAGGCCCACGTTAATCGCCGCCAGCGGCCTGCCAAATGGCTCCAGACTCACCGGTGGTCCAGTCTCTATTGCCGCCGACGTGGCGAGTATATTAACCACCTCTTCGACTGCCAGCGACAGTTCTTGATATACTGTGGCCCCCGCTTCCTCCAACTGCGCCGCCTGCTGCTCGATATCTTGCGGATCCTCATCCGTACCGACCAGCAGGACGCCGACCGCTTTCTCATGTTGCTCAATCACCTCGGCGATCACCGGCGCCAGTTCAGAAGCCGGGTCGGGATGGGCGCCCTCCCCCAGCACCACATCTAATAGAATGAGACCGGTCTCCGGATCGTCAGCTTCCTGTCGCAGCCGCCTGATGCGCAACTCATTATCCATCATAGGGTGTAGCCGCCCCTGCGTAAACTGATCTTCACCCAGGTCCAGGATCGTATGCCCGCGGCTCTGCAGCGCGTTTTCCAGCCGCTGTGACTCGCGTAGGGGCACGTTCGAATAGAGCGGCGAAAGTAAGTTCTGCAGGCCCAGGAGTAGTTCATAGGCCAGCGTGCCCCCAGAAAAGAGAGCGCGCAGGTACGCGCCCGGTCTCTCCGACCGAGGCGCGTCCGGACCCGGCGGCGCCAGATCGGTGATGTCAGGGTAGCCGGCTACCAGGGCCAGATCGGCAGCGTCCGCCAGGTTGAAGGCAAAATGCAAATTGCCCGCCTGGCGCACCGTGACCGGCTGGCCCATGAAGTAGACCACCACCGGCTTGCTCAGGCCCTGCGCCGCCGAGAGGAGCTGCGCAGCAACGCCGGCGGAAGGCGGCTTCGAAACCAGCACAATTACCTCCGTCTCCGGATCGCGATCTAGCAGAGCAAGCCCCTGCAGCGTCGTCATGCCCTGCACTTCGTCGGAAAGGTCGCGTCCGCCGGTGCCAATAGCCTGCGATATGCCGCCGCCCAGCCGGTGCACGTGAGCGGAAATCGCCTGCAGACCGGTGCCTGAGGCCGCAACCAATCCTACGTCGCCGCGCCGCACACGGTTGGCAAACCCCAGCCCCACACCGTTGATGATCGCCGTGCCGCAGTCGGGCCCCATCACCAGCAACCCTTTCTGGCGAGCCATCCTTTTTAGCTCAATTTCGTCTTGCAACGACACATTGTCGCTGTAGAGAAAGACGTGTCGCTCTAGAGCCAGCGCCTCGCGCGCGACGCCAGCCGCAAAGCGCCCGGGAACCGAAATTAGCACCCATCCCGCGTGCGGCAACTGCTTCGCCGCGCCATCCAGGCTGCGCGGCTGGAACGCCTGCCCGGCAGAGCTGCGCCGGCGCTTCAACAGGCTATCCACCTGTTCCAGCGCCGCCTGCGCCGCGTCATCGTCCCGCGCCTGCACCACGATTACCAGATCATCCGGGCCCGCCTGCGCCGCTGCGTCCGTCACAAGCCCACTGTCCTCCAGTAGCTCGCGATTGGCCTGGGTGCCCATGACGACCCCGGCATCCAGCACCCCTGGCAATTCGGCCAGGGCGCGCTGCAACTGCATCAGGACAACGGAATCATAGTAAGCGCCTGACCGCACTTCGCTGTGCCGTACACTCATACGTTGGTCTATGCCTTTGCCTTTCCGCTTGCCGTTGGGTACCCGGTGGTAATGTAATCTTCAAGATGCTGAATGGTAATCGCCTGCTCTGAGATCAGCGCCTTGACCACATCGCCGATAGAAATCACGCCGATTACTTCATCATCTCGCATGACAGGCAGGTGGCGAATGCGTTTCTCCGTCATCAGCGCCATACAGCGCTCCACACTCTGATCGGGTCGCACGGCGAACACACGTGGTGTCATCGCGTCCCGTACAGGCGTTTGCCGCGAGGAGCGACCCAGCAAAATCACCTTCCGCGCATAGTCGCGCTCTGAGAAAATACCGGCGACTTCCGCGCCGTCCATGACCAGGACGGCCCCGATGTTTTTCTGCGCCATCAACTCCAGCGCCGTAAATATGGAATCATCCGGCCCAACCGACCACACGTCATACCCTTTTTGCTCTAACAACTGCTTCACGATAATCATCTGGCGCCTCCAATCCCCGTTTGCCGATCCCCAGTTTCAGACCTCCAGGTTCCAGTCATGCACCTCCCTGGCGTAACACGGCCTCAATAGCCAGTGCACCCTGCAACAGCGCTTCATCTTCATGCCAGCGACCAACCAACTGCAAGCCCAGTGGGAGGCCGTCTTCGTTGTAGCCCGCCGGTACGCTGACGGCGGGAAGACCGCTCTGTGTCCAGGGCAGATTCATGATTGGATCACCGGTGCTCTCCAGGCCGCCCGGGGCTGCGCCGGGCGCAGCCGGGGCAATCCAGAAATCGACGTCATGCTCATCCATCAGATCCATCAGAGCCTGGCGCAACTGTTGGCGACCGGCACGTGCTGCGTCAACCACTACCTGCGGCACCATTTCGCCACGCGTCAGCAACTCCGCCGTTTTCGCGTGGTAGAGGTGATCGTATTGCGCAAACCACTCGGCATGCACCTCAGCCGCTTCGGCAGCCAATAATTCCTGGTGACGGGCAGCGATCTGTTCAAAATCACTCATCGCCCTGACCGTCTTCACGCGGAAACCGGCGCTGATCAATCGTTCAACCACGGCGCGAAAGTGGACAATGCCCTCTGCCGATGCCTTCTCCAGATAAGGGCCGCGCGGAATAGCCAGTACCGGACGCGCCGGACGCGCCTCCGGCTGCCAGCGCTCCACGACCAATCCAGCCGCCAGTCGCATGCCGGCAACATCGGCGGTGAACAACCCCACGTGGTCCAACGAGGGAGACAGCGGAATGACGCCTTCCCGCGAAATACGTTCGTAGCTCGGCTTGTAGCCCACCACGCCACAGAACGCGGCGGGCCGGTTCACAGACCCAATCGTCTGCGTGCCCAGAGCCAGAGGACACAGACCGGCGCCGACTGCCGCCGCCGAACCACTGCTGGATCCCCCGGGCGTGTGCTCTGGATGGTGGGGATTTCGCGTGGGCCCAGGGGCAAAGTAGGCAAACTCGGTGGTCACTGTTTTGCCCAAAACCAGCGCCCCGGCCTTCTTGAGAACCGTTACCACTGCTGCTTCAGGACCCTGCAAAGCGTCCACCGGCAGCTTGCTGCCCGCGGTGGTGTCGAACCCCCGGACGTGAAAAATGTCTTTCACGCCCAGCGGCACACCAAACAGCGGCGGGCGCGTCTCCGGATCAGGATACTGCTCCAGCAGGCGCCGCGCCTCCTGACGCAGGCGCTCAAAGCGATCAGATTCGGGCACAAATGCCTGCACCTGAGGTTCCCGTGACGAGAAATAGGCTTCCAATTCGTCGATGTAGGCCATCAGGGAGAGGGAGCCCTCGCGCAACGCGGCGGTCAGGGTCCCCAGATTTGCGATGGGCGCTTTATACTCAGCCTGTTCAGGCATCGCCACCTTCGATCTTAGCTCTTGCTTTAAGTCGCAGCCGCATCCTGCACCTTCACACGTTCCGCAGCCAGCTTCACAGCGTCTACTATGTGCTGGTAACCGGTGCACCGACAAAGATTACCGGAGATGGCCTCGCGAATCTCGTCCTCTGTTGGATCGGGGTTTTCCTGCAGGAAGGGAACGACCGTCATCAAAATACCGGAGGTGCAGAAGCCACACTGTAAACCGTGAGCTTCCCAGAATGCCTCCTGCAGGGGATGCATCTGTTCCGGGCCCACCGACAGACCCTCAACCGTGGTGATCGATTGACCATCAACCTGTACCGCAAACAACAGACAGGAGCGCACCGCTTCACCATTAAGAAGAATCGTACAGGCGCCGCAGACGCCATGTTCGCAGCCCACGCGAGTACCGGTGAGCTGCAACTCGTGGCGTAAAAAGTCGCTGAGAAGCAATCGCGGTTCCACCGTCCGCTCATACTGTTGTCCGTTCACGGTTACACGAATAGATCGCATTCGCTTCTAACTCCCTGTTTCTGTCACGCCACCGGGGGATTGACCGGCGCCATTGGCGGCTCGGTCGACGGCCTGTTGCAGAGCACGGCGCGTCAATACGCGGGTCAGGTGTCTCTGGTAGGCCACCGACGCGTGAATGTCGGCTACCGGCTCAATCTCTTGCTGAGAGGCAGCATCCGCCGCTGCCTCAATCGCGTCCTCAGTGATCACGTCACCCACCAGCAGTTGCGCCGCTTTGCGGGCGTCCACAGGCTGATCACCCACATTGAGATAAACCAGCCGGGCCCGCCGGCAACGACCATCATCGTCCAACGTTATCACCGCGGCGACACCGACCAGGGCATAATCGCCGTGACGGCGCGCCACTTCCAGGAACGACCAGCCGCTGCGCGGGGCCATTGCCGGAAACTCAACCTCAACCAGCATCTCCTCCGGCGCAAGATCGACGGTGAAGATGCCCTGGAAGAAGTCGCTTGCGTTAAGCCAACGCTCAGCATCCCGGCTGCGCACGTAGAAGCGAGCGTCGAGCGCCACAGCCGCTACCGGAAGCTCGGCAGCCGGATCAGCATGCACCATACTCCCGCCAAGCGTGCCCCGATTTCGGATCTGTGGGTGCGCCACGTAGGGCATCGCTTCTGAGAGCAGCGGACAACAACGAGCCACTGTGTCGTCGCGTTCCAGGCGGCGCTGGCGTGTCATGGCCCCCAGTCGCAGCGCACCATCAGGCGCCTGGCGGATGAAGTCCAGCGCCTGCAAGCGGTTCAGGTCTAGAAGAACGGATGGTTGAATCAGGCGGAAGTTCATGGCAGGAACCAGGCTCTGCCCCCCCGCCAACCACTTCGCCTCGTGGCCATATTCCGCAGCCAGTTCAAGAGCCGCCTCGACAGATTCAGGTGCGAAAAATTCAAACGGCGCTGGCTTCATGGAAAATTCCTCTCACGCTCCATTATGATGGACCAGGAATGCAATCGGCGCAAATCTGGCGAGTGTACAACGCATCTGATACGGTGGGGAAGTGTGCCCAATTATTGTGCAAGGGACACTGTGTGTCAAACATGCGGGCAGCTAAGGGACGGCGAAAATATGGCTGATTACCGTTCCCGCCGCGCCGCCAACGCTTTGCATCAACGCCACACGCGCCCCCGGCACCTGGCTGGCCCCGGCTCGGCCCGTCAACTGCAACACAATTTCACACACCTGATAGAGAGCCGATGCCCCTATAGGATGCCCGCGCGCCTTCAGGCCGCCAAAGGTGGTCAGGGGCACTTTGCCGTCCAGAGCGATCTCGCCCTCCAACGCCAGGCGCCAGCCCTGCCCGGGCTCGGCGAAACCGACGGCCTCGACCAGCAAGCAGGTCATAATCGTAAACGCATCGTGGACCTCGAAGAGATGGAGATCACGGTGGGTCAGGCGGGCCTGTTCAAGCGCAGCATGCGCCGAGCGCTCCGCCGCACGGAGACGCAGCGGTTCAACGCGGTCCGCCAGGCGAAAACGGTCAGTCGCCACGGTGGAAGCCGATAATGAAACAGGCGTTTCGGTATAGGTTCGCGCCTCCGCCGAGGGCGCCAGGACAATCGCCGCCGCGCCTTCGCAGATGGGCGCACAGTCGAACAGCCGAATCGGAGCGTTGATCAGGCGAGACTCCAAAACGTCGTGCACAGTCACCTGCTTATTCTGGAAAATAGCATAGGGGTTCTGGGCAGCGTTACGGTGCGCATTGACCGCAAAAGTGGCGAGCGCCTCTGGCGGCGGGCGGTAACGCTCCTGATAGAGCTGCATCAGATGCGCGTTCTGGCCGATCAGCGTGGCGCCGTCCGGAACCTCCCGTTCGGCGTCCAGGGCCTTGGCCAGGACGGAGGTTACACCAGGGGCGCTCATCTTCTCCACACCGGCGACTACGACCCGATCGGCAGCGCCGCTGGCCACGGCAAGAAAACCGGTGCGCAGGGCAGCCGCGCCACTGGCCGTTGCCGCCCGCACCTGAAGCGCTTCTACCCCTTCGAGCCCAGCCTCGTCGGCCACCAGGGCTGCCAGATGCTTCTGGCCCTGTAGCTCGTCGGCCAACATATTGCCCAGGTAAAGGGCCTGCACATCGTCGACGCCGGCATCGGCCATGGCCTGTTGCACCACCTGGCTACCCAGTTGGCGCAGGCTTTGCTCGTGCTGTTTGCGCACCGGCACCTGGCCAATCCCCACCACGCTGACCGGGCGCATGAATTAGACCATTTCCTCTCGTGCGCGGGCGCTCAGATAATCCATGCTCCAGACCATGGCCACGATCGCCCAGGTAGCCATGCCCGCGGCCGAGTACTGGTTCAGGCCAACCCAAACGCGGAACTGCTGGCCAATACCGCCGCCGCCTACGAAACCGATGACCGTGGACATGCGGATATTGATGTCCCACTGGTACAGAATGAAGGCCAGGAAGCGCGGCACCAGTTGCGGAACGTAACCGTAAACCAGCGTTTGCAATGAGTTGGCGCCGGTGGCCCGAATCGCTTCCACCGGGCCGGGATCGATCTCTTCAATGGTCTCCGAGAACAGCTTACCCAGGTTAGGAATGTTATTCAGTGCCAGAGCCAACATACCGGCAAAGGGACCAACGCCCACCCACGCGGCGGCGATCAGCACGAGGATCAGGGGCTCCACCGACCGCGTAATATTAAACGTGGTTCGGAAAATGTAGTAGACGGTTCGGCCCAACGCCGTACTACCCATGACGTTACGAGCCGCCAGGAAGCTCAATGGAACGGCAAACAACGAGCCAAGGGTGGTTGCCATCAGCGCCATCAACAAGGTAACAACGGAGAGATCGACCACGCGGTAGAATGACTCACTGAGCTGCAATGGCCCCACCGCTTCATTCCACACAATGGCTACGCGCACCGGCTCTTCCGATCCCTCGGGGATGCCGGCAAGAACAATGCGATCGATCTCCGTTTCCAGCTCCAGGTTGCCCTCGCTATCCGTGGTACAACAGTCAGAGCGGATGCGTAAGAAAGCGCCGTCCGGAAATTGCCAGCGCACCGAAACGTTGCTATCCGGCGGCAGTCCAGTGGCCTGAATTAAAAGTGGGTCCTCCACCTCTCCACATACCGGGTCCAGATCCAGAGTAGCGTCGGCCACATTTGATTCGACCCCTCCGGTCTCCTCTTCGGCGGAGCCACAAGGAACAGGTAAGGGGTGCGACAGGGATAGCTCCTCCTGTGGGCGGTCGAAAAAGTCGGGCACGGCGAAGGACCGCGCGATACGCATGCCAGCCGGTGCACCGTCGATCAGTTCTTCAAACTCGATTTCGGCTACGTTCCACGACCAGATAAAGAGGATGACAAAGCCGGTAACGACCGCGCCACGAACCACATTGCGGCGCACGGAGCTTACCTCGCTAACTACCGGGGTGCCGGCGAGGATGCGCTCGCGCACCCAGCCGGACACGTAGTCGAGCGAAGCGACGACAATGACGATGGCGATAATGGCCGTCGCCATCGAGCCGAAGCGGTTGAGCCGGATCCACTGAATGACCAGAAAACCGAGTCCGGCGTCGCTGACCAGGCCGATGACCGTGGACAAACGCACGTTGATGTCCCAACGGTAGAGCGTAAACGACGTGAAGGTAGGTAAAATCTGAGGAAAGACAGCGTAGACCACCATCTGTGGCCAGCGCGCACCGGTGGCGCGAATAGCTTCGATCGGACCTGGATCAATGCTCTCAATCGCTTCGGAATAAAGCTTGCCCAGCGCCGCTACAGTATGTAACCAGAGAGCAAGCGTACCCGCAAAGGGACCAAGGCCCACCCACACCGCAAAAATAATAGCCCACATCAACGTCTCGATAGAGCGCACGATGTTCATGGTGGTGCGCGCCACGTAATAGATCACGCGCGTCACCACGTTCGCTCCCATCAGGTTGCGCGCCCCCAGAAAACTCACGGGCACGGCAAAGATGACACCCATGACGGTAGCGATGAATGCCAGAGCTATCGTTTCGCCGATCTTCTCGATGACCAGTTCCAGCGTCTGCGTGGGGATCAGAGGACCAAATGGCCGGTTTTGTTCGGCGCGCACGGCGTGCGTCTGCGTCTCGCCCTCGGGCGGCAACTGGCCCAGCGGAACCGCCTGCGGTACGCTCACCTGAACCTCAAAATTACCCTGGTCGTCCGTCTCGAAGGTGACCAGTTCACCCTCGAACAGCAATCGCTGGGTATCCCCGATGGGATTAACCCAGCGCAATTCCCCTTCCTGGTTCGGGAAAAAGCCCTCGCCTCGCACCGTGATAACATCGCCAACTTCGACGCACTCATTGTCAAGGATGACGTCTGGTTCCTGCGTCGGATTACGGTCCGGCGGCGGTAACTCGTCGATGCAGGGCACCATGATCGGTTCCAGACCGATGAGATCTTCCGTTTCTCGCGTGAATAATTCGGGCTCGGTCAGCGCCGTCAGGTAGGGCCTGACGGTGGGCAGACCTGAAATGAGCCGGTCAGTTCTGACATCAACAGCATCGAAGGCCAGCGCGTAAACAACCAGGGCGCCGAGAACCAACGCAATCGTCCAGTGCGGCTCTTTGCCGCCTGCCAGCTGGTATGCGTGCCACACATTCCAGAGCCAGAGCGCGGCAACGGGAACCAATAGAACCGGAAGCCCCCACCACAGCACTAATGCCGTCAGAGCAACGATGCTGCTGAGGAGCACAATGCCCAGGCTACGTCGCCCCGAAAGGAATTGCCCGCTGCCAGGAATGATTAATGATGCCAGCGCTGCCTGCCACGCAGGAATGGAAGAGCGTTCTACTGTCTCGTCTGTGCCGTTATCTTGCATTAGGTTGTTGCTCTGTCAATGTTGGATTCGCCGTCTCTATTTCAGCCGCCCGTTACAGAAACCATCTCCGCCTCTTCGCCATAAACCTCTTCGAACCGCTCCTGCGTCAGCTCTTCAGGACGGCCATCAAAGACAACTTCCCCGTCCTTGAGGCCTACGACGCGCGAGGCATAGCGGTGGACCAGATCCAGAAAGTGCAGGCTGCAAAGCACCGTAATTTCGTCCTGCTGGTTAAGCAGTTCCAGGTAGCGCATGATGGAGTGAGACAAAACGGGATCGAGGCTGGCTACCGGCTCGTCGGCCAGCATCAACTTCGGCTCCTGCATCAGAGCGCGGGCAATGGCCACACGCTGTTGCTGGCCACCCGACAACTGATCGGCGCGGTTATCGGCCTTATCGGAAATGCCCACACGGTCTAGTGCGCTTAGCGCACGTTGGCGATCGGCTCGGGAAAATTGGTGAAGCAGGCTGGAGTAGGGGTTGGCGTAACCGAGGCGTCCCGAGAGCACGTTGGTCATCACACTGCTCCGCTTCACCAGATTGAACTGCTGGAAGATCATACCGATCTGGCGCCGGATACGGCGTAATTCCTGCCCTTTGGCGGCGGTGATATCCTGACCGTTCCAGATCACCCGGCCCTCAGTGGGCTCGATCAGACGATTGATGCAACGCAGCAGAGTGGACTTCCCCGAGCCCGAGAGACCGATGATGGCCAAAAACTCCCCTTCTTCGACCTCAAAGCTCACGTCTTTCAGGGCAACAGTGCCATCTTCAAAGACCTTCGTCAGGTTTTCAATTCGTAACAAGACAGCCTCCTTGGACCTGTCCCACGACGAGGGAGAAACGATTCGAACACAATTGAAAAGTGGCGATTAGAAGCTAGAGGCTGAAGGCCGGTCGCTTCCGACCTCCAATCTCCAACTCCCGATCTTGCGATAGAAGGTATAGAAGAAAAAGAGAGGGAGAGAACTCGGGCTCTCTCCCTCCCTAACCTAATTCACGTTACTGAGCCAATTCTTCGATATCGATGCCAGCGCGGCTCAGGTCCAGACGGAACCCATCATAGAATGAGTCGTCAGCCTCTTCGAGACCCTCGATATTATAGAGGTCGTTGAGCGCCTGCTGGCCTTCCTCGGTTGACGCGATGTCCAACAGAGCTTCTACGATCTGCTCCCGCATATCGTCAGGCATGTCCGGAATGAAGGATACGCTGTCGTTGGGGATGTCGGTCGTCGTTTCCAGGACCAACACCCGCTCGTTCACATCCGGGAAGTCCTCTTCCACGGCCGTCCGGGCGTCGACGAAGGTGGCGCCTGCGTCACATTCGCCGTTGTACACCTGGATAATGACGTTGTTGTGCGAACCTGCTTCCACAGTCTCGGCGAAATCTTCCTCAGGATCGATGCCGTTGGCCTGCAGCATGATGCTGGGGATGATGAAACCGGAAGTGGAGTTGGGATCGACCCAGCACATCACCTTGCCGCGCAGATCTTCCAGAGACTCGATGCCCGCGTCGGCGTTGACATTGATCTGCCCGTTGTAGTAGCTCGTGCCGAAACGTACGGTCACCAACCCAACGTCGATGCCATACTGTTCGTTGGCCAGAATGTAGTTGAAGGTGTTTAGCCAACCAATGTGGGCCTGTCCGGCGCCCATCGCTTCACGCACGGCGGCAAAGTCAGTGCCGACGTTGGCCTCGATTACCAGGTCGGTACGCTCAGAGATCATTTCAGCAATGGAATCACCGCTGACGATGATTTCCTGCGTGTCACCAGAAGGCACGAAGGACATGATGATGGGATTATCTTCGGTACCCAGGTCAGTTTCCTCGGCCGGTTCCTCGGCTTCCTCTTCTTCTTCAGG
>JBMCFH010000078.1:0-14936 GCA_048620455.1 Chloroflexota bacterium | reverse complement strand
CGGACGCCTACTCCCATCGCCAGAAGGCGCACGAGCGGCATCGATGGCGACTGCGGCAGAGGACGTGATTGTTGGGGCATAGGCGATGGTTGGTCGGTCATAGTTTGCGTGGGGAATACTTCTCTAAATCAAAATCGCCGCCGGACCCGCGCTGGTTCTCACAAGATCAGGCGTTTCCCTGACGGCCGGGGCGTTACAATCCGCTCGATGATAGCACGCCCCTTGTAATTGTCCCACCACATCCCTCACCCCACGCACAACGGAGCCGCGGATTCCATTCCGCGCATCTGGCAAGCGACCCGACTCGAGCGGCTCGACAAAGGCGAGCTATGGAAAGCTTGGCTACACACTCCCCCTTCTCCTCCTCGCTGCGCACAGCGCCAACTTCTGGTATCCTGTTAGGGGCATAGTCGCATCCGGTGCGCCTACCGGCCAATCGGTCCACGGACGCGCCATATCCTATCTCAGACAGCTCACAGGAAACACAGAATGGGCCGCTTCAAACTGTTTCTTTTCGGGTCCCCGCGCCTGGAGCGCGTACGTCCTGAACGCCAGGACGAACCGGTCGACATTCGCCGGCGCAAAGCGCTGGCTATGCTGGCCTACGTGGCCCTCACCGCGCAGCCCCACAGCCGCGAGGCGTTAGCCGCCCTCTTCTGGCCCGAGCTGGACCACACCCGCGCCCTGGCCAACCTGCGCCGCAACCTCTCACGACTCAAAGCGAGCGCAGCCGAAGAACTGTTCCGCGCCGACCGCCACGAAGTCACCCTCGATCCCTCCCTCGACCTGTGGATCGACGCCGTCGAGTTCAGACGGCTGTTAGACGCCGTGGATGAACACGGACACTTCCCCGCCGAGCCCTGCGACGACTGCCTGCAGCGGCTCACCCGCGCCGTGGCCCTCTACCAGGATGAGTTCATGGCCGGCTTCAGCCTGCCCGATTGCCCCGAGTTCGACAGCTGGCAATTCTTTGAGGGCGACTCCCTGCGCCTGGCGCTGGCCAACGCCCTACAACAGTTGATCCGCTGGCACAAAGCGCAGTCCGCGTTCGACGACGCTCTGGCCTTTGGCCGGCGCTGGCTCTCCCTGGACCCCCTGCACGAAGCCGCCCATCGCCAGCTGATGGCCCTCTATGCCCACGCCGGGCAGCAGGCAGCGGCCCTGCGCCAGTACGAAGAGTGCGCGCGCCTGCTCGACGAGGAGCTGGGCGTGGCCCCCGAAGCGGAAACCAGAGAGCTTTACAACGCGATCCGCAAGCGCCGCTTCCCACCCGACGTGGCTCAGGAAAGCGCCGCCCTGCCCGGCGAGCGCTACGTCCTCGAGGAGCAACTGGCCATCGGCGGTCAGGCCGTCGTCTACCGCGGGCGCGACCGGCGCAGCGGAGAGCGGGTCATCATCAAGCAGTTGCGCCGCGAGCGGCTGGGAGATCCCGAAAGCGTGGCCCGCTTCCTCCGTGAAGGAGAAGCGCTGCGCCAGTTGAACCACCCCAACATCGTGCGCATGTTGGACGCCGTGGAACAGGAAGACCGCCACACCCTGGTCATGGAGTACGTACACGGCGGCACGCTGCGCGACCTGCTCGACCGCCAGGGCCCCCTGCCCCTGCAACAAACGCTGAACCTGGCCCTGGAACTGGCCGACGCCCTCAGCCGCGCCCACCATCTGGGCATCCTGCACCGCGACATCAAGCCTGACAACGTGCTGCTCACCGAAGAGGGCGCGCCGCGGCTCACCGATTTCGGCATCGCCCGTCTGGAATCGGCCGACGCGCGCCTGACGCGCACCGGCTCCACCCTGGGCAGCCCGGCCTATATGAGCCCCGAAGCGCTGCGCGGCGAACAGCTGGACGCCTGCAGCGATATCTGGTCCTTCGGCGTGCTGCTCTACGAAATGCTCGCCGGACGCCGCCCCTTCGAAGGGGACACCGTGACCCACGTGCTGGTCAAGATCCTGGAAGAAGCAGCGCCGGACCTCGCCGCGCTGCGTCCCGAGCTGCCCCCGGCGCTGACAGCCCTGGTGACCGCCATGCTGCGCAAAGATCGCCGCCACCGCCCGCAGAGCATGCGCCGCGTGTCCTCGGCTCTGGAAGCGATTCGCGAGGGCCGCGCCCCAGAAGCGGTCGCGCCCCCGGCGACGGCCCTTGAGGAGCCGCCCGAGCCGCCCGCGCAACAGATACTGCCCGCCCCGGCAGCCGCGCAACCGTCTGCTGCTGGACCATCTCCCGCCTTGGCCATCGCCGCCGCACCGGGCGCGCCCGCCTGGACCCCGTCCGCCCTGCCTCCGCCGCTGCCTGCACGCACCACGCCCTTTTTCGGACGCCGGCAGGAATTGCAGGAACTGGCAGCCCTCATCGACGACCCCGCCGTGCACCTGCTGACCATCGTGGGCCCCGGCGGCATCGGCAAAACCCAACTGGCCCTGGAAGCAGGACGCGCAGTCCAGGCCGCCTTCGCCGACGGCGCTTATTTCATCCCCCTGGCTCCCGTCACCGCCGGTGACGAAAGTTCCGCCGCCGAAGAGATCGTGTTCGCCATCGCCCAGAGTCTCGGCCTGCACTTCTACCGCCAGTCAGACACGCGCCAGCAACTCTTCGATTATCTACAACGGAAAGAACTGTTGCTGCTACTGGACAACTTCGAGCATCTGCTCGATGGCGCCACGCTTCTGGCCGACATCGTCGAAGCCGCGCCCGGCGTGACCCTGCTGGTCACATCACGCAGCTCTCTAAACCTCAGCTTCCAGACGCTCTACACGCTCAGCGGATTGACTTTCCCCCAGGAAGGCGCAGACGACGAAGATCCCACCGCTTATCCCGCCGTGCAGCTGCTTCTGCAACAGGCGCACCTGGTTCGCGCCGGCTTCCAGCCGGATGACGAAGACCTGCGCCATATGGCGCGCATCGCCCGCCTGGTACAGGGCATGCCCCTGGCCCTCGTCCTCGCCGCGCGCTGGGCCGAGCTGCTCTCCATGGCGGAGATCGCCGCCGAAATCGCCCGCAACCTGGACTTTCTGGAAACGACGATGCGCGACGTACCGCAACGCCAGCGCAGCGTTCGCGCCGTCTTCGACTACTCCTGGCAACAGCTCTCCCCGCGCATGCAGGGAGTGTTCGCGCGGTTGGCCGTCTTCCGCGGCGGGTTCACGCGCCCCGCGGCGCAGGAGATTGCGGACGCCGACCTGCGCACGCTGCTGGCCCTGGTGCGCAAGTCGTTCCTGGCCGCCGGCCGGCGCGACCGCTATGAAATCCACGAGCTGTTGCGGCAGTACGGCGAGGAACAATTGGAAGCGCTGGGCCAGGCGGAGCAGGTTCGCGACGCGCACAGCGCCTACTTCCTGCGCTTCCTGGCCCGGCGGGAAGCAGAGATAAAGGGGCAGCGACAGAGGGAAGCCCTGGACGAAATCGAAAGCGAGTACCAGAATATCCGCACCGCCTGGGACCGGGCGCTCCAGCAACGTAATCGCCAGGCCGTGAACCAGGCGCTGGAAACGCTACACCTCTTCTGCGACATACGTGGTCGCCACCAGGAGGGCATTGAGCTGTTTGGCCGCGCCCGCCAGCAACTGGCTCCCCCGCCGGGCGAAGCGCCGGACGTCATCTGGGGCCGTATCGTGACGCGCCACGGTTTCCTGCAGGTGCTGGTGCCGTCCCGGCCCAGGGATGTGGGGGCTGCGCTGGAGCAGGGCCTGAGCATCGCCCAGGAACACGGCGACCGCTACGAAATCGCCATCGGCCTGCTGGCCAACGGCCTGTATGCCGCTGCCGTCCTGGGAAACGCCGACCGCGCCTACGACCTGAACCAGCGCGCCTACGAGCTCTTCCAGAAACTTCAAGAGCCCTTCTTTCTGGCACGCGCCCTGGTCGGGTTGGGTCTCAGCTCCGCTACTCGTTCTGAACCGCAACTCTTCGCCGATTACGTGCGCCAGGCAGTGGAAGTGGCCCGCGACAACGGCGACATCGTCGACGCCGCCCTGGGCCTCAGCAACCTGGCCGAATTTGCCGTGGGCATGGGCCAGTACGACGAAGCCGGCCGTTACTGCGGCGAAGCGCTGGGGATGGCCCGCGAAATCGGCGTGCCCACGGTCACCGCCTTCTGCCAGGTCTGGCAGGCGTGCATCGAGCTGCTGCAGGGCAATGTAGAAGCCGCCACAACCACCTCCGGACAGAGCCTCTCGTTGGCCGAAAACATCCACTCGCAGACGGTCATGGCCTACGCCTCCAGCCTGCAGGCGCTGACCGCCGGGCTGAGTGGCGAACACGAAAAAGCGCGCCGTCTGGCCCAGGAGAGCCTGGCCAACCCCACCAACAACACCCTGGGCCTGATACTGGCCCCCTGGGCCCTGGCCATCGCCTGCCACGGCCTGCAAGAGAGAGAGGCCGCCTGGGACGCCCTGACAGACGGGCTACAGCAGGCGCGCGCCCTGGCCTTTCCCGCGCCGCCCCTCTGGCTGCTGCCCGTCGCCGCCGTGCTCCTGGCCGAAGAAGGCCACACCGAACGCGCCGTCGAACTGCTGGCGTTGGCCAGCACCCACCCCCTGACCCTCCAGGACTGGACGGCCCACTGGCCTCCCCTGCAGGGAATCGACGCCCGCCTGCGACAGACGCTGGGCGACGAGACCTACCAGGAGGCATGGCAGCGCGGGCAAGAGCTGGACCTCAACGCCACCGTAAACACGTTCCTCGACAACCGCGACTGATCCCGCCGGTTTGACATCCCCCTGCTTTCTCTGCTAACGTAATAAGCGTAACCGATTCCAGTCGTACACAATCCTTACAAAAGGAGCCGTGCCATGAAGCCCGAACGCCCCCGGCGACTCCTGTTCCCCTGGTTAGCCATTCTCTGTATCCCCCTTGCCGTCGTGCTGTTGCTCGCCGCGCTGCCCCGCGCGCCGCAGGCGGCCCAGGCGCAGGACGCGCAGACTCCGGACGCCGCCTGCGACGGCGGTCCCACCATCGACGGTATCACACTCGACGAATGCGTCGTCAACGATTTCACCCTCGGCGGCGACGACGTCAGCATCACCGTCTGGTATACCAAGAACGCCGTCACCGCCACGCGCGAAATGGACGACGATACGACCCTGACCATGCGCCACTGGATCAACAATGACAGCGAAGCGCAGGACGTGGCCGATTGGGCCCAGGAATCGTGGGAGGTGTACTACGAGATCTTCGACCGCCACCCCTACACCAACGGCTGCGGCGGCAACATCGACATCCGCCTGGAAGACCTCGCCAGCGGCGCCGGCGTGGCCTACTGGGCCAGTTCCGGCAGTTGCCGCATCGGCATCGACAGCCCCGTCGTGCGCGCCGGCAACGCCCAGCGCACAACCTACCACGAAGTCCAACACTACCTACAATACGCCTATGACGACGGCTGTTACGACGACATTCGCAGCAACTACGACGACAACGCCGAATTCGTCGAAGGCTACGCCGACCTATCCGAGGACTCCGTCAACACCACGGTGGACGCTAACGCCACCGGGGGGACCGTCGCCGGCTATGATCCCACCCAGAGCCTGTACGACGAAGGCTATATGAACGTCTTCACCAAATATTTCGTGGAGCACGCGGGCCAGATGTGGACGACGGCCGATCCGCAGCACGGCTGGGACGCCGTCGAGGCCCACTACGCCGAGTGCGACGACCAGGACACGCTCTACGTCCTGGACACCGTCATCCCCGCCCTCACCAGCGAAACGAAAGAGAGCTTCTTCCTCAACTTCTTCGCCGCCAACTGGGCCAAAGATTGGGCCGACCACGACAGCCAGCCGGAACTGGTTTACTATGACGACGACGGCAACTGGTACGGCGAGATTACCTTGCAAGAAGACGTCACCATCTCCGCCGGCGCATCCTGGGATAGTGAATCGACCCCTGACAGCTGGGCGGGCCAATATTATCAGGTCACGCCTGAGCCTGTGTGCGAGTACGTCACCGTCGAGGTGGACGGCGAGGCCGGCGCGCATCTGGGCATCAACCTCATGGCTGCCGACACCTCCGCCGTCCCCAGCGTCAGCCGCGCGGCCTGGATCGGCGAAGATTTCACGCGCACCTTCGCCGCCGCCGGCGTGCACCAGCGCATCGTGGCTGCCGTCAACGCCTTCGACGACACCTACGACTACGACGTCAGCTTCACCTGCGTCACGCCCACGGTCGAGCTGCTGGAGCCCAAACCGCGGCCCAACAGCGCCCTCGTCGGCGACCCCGACAGCCCCATCGCCGTGCTGGCCCGCTTCAAAGTGACCGACGGCGGCTCCCCCGTGCGCGGCCTGCCCGAACACAGCTTCACAGCCAACGCCGAGGGTGACGCCCTCACCTTCGTGCCCAACACCTTCCAGGAAGTGGGCGAAGAGTATTGGGCCGTGATGACCCCGCCCACCAAAGACCCCGGCACCACCTACACCGATATGGAAGTGTGCCTGGACGGGGCCACCTGTGACACCAACGACGACGCCCTGCTCTACGTGCCGCCGGGCAACAGCGATCTGGCCATGGTCTTCGACGGTTCCGGCTCTATGGCCGACGAAGACATCGACGGCGAAGGCACGCGGCTGGAGAACGCCAAAAAGGCGGGGACCGTGATGGCCGACCTGCTGCAGGACGGCGACCGCGCGCTGGTCACCGATTTCTCTGCCCACAGTTGCAGCGGCGATGATTGCACGCTGGATATTCGCCTGCACCTCGACCGCAGCACCATCCCCGGCGACGCTTCTATTGCCGACGTGCGCGACGCCATCGACGACGTCACCGCGCGCAACCGCACGCCCATCGGCGCCGCCCTCGTCGACGCCAAAGACCGTCTGCTGGCCTCCCCCGCCGGCGAGAATCCCAAGCATATCGTACTGCTCAGCGATGGCGAGGAAAACGTCAACCCCCATTATGAAGACGTGCGCGGCGAGCTGATGGACTCCGGCGTGATCGTCAACACCGTGGGCTTCTCTGGCGACGCCGACGAACCACTGCTCTCGCAAATTGCGGGCGACACCGGCGGCACCTACCGCTTCGTGCCCACCACGCCCGGCGACGGCGGAAGCGCCCTGCAAGCGGGCTCGCCCGAACAGGTAAACGCCGTCGACGAGCTGACCACCATGGGCCTCACGCCGCAACAGGCGGAGAGCATCGCCGCCACCAGCTCCTACCTGCCGGGCCCCCTGCGGCTGGACGAGGTCTACGACCATCTGGAGACCGAAGCGCAAGGCGCTTCTCGCATTCTGAACAGCGTCAACAGCACATTGTCGCTTGGCAACTGGTACACGGACACAGCCAATGTAGACGACAGCGCCAATACCTTGCGCCTGGTCATTGCCGGTAAAGAACCGGACTTCGGTTTCGGCTGTGGCAGCCTCTATCGTGTCACCGAGGTGCAAACGCCGACCATGTATGAGCAGGGACTTAAGAACTGGATCAGAATCAACCCGGCCGAGCAGGTTCCTTCCGAATGGGACGTACGCAACTCCCTCTACGACGATGTGGCCATCATCGACCAGCCGGAAGCCGGCACCTGGCGCGTGCGCACCCAGTATAACTACGGACTGTGCGCGCCGGAAGAAGAACCAACGGCGCCACAGGGCACGGCCTCGGACTATCCCGTGATGATCAATGCTTCCGTGCAGAGCGACTACCATCTGCAGGGCCACTTCCTGCCGCCCTTCAACAGCAGCAACCACGCCGAGGCCGGCGTTCCCGCCTCCGTCGTGGGCACGCTGCTCGACCGTAACGGCGCCATGCCCGGCGCTACCGTCATCGCCCTCATCGACAGACCCGACGGCGGGCTTGGTGTGATGCTGGCTGCCGATGACGGCGAGCACGGCGACGGCGCGGCAAACGACGGCATCTACGGCCTCACCTACCCATCTACCGACGTTGGCGGCACCTACACCGTGCGCCTCTTCGCCTTCTTCGAAGATCCCGGCGACCCCGGGCAGACGATCCGCCGTGATTGGATCGGCTCCTTCTGGATCGACGGCCCCGAACCGGACGACCCTGACAGAAACGACCAGGATCAGGACGGCCTACCCGACCCCTGGGAAGAGCGTTGCGACCTGGACGTGGGCACTGACGACAGCCAGCAGGACAACGACGACGACGGCCTGATCAACATCGAGGAGTGGCAGTACGGCACGCTGCCCTGCGACCCCGACACGGACAACGGCGGCGAGCGCGACGGGTCTGAAGTGGCCGGCGGTCGCGATCCGCTGGATCCCACTGACGACATCGTGCCGCCCCTGGGCTTCGTCGACGTGCGCGGCCTGGACAGCGCCATCCGCGTTTACTGGACGCAGCCCCTGTCCTATACCAACATGGTCGCCGTCGTCAACAGCGGCGGGCAGGTGGTGGACACTGTCGACATGGGCCAGGACAGCCCGCACATCATCGGCGACCTGACCAACGGCCAGATGTACACCGTGACCGTCTACGGCGAAAACGGCGCCGCCACCGGCGACCCGCGCGGCCCCTTCACCGTCACCCCCAAAGCGGACTCCGTGCGCCCGCAGGGCTCCGTGCTCATCAACTATGACGCGCCCGAGACCGCCTTCCGCTGGGTGCACCTCAGCCTGGACGCCCTAGACGAAGTCGTCGACGGCCCCTACAACGCCTACCTCACTCCGCCCGAGGAACAATTCGCGCCGCAGCACGGCGAAGTGCCGCACACCAGCAGCGTGGCCGAGATGCGCGTGACCAACGATCTCTCCACCTTCGCCGATCCCGACGCCGGCTGGCAGGCGTACAGCCGTGAAATCGAAAACTGGTACCTGAGCAACTGCCTCGAGGATATGTGCGTCGTCTACGCCCAGTTCCGCGACGACGCGGGCAACGTCTCCGTCACCGTCAGCGACGAGATCCGCCTCACCGGTGAAGAGGTCACCCTGCCCCTGATCCTCGCCCCCTGACCTTTCTCGTCCCCCCCAGCCAATGAGGCCAGGCGTGTAACGCGCCGGGCCTCATTGGCCGTTTATATCCCAATTTATATCCAGGATATATGTATTACGCCGCCACTTCTCGCTAAGGTGTAAACGCGGCTCTCGCTGCCGGGTGGTGGGCCACAAGTCGCTATCACCCGATCCAGTACTGTGTATCGCGAATAGAGGCGCGTGAACTTACGCCAGGGAGGCAACCGTTGCCCGCGAGAGGAAAAAGCGTCATCGTCCGCTGTAGACACGTCTGCAGACACACCGTTCTCCCTCTGCTGATCCTGCTGCTCCTGAGCGGCTGCGTCGAAAACCGGGCCAACATGCTCAACGCCGCCGGCCCCGCCGCCGCGCGCATCAACGTCCTCTGGTGGATCATGTTCGGGCTGGGCGCGCTGGTCTACGTCGTCGTCATGGTCTACATGCTGCTGGCCCTCTTCCGCCGCCGCGGCAGCGTGGAGGACGCGCCGCAACCGGCCGAAGGCACCAACATCGTCGTCTGGGGCGGCGCCATCATTCCCGCCCTGATCCTCATCGGCGTCTTCGGCGCCACCGTCTTCACCATGGACAGCCTGCGCGAGCCCGACATCGCCGACGACATGGTCGTCGAAGTGGTGGGCCACCAGTGGTGGTGGGAAGTACGCTATCCTGAACTGGACATCACAACCGCCAACGAAATCACCATCCCCGCCGGCCGGCCCGTGGCCTTCAAGCTGACCTCTGACGACGTTATCCACAGCTTCTGGGTCCCCGAACTGCACGGCAAGCTGGACCTGATGCCCGAACGGGTCAACACCTTCTGGCTGGAGGCCGACGAGCCCGGCGTCTATCTCGGCGAGTGCGCCGAATTTTGCGGCGTGCAACACGCCAAAATGCAATTCCTGGTCATCGCCCTCGACGACGACGCGTTCCGCGACTGGGTCGAGCAAGCGCAACAACCGGCCCCTGAGCCGGTGGACGAGCTCACCCAACGCGGGCAGCAAGTCTTCCTCGACGCCAACTGTATCAATTGCCACGCCATAGAGGGCACCGGCGCCACAGGCGCGCTGGGCCCCGACCTGACCCACTTCGCCAGCCGCCGCACGCTCGCCGCGGGAACCGTGCCCAACACCCGCGGCAATCGCGCCGGCTGGATCGTCGATCCGCAAAGCATCAAACCGGGCAGCCTCATGCCGCCCACCGAGCTGAGCGGCCCTGACCTGCAGGCGCTGCTGGCCTACCTGGAGACCCTGGAATAAGCAAGGAGCCGCAACCGCTTATGGCCACAACCGCCCCCCGTCCCGAAGCCGCCGACGTCCCCGTTCCCGACTACGTCCACGACAAAGATCCCTGGGAAACGCTGAACGACGAGGAAAAACTGGCGCTGATCTGGGCCGACCCGCCGGGCATCATCGGCTGGTTCCGGGCCCTGCAGAATGACGCCATTGGTCAGCGCATCATGTACACCGCCTTCTTCTTCTTCCTGCTCGGCGGCGTCAACGCCCTCTTCATGCGCACCCAGCTGGCCCAGGCCGAACTCAGCTTCCTCAGCGGGCAGCGTTTCAACGAGCTATTCACCATGCACGGCTCGACCATGATGTACCTCTTCGCCGTGCCCATGCTCGAAGGGTTCGGCATCCTGCTCCTGCCCCTGCTGCTGGGCAACCGTGAAATGCCCTTCCCGCGCCTGGGCGTCTTCAGCTGGTTCACCCTCACCCTCGGCGGCCTGCTCCTCTACTCCAGCTTCTTCATCGACGCCGTGCCCGACGCCGGCTGGTTCGCCTATACGCCCCTCAGCGGCCTGGAATACTCGCCCAGCATCGCCATGGATTACTGGCTGCTGGCCCTGGGCGTGGCCGAAGTGGCAGCCATCGCCGCCGGCGTAGAAATCATCCTGGCCATCACCCGCATGCGCGCCCCCGGCATGAGCCTCAGCCGCCTGCCCCTGCTGGGCTGGTCCTACCTGGTCATGGCCTTCTCCATCCTCTTCGCCTTCACGCCCCTCATCGTCGCCAGCCTGCTGCTGGAGCTGGACCGCAAGCTGGGCACGCAGTTCTTCAACCCCCAGGCCGGCGGCAGCCCCATCCTCTGGCAGCACCTTTTCTGGATCTTCGGCCATCCCGAAGTGTACATCCAGTTCATTCCCGCTGCGGGCATCGTGTCCATGATCATACCCACCTTCGCCCGCCGCTCCCTCTCCGGCTACACGCTGGTGGCCCTCTCCGTCATCGCCACCGGCTTTCTCAGCTTCGGCCTGTGGGCTCACCACATGTTCACCGTGGGCCTGCCCCAGATATCGATGACCTTCTTCGCCGCCGCCAGCCTCGTCATCGGCATCCCCTCCGGCATCCAGGTCATCGCCTGGATCACTACCATTTTCACCGGGCGGCCCGTCTTCAAAACCTCCTTCTTCTTTGTCATCGGCTTCCTGGTCACCTTCGTGCTGGGCGGCATCACGGGCATCATGGTCGGCGCCATCCCCTTCGACTGGCAGGTGCACGACTCCTACTTCATCGTGGCCCACTTCCACTACGTACTCATCGGCGGCGTCGTCTTCCCCATCTTCGCCGGCATCTACTACTGGACGCCCAAATTCACCGGCCGCCTGATGGACGAGCGCCTGGGCAAGCTCCACTTCTGGCTCTTCTTCATCGGCTTCAACGTGGCCTTCTTCCCCATGCACATCGCCGGTTTTCTGGGCATGCCGCGCCGCGTCTACACCTACCAGGAAGAGCTGGGTATCGAAATCTACAACTTCATTTCCACCATCGGCGCTTTTCTCATCGCCCTCGGCGTCCTCGTCTTCATCATCAACTTCATTTACAGCAGGCGCAACGGCGAGCCCGCCGGGGACGACCCCTGGGGCGGCGGCACGCTGGAATGGGCCACCGCCTCCCCCGCGCCCGAATACAGCTTCGCCCACCTGCCCATCGCCCGCAGCCGCTATCCCCTCTGGGAACAGGAGGACATTTTCGAAGAAGACGAAGTGCCCGGCGACACCACACACACCGAGCGCATGCTGGAGGCCCTCACCGAATGGCCCCTGCGCTGGCGCGCGGCGATCACCACCTCCGCCGTGGACGCCGTGCCCCAGGAGGTGTTCCGCGTTTCGGGCCCCTCCATCTGGCCTCCCGTCGCCGCCGTGGGCCTGGTGACCATCTTCGCCGCCGAAATTTTCAGCGCTCGCCTGCTGGTCGCCGGCGGCCTCATCGTCTTCATCGCCGGCCTCATCGGCTGGCACTGGCCCGACAAACTCCCCTTTACCGAAGCAGAACAGCGCTTCGAAGAGGAGTTCGGCATTCCCGTCTATCCCAACGGCAGCCCGCTCATCGCCCGCTGGGGCATGGCCCTGGCCATTCTCCTGCTGGGCATCGCCCTCGCCAGCTTCCTCTTCAGCTACTTCTACATCCGCCTGGAAAATCCCATCTGGCCCCCCGACAACGTGCCCCTGCCTGACCTCCTCCTGCCCGGCGTCAGCGCCGCCCTGCTGCTCCTCGCCGCCTTCGTCAACTGGTGGGGCGTGCGCCGCGTGCGCAACGGCGACACCGGCCGCCTGCGCCTGGCGCTCGCCGCCGTCTTTTTGCTGGGCGCCGCCGCCCTGGGCCTCATCATCTGGGAATTCGCCGGGCTGCCCTTCGACTGGCGCCTCAACGCCTACGCCTCGCTGTTCTACAGCCTGGGCGGCTACATGATGCTGCTGCTCATCGTAGCCCTGGGCATGAACGTTTTCATCCAGGTCTGGGCCTGGCGCGGCGATTACACCGAGCTAGACCACATCGCCGTGGTCAACGGCGCTTACTTCTGGAGCGCCGTCGTCGTCTTCTGGATCATCACCTTCGGCGTGCTCTACGGCGTGCCCTATCTGACGTGAGGCAATCACCATGAAAATGAAACCCGCCCGCACACAGGAAACGGAACGATGACCCTCTCCGCCCCACCCAACGACGAGCCGCCCCGTCAGGCGTCGCCGGCGCCGCCGCCCGACCCTGCCGCCGACCGCGCCCTGCTCTTTGGCCTGCTCTCCGGCCCCCTGGCCTGGACCATCTATTTCCTCGCCGGCTACCTGGTCGCCGAAGCCGGTTGCTACGTTCCCGCCCTGCGCCAGCCCGCGTCTGGCCTCGGCCGTCTGCCCCTCCTCTCCCTCGTCGTCATCGCCCTGGCCCTGCCCGCGCTCGCCGTCAACCTCTACGGCGTGGCCCACACCTGGCGCAGGTGGCGCGAGCTTGGCGGCGGCCCCGCCGAAGCGCGCGAAGTCGCCCGCTTCCTCACCCTCTCCGGTCTCATCCTTAATCTCATTTTCTTACTGGCCATCCTGCTCATCGTCATCCCCCTGTTCTTTATCGATCCCTGCATCTGGTCATGAACGGTCTCACCTTGTTCCTCTCCTGGTCATTCCCGGCAATCGCCGCGCCGCCCACGCCGCAAACCATCTGGCGCGCCTGGAACGCCGATCCGCTGCTGATCCTGGCCCTGCTCCTGTCCGCCGCCCTCTACACCCGCGGCCTGCTGGCCCTGTGGCGGCGCGCGGGGCCCGGTCGCGGCGTGCGCCGCAGCCACGTCGCCGCCTTCGCCGCCGGATTGCTGGCCCTCGCCGTGGCCCTGCTCTCGCCCCTCGACGCCCTCAGCAGCGCCCTGCTCGCCGCGCACATGGTGCAACACCTGCTGCTGATGCTCGTCGCCGCGCCCCTGCTCCTGCTGGGCCTGCCGCCCGTCGCCGCCGCCTGGGCCCTGCCCCGCAGCCCCCAGCTCGCCCGCTGGTGGCATCGCCGCCCCCTGCTGCGCCGCGCCTGGCGCGCCCTCTCCCATCCCGGCGCGGCCTGGCTGCTCTACGCCGGCGTCCTCTGGCTCTGGCACCTGCCCCGCTTTTACGAAGCCGCCTTGATGAACGACACCGTCCACGCCCTGGAACACGCCGCCTTTCTCGGCGCGGCCCTCCTCTTCTGGTGGGCCCTGTTCCACGCCCGCGCCCTGTCCAGCGCCGGCGGCGCCCTCTACCTCTTCACCACCGCCCTGCACAGCGGCCTGCTCGGCGCGCTGCTGACCTTCGCCGCCACGCCCTGGTACCCCGCCTACAGCGTCGCCGCCTACGCCTGGGGCCTCACGCCCCTACAAGACCAGCAACTGGCCGGCGTCATCATGTGGCTGCCCGGCGCCCTCATCTACCTCGCCGCCATCCTCATCCTCCTGGGCCGCTGGCTCTACCGGCAAGAACGGCGCTCGCCCGGCGACCGCCGCGTCGTCGTTCCCGCCACCCGCTCCCCCGCCGAAACAGGAACCGGATGAAGAAGATGATCATACGACGTATACGCCTCCAGAATACGCCGCGCGCCCGCCTCACCGCCGTTCTCAGCGCCGCCCTCCTCCTGCTCCTGACCGCCTGCGACATCCAGCGCCGCCCCGAAATGGCCCAGCCGCTGCCCGTCGCCGACTTCGAGGGCAATCCCGAGCGCGGCGCAGACCTGATCGACAGCTACGGCTGCAGCTCCTGCCACAGCGTGCCCGGCGTCCGCGGCGCAGACGCCCTGGTCGGCCCGCCGCTCGACGCCTGGGCCCAACGCCACACCATCGCCGGCTCGCTGCCCAACACGCCCGATAACCTCATCCTCTGGATCCGCCGCCCGCAGGAGGTCGAGCCCGGCACCATCATGCCCGACATGGGCGTCACCGAGCGCGACGCCCGCGACATCGCCGCCTATCTGTATACCTTGACGCGGTAGGCTTGCGATTGATTGACCTTTACAAATTAACTACTCAAAAAGCTCGGGCCGGTCTCCTGACCGAGCCACCCGCGGGGTCGGTCAGGAGACCGGCCACAGCATAAGGTGATTATTTTGTAAAACACCATAAATCGCAGGCGAAGTTATGTAAACATGTTTAAACATGTTTTTGTCTCTTAGCTGCCGATTTCAATCGGCAGCACAACCGACAGGAACAGCTTATGAGCAAACCGACAGCAGACCACAGACCGCCGACAGCAGACAACGGCCGGCCCCTCACCCGCCGCGCCTTCCTGCGCGGGGGCCTCGCCGCCGCTGCCGGCGCCC
>JBMCFH010000077.1:0-15023 GCA_048620455.1 Chloroflexota bacterium | reverse complement strand
ATTATGGCGCGATCGCGTTCCAAAAAGTCTACGACTTCGTCACAAACCTGGGATGAAACAGTCATCCAGGGGCTGATTCCCCTGCGGGTGGAAGTGGCAGGGCTTCTGCTCCTTCTGCTTTCCGGTATTACGCTGCTGGGGTTGCTCAACCTGACCCGTTCCGGCCTGCTCGATCTATGGGTGGAATTTTGCCACCGCATGTTGGGGTGGGGCGTTTATCCGCTTTTTCTGTTGTTGGGCGCCGGTGGCGTGCATCTGGCACTGCGCCGCGTCGAGCTCCCCTATCGGATCCACATAACACAAGTGTTGGGCGCAGAACTGATGTTGCTGGCAGCGCTTCCTCTGACGTACCAGCTTGGCGGCGGTACCCTGCCCGCCGCTTATCAGGGCCAGGCCGGTGGGCTGGTGGGCTGGGCCCTCGCTGCCCCGCTACTCGATTTTCTGGGCCCGCTGCTCACGGCGACCCTATACGCCACGCTCTTCGTTTGGGGGGCGGCGCTGGTCGCCCGGGTCTCCTGGGGCGATGTTCTGGAGGCGCTGTCCGGTCTCTCGGCCCTGTTCCGGCAATGGGCAAGCGAGCTGGAGCCGCCGCCACGCCCGCCGCAGCCGGCAACTGCCACCCGCGCCCGCCAGCCACTGCTCATTGACGATTCGCCGCGCGCGCCACAGCCGCCTGCCCCCGCCGGTGCGCCGGATCCGCGCCTGCCGCCGATGCGCCTGCTGGAAAAAGGGGCGGTGATCAACATGACCGACGAGGAGATCCGGCACAAGAAGGAGGTCATTGAGCAGACGCTGCTGGACTTCGGGCTGCGCGGCGAAGTGACCGAGATCCGCCGCGGTCCGTCCGTCACGCAGTTCGGCGTCACGCCGGGCTATCTGCCGGGCACCGGGCCGGACGGCGAACCGCTGATGAAGAAGGTGCGCGTGAGTCGCATCGCGGCGCTGCAGAAGGATTTTGCACTGGCTCTGGAAGTACCGCGGTTGCGCATAGAGGCGCCGGTGCCTGGGCGCGGTATCGTGGGGCTGGAAGTGCCCAACGCCAGGGCGAACGTCGTTCGCCTGCGCACGGTGTTGGAGTCTCAGGCCTTTTCGCGCCTGGATTCGCCGCTGGCGGTGGCCCTGGGGCAGGGCGTTTCCGGCGCGCCGTTGGCCATCGACCTGGCCAAAATGCCTCACTTGCTGATCGCGGGCACTACCGGCTCGGGCAAGAGCGTGTGCCTCAACGCCTTTATCTCCTGTCTGGTGTTCCGCAATCCGCCGGAACGGCTCAAGCTGGTGATGATCGATCCCAAGAAGGTAGAGTTGATCCGCTTCAACGGATTGCCCCACCTGCTGGGCAACGTGGAAGTGGAACATGATCGGGTCACCGGCGTCTTGCGCTGGATTATTGTGGAAATGGACCGCCGTTACGAAGCGTTTGCGCAGATTGGGGCCAAGAATCTGGCTGTCTACAATGAGAAAATCGCGCGGCGCGAGGCCGGTAGACCGTTGCCGCATATCGCCGTTTTCATCGACGAACTGGCCGACCTCATGGCTATGTACGGGGAAGAAGTGGAGCGGGCGCTCTGTCGTCTGGCGCAGATGGCGCGCGCCACGGGTATTCATCTGGTGGTAGCTACGCAACGGCCGTCCACAAATGTGATTACGGGCCTGATCAAGGCCAATTTTCCGGCGCGAATCTCCTTCGCCGTGGCCTCCAATACCGATTCCCGCGTCATTCTGGACACCGCGGGCGCCGAACAGTTGTTAGGCCAGGGCGACATGCTGTTTCTATCTCCAGAAGCAGGCGAACCGGTGCGCGTGCAGGGGTGCTTTGTCGGCGATAATGAAATTGAGCGGCTGGTGACCCACTGGCAGCGGGCGATGCCTGAAGAGACCCCGGAGGAAGCGCCCTGGGAGCATCTGATTGCCCGCCGCACCTTTATTGACGAGAAGGATGAGATGCTGGAGGAGGCGATTGAGCTGGCACAGAAGGTGGATACGATTTCCACCTCCTTGATCCAGCGCCGGCTGCGCGTCGGTTTTCCACGCGCGGGGCGCCTCATGGAAGCGCTCTACGATATGGGGCTGGTTGAGGATCCGCGGGAGGGGGGCAAGACGCGGCGCACGTTTGTCGACGAGGACGATGACCCGCTGGACGAATTTCTGGCGGAGCACGAGTAAAGCCGCCTGTGGCAGATGCTCCGCTCAGGCGCTACCGTTCGTCGCCCTAAGGGCCACCGGCGTCACGTCTTCCGCCGGTTCGTCGGGCAGGGGCGCTGCGTCCGCAGCGGCGCCATTGACCAGCGCCTTGAAGCGGGGATGCTCGCGGATGAAGTCGAAATCCGGATCCTGGCGCACCCAGTCGAGCTCGACCTGGCGCTTCTCGAGCGCCCCCTTGAGCAGGTCGATGGCCCGTTCAACCTCGCCGGCGATCGCTTCGAGGCAAGCGCGATTGTACTCGTTTTCCTCCGCCATCAGCTCGCGGGCGACCGTTATTTCCCGCTCAAACTCTTCGTGACGCTCTAGCTTGCGATAGAGACCCGCCAGCGAACCGTGGGACAGCGCGTCGTTGGGGCAACAGCGCACGGCTTTCTCATAAGCCGCCAGCGCCGCCTCCGTTTGCCCTAGCGTGTGATAAGCATCGCCAAGGTTGGCCTGGGCCCTACCGTTTTCGGGATCCAGGGCCAGCGCCTGTTCGTAGCAATTGATCGCTTCATCCATATCGCCCTGGTCGCGATACACGTCGCCCAGACCCACGTAGCCCTCCGCTGCTTCCGGATCAAGATCGATGGCCTCGCGATAGGCGTCGATTGCTTCCTCTGGATGGCCCCAATCCACGTGAAGCTCGCCAATGCCTATGTAAGCCTCCACCGCCTTGGGATTGAGTTGCGCCGCTTTCTCGTACGCTTTTAGAGCGTCGTAGGGCCGGCGCAGATTGCGGTAGATGTGGCCGATGCCCAGATGAGGATCGGCGAGCCGGCCGTTGAGCTGGATCGCGCGCTGGAAGCTGTTTAGCGCTTCGTCGCTGCGACCCAATTTCAGGAAGGCGTTCCCCAGGCCGACGCGGGCCGCTGCATTGCGTTTGTTGAGGTCAATTGCCTGCTTGTAAGTTTCCAGAGCCTCCTCCAGGCGCTCCTGGGACACGTAGAGGTTGCCCAAGCCGGCGTAGGTCTGAGAGCAGTGCGGGTCCAGGTCGCGCGCTTTTTCGTAGGCATTCTGCGCCTCATGGTACCGTTGCTGCTTCAGGTGAATGTCACCCAGGCCCGCGTGCGCCGGGGCGTGTTGCTCGTCGAGGTCCAGCGCTTTCAGATAGGCCGCGCGGGCCAGCTCAGTTTCTCCCAGTTGCAGGTAGACATTGCCCAGTCCGCTCTGAGCGTCGACGTTATGTGGGTCCGCCGCCAGCACGTGTTCGAACGCTTCCTGGGCGGTGTCGAGATAACCCATGTGCAGGTACAGCGTGCCCAGATTGAGGTAAGCGTCGCTGCTGGAAGGATCGCGGTCGATGGCCCGCTGGCAGGCGATGATCGCCTCATTGTAACGGCCCAGGCTGGTATAGACGCGGGCGATGCCGCAGAATCCGCCGGGGTAGTCGGGCATCAGTTCCATGGCCCGGCTATAGCTGACGATAGCGTCATAGTTGCGGCCCAGATGGTGATGCACATTGCCCAACCCTTCGAACGCCGGTGCATAATTGGCCTGGAGGCGGATCGCCTGCTGATAGGCGCCCAACGCCTCGTCAATCTTTCCTAGCTTAAAGTAGACATTGCCCTGTCCCACGTGGCAGCCGGGCCGCCCGGCGTCGCCGCTCAAGGCCTGCTGATAGGCGTCGAGGGCGCTGCTGTAGTTGCGACTGGCGTACTGCAAATCTCCCAGCGCTTCGTACACCTGCGCCACGTCTTCGACGCCCAGCGCCAGCGCTTTCTCGAAGGCGGCGATCGCCTTCCGTGTCTGATGCAACGCTTTGTAGGCGGCGCCCAGCCCTTCGTGGGCCTGCGCCAGATGCGGATCCAGAGCCACGGCCTGTTCATACGATGCAGCTGCGGCGCTGTACTGTCCGTTGGCTAGCTGCATGGCTCCGAGGCCCTCGTGCGCCGCGGCGCACTCCGGGGTCAGCTCGACGGCGAACTGGTACGCTTCAAGCGCCTTTTCTACCTTATCCTGTTCTCTCAGCACGTCGCCCAGCCCTTTGTATGCCTCAGCCAGTTGTGAATCGAGAGACAGTGCTTTCTGGAAGGCCGCGGTTGCCTCGTCAATCTTGCCCAGCTTCAGATAAGCGCGACCCAGACCGGCATGGTGCTCAGCCGTACCGGGCACCAGCGTAAGAGCCCGTTCGAAGGCCTGGGCGGAGGCGTGGTAGCGACCCACGGTGTAGTAGGCTTCGCCGAGGCCGGCGTAAGCACTGAGATGCGTTCTGTCCAGTTGGAGGGCGCTGCGATAGGCAGCGATAGCTTCCTGGGCGTCGCCGGCGCTCAGATGAGCGTCGCCCAGGCCAACGTGTGCTGTGGCCAGATCGGAATCGATTTCGATTGCCCGTCGGTAACAGCCGGCTGCTTCCTGATGCCTACCCTGTTGCAAATAAAGGTCACCTCCGAAGGTGTGCACGGCTGCCAGATCAGGGTCGCAGGCCAGGGCCTGTTCGTAGGCGGCGAAAGCGTCGTCAAAGGCTTCTTGGGCCACGTAACAGCCGCCAAGCTGCAGGTATGTGGTAGCCTCCTGTGGAGCCAGCGCAGCGGCCTGTTGCAGGCTGGAGATGGCCTCATCATATTGCTCCAGGTCAACATAGCTTTCTCCCAGCCCCAACATGCCTCCGGCATGCTCAGGATCCAGAGCGACGGCCGTTTCATAGGCCGCAATCGCCTGCTGCTTATGCCCAAGGCGGCGCGCTGCCGCGCCCAGGCCACGGAAGGCGGCAGGATCTTCACTGTCCAGCGCGGTGGCTCGCCGATAGGCGGCTTCGGCGTTTTCATACTGCTCCATTGCCCGAAAGGCATCGCCCAGGCAGCGGAAGCTCTGCGCGTCGCGCGGCGATTGGGTCAGCGCTCGCTGGAAGGCGCGCACAGCCTCTTCGTACGCTTCCTGTGCCAGAAAAGCGTGCGCCACGCCTTTCTGCGCCTCCCAATTATCAGGTTCGTGGTGTAACGCCTGCTGATAGGCGGCGAGGGACAGATCGTGGCTGCCCAGGGTGGCGTGAATCGCACCCAGTCCCACATACGGCGTCGCCTGGCGGGGGTTGACGCGGATGGCGCGCTGGTAGGCGCTGAGCGCTTTTTGCAACTGGCCCAGATGCTGGTAGACGGCGCCGACCCCGTTCAGAGCGGCAACGTCTCGCGGCAATGCCTGCAATGTTTTCTCATAGGCATCGATGGCCTCGTCGTGCCGGCCCAGCGCGGCGTAGGTGGCGCCGAGTATGTGTGTGGGGACGATGGTCTCATCCAGTTCCAGGGCTCGATTATATGAAGAGAGGGCCTGTTCGTGGTTGCCCAGTTCGAAATAAACATTGGCCAGTTCCTGGAAGGCTGTTGCCCGATCTGGCTCGTGACGCAACGTTGTGCGCAACGCCTTCAACGCTTCCTCGTAGCGGCCCTGCGCCTGGTATGCCTGGCCAATTGCCTCGTGGACTTGCGCCGTTCCCTCGTCCTTTTCCAATGCCGCATTGTAAGCGTGCAGCGCCGCGTCATGGCGTCCTGCGGCGAGGTGCACTGCGCCGAGACCCACAAGCGGCTCGTGGCGCTGCGGATAGTGCTCAGTCGCCTGCCGGAAAGCTGCTTCGGCTTCTTTCAGGCGTCCAAGAGCGGTGTTTGTCTGGCCCAGGCCCAGGAGCAGGTCCAGGTCGCGGGCGTCACGCTCGCGCGCTCGTTCATAGGCTGCCAGCGCTTGCTCATAGCGCCCGGCGCTCTGATACTGCTGCCCCAACTGCAGGTAGGAAATAGGCCAATCTTCGTCCAGCTCCAACACAGTTTCGAATGCCTCTACTGCCGCTTCCGCCTGTCCCATTCGGGCGTAGGCCGCAGCTAAACCGGCGTGCGCTTCCGGCCATTGCGGGCGCTGCTGGCACGCCTTTTGGTAACTGTCTACCGCTTCCTGCACTCTGTTCAGCGCGCTGTACGTGTGACCCAGACCGAGATGGGTCTGCGGATCGCCGGCGTCTAGCTCGCGCGAGCGTTCGAATGCGGCGACGGCAGCCTCGTACTGATCGCGAGCCAGATGGGCCTCGGCGAGAAGGCGGAAGGCTTCGGCGTCCTGGGGACCCATTCGTGTGGCCTGTTGTAGCGCAGCGAGCGCTTCGTCGTCGCGGCCCAGTTGCCGGTAAGCTTTCCCTATCCCTTTATGCGCGGCGACCAGTTGCGGGTCCAGCGCCAGTGCCTGTTCATAGGCAGCCACCGCTTCGGCCGGGGCATCCATGGCGGCAAGAACGGCGCCCAGACCGGCGTACGCCTCGGGGTAATCGGCGTCACACGATAAGGATCTTTCAAATGCGACCTGCGCATCCTCCAGGCGACCGAGGCGCCGCAGCGCATCGCCCGCGCCGGCATGCGCGGCGGCAAGGTCCGGCTGCAGATTCGCCGCGCGGTGAAACGCATCCAGCGCTTCCGAAGCCTGCTCCAGCGCCAGGTGAGCCTTGCCCAGTTGCACGTAGGTCTGAGCCTGTGTGGCGTCGAGAGCCAGCGCCTTTTTGTATGTGACAACTGCTGCAGCCGCCCGGCCCGTTGCCAGGTGGACGTTGCCCAGGCCACGCATCGCTTCAGTGCAACGCGCGTCGAGGGCCAGAGCTTCCTCATAGGCTGTGCGCGCCTCTTGCCACTGTTCCAATGCGAACAGGCTGTGCGCAAGGCCCGTAACCGTCTCGACGCTCTCCTCGCCGCCCTCTGCCGCGCGGCGGTAGGCCTCCACCGCCTCTTCATAACGACCAAGGGCCCGGTAGGCGTGGCCAAGATTGGCAAAGGAAGCGCCGTAGTGCGGGTCGCGGGCTAACGCTTCCTCGTGCGCCTCCAACGCCTCGGCGTAACGGCCAAGCGACCCGTAGACGCGGGCCAGCCCATCATAGGGCGCGGCTGAGTGCGTCTCATAGGCTGCGGCCTGTTGGTATGATGCCAGCGCATCCTCCAGGTCTCCCGCACTGCGGTAAACGTCGCCGAGGCCCACGTGAGCCGCCGCCAGATCTGGCTGCAGTGAAAGGGCGCGCCGGTAAGCGCGGATGGCGGCCTCCGGCTGGTTTTCGTCGCGGAAATAAACGTCGCCCAGGCCACAGAACGCGCGAGCGTCCTGCGGATTTTCGCGAATGGCCAGTTTGTAGGCCACGAGGGCGCGGTTGGCCTGCCCCAACTGGCGACTGGCATCACCCAGACCGCGATAGGCGACGTCGCGTTCTGCGTCGTGGGCCAGGGCCTGCCGAAATGCCTCGCGAGCTTCTTCGTAGCGACCAATGTCCAGGCATAGCCGGCCCAACCCAAGATAGGCGGCGCTGAAGTCAGGATTTGCCTTAAGCGCCTCTTTATAGGAGGCGATAGCAGCCTGCGTATCTCCGCGTGCATAGTGGACGTGACCCATGCCGGTAAGTGCTGCCGGTGAATCGCCGTCCAGCGCCAGCGCTTCCTCGAAAGCGGATGCGGCCCGGTCATAGCTCTCCTCATCCACATAGAGCTGGCCCAGGTACGTGTGCGCTGCAGCGTGGCGTGACTCGATTTCAACCGTCTTTTGTAGTGCCTGCACCGCTTGCTCGCGCTTGCCCGCCGCCGCCAGCATCAAACCCAACAGGAACCACGCTCGCTGCCGATCTGGGAACCAATCAATCACCTTACGCAAAATCGCTTCGGCTTCTTCGTGGTAAACGGGCAGTTCTTGCCCCAATGGCCAGACCAGATGGTGCACGGTCATTATGTAGGCGTTGGCCAACTGGCGACGTAACGTTTCGTGCTCCTCGCTCAGGTTGTCTTCGACCTGCTGGTACAGGTCCAACGCGGCGTGATGTCTGCCGTGGCGCAACAGTTGGGCAGCCGAGTGCAGGCGCAGAATGGCTCGCCGCTCTTCCGCGCCCGGCCCTTCCAGCCAGCCGCGCTCATGTAACTGTTCCAGAACGTTGAGGAGAATCGCCTCATCGCTTCCTGTGGCATCCAGCACACGTATCAGACGGTCGCCGCTCTCGCTGAGAGCACCCTTCCAACTGTGAGCGATCTGAGAGAGCCCGTTTTGCAGATCGCGGCTATAGGCCATCCCTTCCACGTAGCGCAGTATGAGCCAGTGCCAGGCCTGGGCTTCGTCGACCCAGAAGAGGTAATGGCAGAGGTCAAGGGCAGCCTTCACCCAGTTGTCGTCGGCGCACCGATCTTCAATGCGCGGCAGCTCTTCCTCTAGAGAAGCGAGCCTGGCCTTGAGCACCTCCACCGCCTTCTGAGTCAACTTTTGCACCTGGCGGCTGGTCCGTCGCACAGAGGCTTTCAGATATTCGTGGAGGAAAAGGGCAGGGTCGTCGTGTAATCTGGCGCGTGCGGCGTGGACAGAGGCGTAATCGCGCTCCAGGCGGCGCAACAGTCCTTCCAGGTCAAAAGACGGCTCTCCGGCCGGCTGCAGCATACTGCGTAGAATCTCTACGTCGCCCCGGGCCAGAGCCAGCGCGTACAGGGCGTGGCGATCCTCTTCGACGACCACGTGTTGGAGAAAGCGGTCGGTCATTTTTTGTACAATCTGGCTGCCGGGCGTGCTCGCCGTGATGTCGCCAACGAGCGCCTCCAGCTCTGCGCCGGTTTTCCAGATTTCTGCCGCTTCCTGCATCGCCAGCGGAATGCCCCGGGTGACGCGGCTGATGGCCTCTGCAGCCTGCTCATCCAGGGGGCGTTCCGGCGCGCGCAGCTCAAAATAGGTGCGAATGTCGGCAACTGCCAGCGGTCGCATGTTGTAAGCCAGCAGCCGCCGCGGAAATTCATCGGCATATCCCTTGAAGTACTCGTCGCCAAATTGGCGGCTGCTGAGTAGATCGTTGCGGTCGCTGATGATCCACATGACGCGGGGGCCGGCGTTGCGGATGATGACGCGCAACCACATATCCATGCGATCAACCACTTCGTAGGAATCGAGAACCACAATCAGATGCTGGCGTTTGGCCACGCGGTTCAGGCCACGCGCCACGCCCAGGGCCAGTTGTTCGTGGGGATTCAACAAATATTCAAAGTGGGTGTCGGAGAGGTGCGAGCGCAGTTGTGTCTCAATCGTGGTGCGCAATTTGATGGCCTGCTCCAGCCCCACCTGAATGCCCGCTTCCAGGAAGGCTTCTACCAGACCCTGACCGGTGCCGCCCACGATGGGTAGCCGGATGCGCAGAATGCTGGCCAGCGCATCCATGCCGACTGCGCGCAGAAGACTCATTTTACTACTCCACCCGCCTTCGCCTTCCAGCATTTCGACCACCTGCTGCGCCGATTCCTCTTGCTGTTTCTGTGCCCGGCGATAGGCAGCAAACTGGCGCCCCCACTTCTCGCGGATGGCAGCGGCGTGGATGATTTTGAAGATCGCTTCTTCGCTGATGCGGTTCTCGCCCACCTGCAGGCTGGGAAACTTCTTGCGCTCGTCTTCCCAGTCAATCCAGAGAACCTGGAACTGATCGGCGAATGGTTCCTCGTGTTGCGAGATGTCGCAGTAGCGCTTTACCAGCGTGGTTTTGCCCATTCCGCCATCGCCATACAGAAGGCAAACATAAGGCAGGTCCTCCTTTGTCGGTGGTTCCAGGACCTCACTGAGCGCTGCCCGAAACTGTTTTTGCTCTTCAACACGGCCCACGAAAATTTTGTCATCGACAGTGAGGTGATGCTGCGGCATAATGCCCCCTGGGTTTGATTTGAGACAGTATCCGTAAAGGGCCGCGCCCCCTGGAGCCGGTGCGAGACCGGAATGATGTCCGGGATAAAGAGTGCGACGGCAAATGCCGGACAACCCCTTCTTACAGCTACTGCACGACTGGTTTTAACGCTATTTTCACGTTAAATTTACGCCAAAAGCATTGCAATGTCAAGGAATTGTTCTTGCCAATTTGGCCCAAATTCCTTGACAGGCCCCTTTTTTTGTTATACTGTTCACACTGAACGACATGCTCAGTGCATCTCAAGTGCGAACAAAGTGCGTTTGATCGTGTCCACTTAATCGGCTGTTGCTTCAGGGGAGAAGCGCAGCGCGGGAGCGTATCACAGACACAGTTTCGTAGCCTGGTGGAGGGTCACCAGAAGCGGTTGTTGCCTGTCGGACAACCGGTCGTTCATCATGTTTTGTGCGCTGACGGGAGGCGAGGACAGGTCGCCGCGCAAAAATTTGAAGGGGTTTGAGAGGGGCATATATGTTGAGGAGAAAGAGGTTCCAGCATCTGGCCCGCATAAGCGTTGTGGGCCTGGGTAGTGGGGGAATCACCGCCGTCAATCATATGCTTGACAGTGGGGTCGCCGGTGTTGATTTCCTGTCCGTTGACACGGACGAGAATGCGTTGCGCCGTTCTCTCGCGCCCGTCAATATTCTTATACCGCAGACAGACCGCCGGCTGACGGCGGTTTTTGATCAGTCGTCGCCGGACGTGGGCCAGGAGACGCCGCACCGCTTGCTAGGAGAGGCGCTGTCAGGATCGGACATGGTGTTTCTTATTGGTGGTCTGGGGGGGCGCACGGCGACCGAACTGGCGCCTGCCGCCGCGGCTGTCGCCCGCCGGCAGGAGGCACTGACCACCGCTATCGTCACTTTTCCCTTTAGCTTCGAAGGTGACGGCCGCGCACGCCTGGCGCGAAAGGGTATCCGGCGGCTGAAGGAGCACGTGCACACGTTAATCGTCGTGCCCAACGATCGCTTGCTGGAGATGGCCGGTGGTCAGCTGGCCTTTCATGAAACGTACCGGCTGGCGCACAACATCTGGCGCGAAAGTATCCAGGGCGTCAGCGAGCTGATCAACGCGCCGGGGCTGGTGAACGTTGATTTTGCCGACGTGCGCGCCATCATGAGCGGCGGCGGCGCGTCGATTATCGCCACGGGCAAGGGGCAGGGACAGAATCGGGCGCAGCAGGCGGCCCGGGAGGCGACGCGTTCTCCCTATCTGGACGTAACGATTGATGGCGCGCGCGGTATTCTCTTTAACATAAGCGGCGGCCTCGATATGGGCCTTCACGAAGTCAAGCAGGCAGCAGCGGTTATCAGGAAACGCGCCGACGCCGATGCCAATATCATTTTTGGGGCCACAATTGACGTAACGCTCCGTGATGAAATTCGCATCACAGTGATTGCAACCGGCTGCGGATTGGCCCTGCCTGAACGCCCCTCGCCACAACGTCAGGCGGCGGACGAGCAGTTGCAAAGGACCTGGATGGAGCCCTCAACGTTGTCGTATGCATAGCAGTAAGGTCTGTTAAGAACATGTATCGTGGAACTGATTCAGGAACACGTGTGGCAGGCACCGGAGTGACCGACACGCGTTCTGCAAACGGGGCGAGAGCAGTGGAAAGCGCTGTGATTGAAGGTAAAGGCTATTTTGTGTGGCGGGCCGATAAGGTGTTGACGCGGCCCGGCATTCAAACAGCGCAAGAGGCAGCGCAGAAGGCAAGGGAGGCGGGGATTGAACACGTGATCGTTAAGATCTGTGACGGAGAGAAACAGTATCCCCTGCCGGACGGGGATGAAGATGGCCGTAAGGAACAGGCCACGGCCGATCTGATCCAGGCCCTGCGTGATGAGGCGATCACCGTCTGGGGATGGGCCTTCGTCTATGGCCAGAAGGCCGATCCCGAAAAACAGGCGAAAATGCTGGCACAACGGTCAAAGCAGTTTAACATCAAGGGCCTGGTCATCAATGCCGAGGATATCGGCGACCGTCGCTGGTCGGCCGACGGCGGCGCCGGGCGGGCGCGTGCCTTTATGACTTCCTTGCGACAGGAGCTGTCCGACGTCCAGGGCGTCGTCTATGGTTTCAGCTCCTACCGCTTCATGCGCTACCAGCCATCGTTTCCTTTCGCCGCATTCATGGAAGATTGTGATATCGCCATGCCCCAGATTTACTGGGTGGCCCGCGGTGAGGGCGACGCCATTAGCAACCTGCGCCGCAGTTATGAAGAGTACAAGGAGCATTTCCCGAACAAGTTGTTTATCCCGGTAGGCGCGGCGTACGGCGAAATGTATGGGAGCGGCGACGATCGCTACTTCTGGTCGGCGTCGCCGCTACAGATCCATCGCTTTATGGACCAGGCGCGAGCCATGGGGCTGCCGGCAGTGACCTTCTGGAGTTGGGAGCACGCCTATTACGATCTCAGCAACCAGCACTACAACGGCCGCGAGCTATGGGAAGCGATTGCCACACACCCCTTTGACGATGCACCGCCAGATGAGGGCGAACCGGGGGAAGATGTGGAGGAGATCCAGATTCGCGTAGGCGAAGAGCGCTATCGTGATGGCCTTTATCCCCAGTTCCCGTTTGCCGCATTCGTCCCCATGCAGAGCAACGGGCAGCAGCTAAAGTACGCGCGGACCGTAGGTTCCACGCCCAGCAGTGTGTGGGCCATGTGGCGGCCCGACATTGTGGAATCCGGTTACTATGAAATCAGTGTGTGGGTGCCGGGTCAGCACGCTACCACACGCAGCGCGCAATACCACGTGCACGGGGTAGTCGGCGCCAAGGAGCCGATTGTCGTCGCCGTTAATCAGATGCGTTTTTCTGATAGCTGGGTGCCGCTGGGGACGTTTGAACTGGATGCGGACAACCCCATGAGCGGTCAGGTGAATCTGACCAACCACACGGATGAGGAGGGTCGCCGCGTTGCCTTTGCGGCCATCCGCTGGCGTAAGGCGAATAAGCCGGTGAGGGACGAAATTCGCCTGGCTGACGGCTTTGATGCACCTGTAGGATCCGCCGACGAACGGCGCGCGGTTGAGCTGTGGCCTGGCGAGTGGTCGGACGCCAATCCCTTTGGCAACTACTACCGCTTGCGCGACAGTTTCAACTATCATACCGGCGCTGATCTTAACCTCAACAAACCCACCTGGGACAGCGACCGCGGCCAACCTGTGTTTGCCCCGGCCAGCGGGGCGGTGACCTTTGCCGGGCGCGTGCGTCATTGGGGCAACATTGTCGTCATCCGCCACGATCCGCTGCACGAAAACGGCGCCAGCGTTTACTCGCGCCTGGCCCACCTGGGCCAGATGGACGTGCAGCGCGGACAGCGCGTGCAACGGGGCCAGCCTGTGGGCACCGTCGGTCGTGATGAGTACAACGGACCCTATCACCTGCACTTCGATATCAGCCCGACGGAGGTTCTCTTCAATAACCCCGGCGATTGGCCCGGTCTGGACCGCAGGCGCGTTTATCGCGACTACATTGATCCCAAGGAATTTATCGCCAAGAATCGCCCTCCAGACGTGTCATAAGAGAAACCTGGGGCGGGGAGCGCCTATTACTTGGGACCGTCTCCAACATCGATTATACTCAGATTAGGGCGCAAGCAGCGCGGGCTCTGGCTGCTTGCGCCGCGTGTAATTGAGTAGTAATCGAGCCTGCGAAACGTATTTATGGCCGACTCTGTTTCATTTGACGATAGATACCGGCGCATTGTGGTCAAGCTGGGTACCAGCGTGCTGACGGGGGGCACGCCACGGCTGGATCGGGCGCATATGGTGGCTCTGGTGCGCCAATGCGCGGACCTTCAGCGGCAGGGAAAGGACGTCATCGTCTGCACGTCGGGCGCCATCGCCGTGGGCCGCGAGCGGCTGGGCTTCCCCGAGCTGGCGGACACGGTGACCAACAAGCAGCTGTTTGCCGCCGTGGGCCAGAGTCGCCTGATGCTTACCTGGGAGCGATTGTTTGAGCTGTACGACATCCATGTGGGCCAGATATTGTTGACGCGAGCCGACGTAGAGGACCGTGGGCGGTTCCTGAACGCGCGAGATACGCTGCTAACTCTGTTGGAGCAGCGCATTGTGCCCGTCGTCAACGAGAATGACGCCGTCGCCACTTCTGAAATCAAGGTAGGCGACAACGACAACCTCTCGGCGCTCGTGGCCCTGCTGGCGGAAGCGGATCTGCTGTTGCTGCTCACCGACCAGGCCGGGTTGTTCACGGCCGATCCGCGCAGCAACCCCAACGCGGAGCTGATTCCAGAAGTCCGCGCCATCGACGATACGTTGCGACGGTTGGCCGGCGCCAGCGGCAGCGATCTGGGCGTGGGCGGCATGGCTACCAAGCTGCAGGCGGCGGACATCGCCCGCCGTTCGGGCGTAGAAGTGGTCATTGCCGCCGGACGCGCCCCCGACGTGATCAGCCGCATCGTAGCCGGTGAAGCGGTCGGGACGCGCTTTCCCCCGCTGGATGCGCCTCTGGCCAACCGCAAGCGTTGGATATTGGCCGGCCCCACGCCCGTGGGCACAGTCAGGGTAGACGCCGGCGCCGCCCGCGCCCTGCGCGACGGCGGCGGTAGCCTGCTGCCGGCGGGAATTACCCAGGTCTCGGGTCGATTTGACCGTGGCGATGCTATTTATATTCTTGGTCCTGAGGAGCGCCGGCTTGCGCGCGGGATTGCGCGCTACGGAAGCGAAGATTTGCGGCGGATTCAGGGTTGCCATTCAGAAGAGATTGCCGAGCGGCTGGGCTATGCGTACGGGCCCGTCGCCGTACACCGCAATGATATGATCCTCTTGTGAAGCCGTGATGCGCCCGGATGGTTTTCAAGCAGGTTGAGAGGAAAGGATAGGAAACATGAGTGATCTGATTGCTATGGGGCAGGCGGCGCGGGCTGCCAGCCGCAAACTTGCCATACTGTCCACGCGCCAGAAGAACGAGGCGCTGTTGGCCATTGCCGATGAACTGGAGGCGCAGACTCCTGCGATACTTGCGCAGAACGCGCAGGACGTGGAGGACGGTCGGACCGGCGGACTCAGCGATGCGCTGCTGGACCGTTTGTTGTTGACCGAAGCGCGCGTGGCGAGCCTGGCTGCCGACAGCCGGCGAATTGCAGAGCTGCCCGATCCGGTGGGCGCCGAAATCGAAAGCCGCGTTTTGCCCAACGGCATGCGCCTCAGCCGGCGTCGCATTC
>JBMCFH010000076.1:0-15071 GCA_048620455.1 Chloroflexota bacterium | reverse complement strand
CCTGCGCAGCCGGGTGACGCTGGAGACAGATGGCCAGTTGCGCACCGGGCGCGACGTGGCCATCGCCGCGCTGTTGGGCGCGGAGGAGTTTGGGTTTGCCACGGCTCCGCTGGTGGCCCTGGGTTGCATCATGATGCGCGTCTGCCATCTGGATACCTGCCCCGTGGGCGTGGCTACGCAGAACCCTGAGTTGCGCCGTTACTTTAACGGCGATCCCCAACATGTCGTGAACTTCATGACCTTCGTCGCCGAGGACTTGCGGCGCTGGATGGCGCGGCTCGGGTTCCGCGCGGTGCAGGAGATGGTCGGGCGCAGCGACGCGCTGAAGCCCGCGCCCGCCGCAACCCATTGGAAGGCGGGAAGCCTGGACCTGGCGCCAATCCTGGCCCGTCCCAACGTTCCCTCCGGCGCCCCGCGCTCCTTTCAGACGCCCCAGAAGCAACTGTATAAGCATTCTCTGGACAGCGACCAGTTGCTGCCCCTGTGCCGCCCGGCTTTGGAGCACGGCGAACGAGTGCAGGCGCAGGTGGCAGTTCGCAATGTTCATCGCGCCGTCGGTACGCAGTTAGGCAGCGCCGTGACCAGACGGTACGGCAGCGCCGGTCTTCCCGAGGACACCATCTGGCTCACCCTTCGAGGCGCGGCGGGTCAAAGCCTCGGCGCCTTCTTGCCTCCGGGCATCACCCTCTCGCTTCAAGGCGAGGCCAACGATTACGCAGGCAAGGGCCTCTCCGGCGGTAAATTGATCGTTGCCCCACCCGAGGGCAGTACGTTTGCCGCCGCCGAAAACGTCATCGTCGGCAACGTCGCTCTCTATGGCGCAACCGGCGGTGAAGCGTACTTCAGCGGCGTCGCCGGAGAGCGTTTCGCCGTCCGTAACAGCGGCGCGCACGCGGTGGTGGAAGCTGTGGGCGACCATGGCTGCGAGTACATGACCGGTGGTCGCGTGGTGGTGCTGGGCCTCACCGGGCGCAACTTCGCCGCCGGCATGTCCGGCGGCATCGCCTACGTTCTGGACGAAGATGGTGATTTTGCGCAGCGTTGCAATCGGGAGATGGTTGACCTCGAACCGCTCGACGATGCAGCCGAGGCAAAAGAGGTGCAAAACATGATCTGGCGGCACGCGTTCCACACCGGCAGCCGCCGCGCCTGGCGCCTTCTCTCCCAATGGGCGACCGCGCGTCGCCACTTTGTACGCGTGGTCCCCCGCGATTACCGGCGCATGGTAGAAGCCATTGCCCGGGCCAAAGCGCGCGGACTTGAGGACGACGAGGCCGTGATGGCTGCCTTCAAGGCCAACCGCGAGCAGGCCGTCCGTGCCGGCGGACAGTAGATTCCTCCGGCCCGCTCAGGATGAATAGGTCAATAATACTGGCTATCCGTCGAGGAGAATAGCAAACACTATGCGCAAACCGATCGGGTTCATGCACTATACACGGCAGGCCGCCCCGGAAAGGCCGCCGGCAGAGCGTGTCGGCGACTGGCAATCATTACATCTGCCCATGGCGCCCTCCTCGCTGCAAACACAGGCTGCACGCTGTATGGACTGCGGCATCCCCTTCTGCCACACCGGGACAGAGCTAAACGGGATGACGTCGGGGTGTCCGGTGCACAACCTCATCCCGGAGTGGAACGATCTGGTTTACCGCGGGCGCTGGCGTGAAGCGTATGAACGGCTGGCCAAAACGAACAACTTTCCCGAATTCACCGGGTTGGTCTGTCCGGCGCCCTGTGAGGCAGCCTGTACGCTGGGCATCCACGATCCTCCTGTGACCATTAAGAACATTGAGCACACAATCATTGAAAGAGCTTTCGCCGAGGGCTGGGTTCGCCCTAATTCCCCCACACGACGCACCGGAAAACGCGTTGCCGTCATCGGTTCCGGGCCCGCCGGGTTGGCCTGCGCCGACCAGTTGAATCGTGTGGGCCATGTGGTGACCGTCTTCGAACGAGCCGACCGCATCGGCGGACTGCTCACCTACGGCATTCCCAATATGAAGCTGGAGAAGGGACTGGTTCAGAGGCGCGTTGATCTGATGGCCGAAGCGGGCGTGCGTTTTGTCACCAACACGGAAGTGGGCGAAGATTGCGACGCGAATGAACTCCTCCAGGCCCACGATGCTGCGGTCTTGTGCACCGGCGCCAGCAACCCGCGTGATCTGGATGCGCCGGGTCGCTCCCTACAGGGTATCCACTTCGCCGTCGATTTTCTCCACGCCAACACCAGGAGCCTGCTGGATAGCAATCACGAGGATGGGCGCTATATCTCCGCCCTTGACAAAGATGTGATCGTCATCGGCGGTGGAGATACCGGGACCGACTGCGTTGCCACAGCCATACGCCATCGCTGCCGCAGCCTGGTGCAATTCGAGATTATGGCCCAACCGCCGGCGCAACGCGCGCCGGAAAACCCCTGGCCTCAATGGCCGCGCGTTCACCGCCTGGACTACGGACAGGCAGAGGCAGCCGCCGTCTTCGGTCGCGACCCGCGCCGCTACTGTATTATGACCAGCCGTTTCCACGGCGACGAGCAAGGCCGTGTAAAGGCTGTGGAGACGGTAGAGGTGGGCTGGGAAGAAGGAAGCAACGGACGTCGCGAGTTAAAAGAAATACCCGATAGCCGCCGCCTGTGGCCCGCGCAACTTGTCCTCCTGGCGATGGGCTTTCTGGGTCCGGAACAGCCACTGCTCCGGCAACTGGGCGTGCAGAGCGACAGCCGCAGCAACGTTCAGGCTGCCCACGATGACTATGCGACAAATGTGCCGGGGGTATTCGCCGCCGGTGACGCCCGTCGCGGTCAAAGCCTGGTTGTCTGGGCTATTAATGAGGGGCGCGGCGCGGCGCGTGAAGTGGACCGCTTCCTCATGGCTGAAACAGCCCTCCCCTGAGCTGAAATAGCGCCTGTCTGGGTCCGCGCAGGCCTACGCTCCCATACCGCCCAGGTACAGAACGTACATCGCCACCAGGTATGTAATGGCGATGGCCAGTGCATCCAGCTCGATAAACAGAACGCGCCGCTCGATGCGCGCCAGGTTGCCCACCAGGGCCATTATGGTCAGCAACAGCCCGAATAACCCCACCAGGGCAAAATCGTTGCTTATATCGTTGAGGAAACTCCCTTCGAGATAGAAGAAGTCGGCGACGCCCAATCCCAACATGTTGAACACGCTGGAACCGAAGAGGTTGCCAACCGCCAGTTCCACGGAGCCCAATCGCACGGCGGTAAACGCAGCCAGTAGCTCCGGAAGCGAAGTCACGATACTGAGCAACGCCGTTCCCACGAAACTCTCCCCGAGACCCGTAATCGTCGCGATGTCAGAGGCAGCTTGCACCAGCTGCGGCACGACAGCCACCAGTACAATCGAGGCCACGCTGAAACCAATCAACCCACGGCGCAACGATGGAAAACCCTCGGCGGGCACGATCTCGGGGCCCGCGGGGCCACTACCATCCAGCTTGCCCTCCTGCTGGACAAGCCAGACCCCGCCAAAGTATAAGACAATCAGCAACAGGCTTTCCACACTGACCCAGCCGATGAGCAGATCGACGTCGGCGAGCACGAAAATGGTCGCCACCGTCATCAGGGTGACCGCAAGCGCCGCGGTCAACGTTTGTGTGATAGCCTGACCGCGCAACAGAGGAACCTGATAGTTAACCATGTCCACCAGGGCCAGCACAAACATATTAACCATGTTGCTGCCGAAGAAGCTACCCGCCGCCAGATCCGGCGCCCCGAGGCTGAACGAACTAACCGAGGTAATCAGCTCCGGCAGCGACGTGGCGCCCGCCAGAAGAATGGTGCCCACCAGCAGACCGCCCAGATTGGTGCGCACAGCAATGACGTCGCCATACTCGGCGAGTTTGATTGCCGCGTAGACGACAATGGCCGATGAGACGGAGAAGATAAGCCAGGGCATAAAAAGCTCCAACGTTAGGATTTCAAGAAAGGATCAACGAGACACGTCGCGAGTACGCTGCCGGGCGAAACTGCGCGCGCAGGTGGACCGGCGGCGCGAGATGTGGATTACTGCTCCCCGGCAACACCTTGCGCTTTCGGTATCTGCGCGCCCCACATTCTGGTCACGGGAACAACAAAAACGACCCCCGTATCCGGCTCGCTCAGATCGCCAACCACGCCCGCGGTGCGTTTCACGGCGGCCTCCGCTATCTCCATCGACTCGATAAGCGCAAACAACGTATTGTGCCCCACGCGCGCACCGCCAAAGATCTGGCTGAAGCCCATAAACATCGGTTGCGCCTCGATACGTTGCAGTACGCGGTTAATCCCCGTGCTTTCCAGGATCGTCACCCCTTGAACACCGGCCTCCACCCATGCCTGCAAGACGTCATCCCGATGTGCCACATCGTCAAGAACCATCACGAGTAAATACATCTTCATCTCCTGTCCGTCAGCGATCTATGCCTGCGCCACCCTGCCCGCCCGTGTCATTACTCTGCTTCTGGCTGCGATAACGCCCATGCTCCGCCTGGCGCGCTCTCAACCACTCATACAAAGCCTCATCGTCGCCCTTGTCCAGTAATTGCACCAGGTCATCCAGACGCTCTCCGTACTGCCGCAACCAGGCTGTGATCGCCGGGCGATTGGTACGCACAATATCAGCCATCATGCGCGGATCGGAACCCGCCAGGCGCGTCGTGTCGCGAAAGCCGGAGGAGCTGACCTGCCACGCCTGCCCCTCTTCGCCGGCATGCGCGGCGGCCTGGGCCATCAACAACGAGGCCACCAGGTACGGCAGGTGGCTGACGAGCGCTACCAGCCGATCATGTTGCTCAGGCTCCAGAAACAATGGTTGAGCCTGCAGCGCCTCCAGTAACGAGAGGACGGCTGTTTCCACTGCTTCATTCGTGCGTTGTGTGCGACACAGGACGAACGTCTCCTCGCGAAACAGCGTTGCCTCAGCTGCCTGTAGGCCAGAAGTTTCCTTGCCGCACATAGGGTGCCCGCCTATCGCGCTGAATTCAGCAGGAAGCCGGCTCATCAACCGGCAGATGTGTCCTTTGGTACTGCCCAGATCCAGCACGAAGCAACCATCGGGTCGCAGCGCCGGCAACTGTTGCAACACCTGCAGAATCCCGCTGACCGGCGTTGCCAGCACGACGATATCAGCCCCCTGAACTCCACGAACCAGATCATCTGTCGCCCGCTCCACGAGCCCCTCGCGAATCGCCGTGGCTCGCGTGTCGCTATCCAGATCGACGGCTGTAATACGTTGCACGTGCGGACGCAGGCCGCGAGCCAGCGAGCCACCCATCAGGCCCAAACCAACTATTGCGATGTGCGCTTCCTGTAGCCTGAACATACGCCGCATTATATCGTGAAACGCGCCCGTCAGCAGAGGTTACTCCCTGCACCGGCCGTCTATCGGCAAATTGTCATACAAATTCCCGGTTTGACTAGCAAGTGGCGGGATTCCTGCTAAAATCCAGCCGCAGGGGGGAAGCTCTGTACAAATAGTTAACATCCCAATCCCAACTCAGCGAGGTAACTACAATGGCTGATGACTTTATTTTTGAAGGCTCGCTGGCCGATCTGGATCCCGGCCTCAGCGACCTTTTGTCTCGCGAAGACCAGCGGCAACGCGAGACCATTATTTTGATTCCATCGGAGAGTATGGCGCCCGACGCGGTGCGTGAGGCCGTGGGCAGCACGTTCGCCAATATTTACGCCGAAGGCTATCCGCGTGAAGAAAGCCGCGACATGACGGAAGAAGAAATTCTGGATTTTGAGAAGGAGCTGGCTCACTATCGGCGCTACAGCGATCCACGTTACTACAAAGGCGTGGAGTACGCAGACGTTCTGGAAGCCCTCACGCGCCGGCGAGCGGCAGAGTTATTCGCCACCAATGGTATCAGCGCTGACGACCTGTTCGTCAATGTGCAACCTCTCAGCGGCGCTCCGGCGAACAACGCCGTCTACACCGCGCTGCTAGAACCGGGCGACACCATTCTGGGTCTGAACCTCAACCACGGCGGGCATCTCAGTCACGGCAGCCCCATCAATCGTTCGGGAATAGTATACAATGCCGTGGAATATACGGTTGACGAAGAGACCGGGCAACTGGATTATGACGCAGTAGAAGCACGCGCTGTGGAAACCAATCCCCAGATTATCGTCGCAGGCTACTCCGCCTACCCTTGCATCGTCGACTGGAAACGCTTCCGGGCCATTGCCGATCGCGTAGGCGCTTACCTGTTGGCCGACATATCGCATATTTCAGGTCTGGTGGCTACCGGCGAACATCCCAGCCCCATCGGTGTGGCGGACGTCGTCACGACAACGACGCACAAGAGCCTGTGTGGCCCTCGCGGTGCGATGGTCCTGACTCACCGCAAGGACCTGGTTCGCAAACTTGATCGCGCCGTATTCCCCGGCGAGCAGGGCGGCCCTCACCTTAACACCATCGCCGCGCTGGCCCTCGCCCTGCGCCTGGCGCAAACGGACCAATTTAAGGCGCTGCAGAAACGCATTGTGCACAACGCGGCGCGCCTGGCCCAAAAGCTGGAAGAACATGGCCTGCGGATCGTCGCCGGCGGTTCAGAGACCCATCTGTTAATGGTCGATGTGCGCAGCAGCATCCGCAATGGCGACGTGGGGCTCACCGGTGATATCGCGGCGCGCATCCTTGACCTTGCCGGCATCGTTACCAATCGCAACACGATCCCGGGCGACAAATCTGCCTTTGCCGCCTCCGGCGTGCGCCTGGGCACCGTCTGGATCAGCCAGTTGGGTTACGGCGACCGCGAGATTGATCTTCTGGCGGAGGCAATGGCCACCGTGCTCAAAGGATGCAAGCCGTTCTTCTACTGGGCCATGGGCGGCAAGCGCCGCCTTAGGGCAAAAGTGGATTACGAAGCGTTGCAGAAGGGCCGCGCCATCGTGCGCCAGTTGACGGGCGAGAAAGCACCCCAACCTGCCGGCGACACCGTCGAAGTCCGGGGTGAAGTAGCCGCCGAGTTCTTGCACGCCGCCCTTACCAGCAATGTGCTGGCGGTGGACGTTGGCGAGTCACAACCAACGCGCCTCCTGGGCCACGATCTCGACGTTCCCGCCACGCTCTATCGCAGCGAAAACGAGAAGTATCACCTGCGCTTTGCGGACGAGACCACGGCCCAACAGGCGGTCGAATGGCTACAGGCGTTGTCCAACGGCTTCGCCCAGTTTGATCCGGATGATCTTTACGGCAAGCTGCCGGGCGCAGTGGTGGCGCAAACAGTGCCCTCTGATAGCAGCATAGAGGAGCCAGACGCAAGCGCGGACGCAGTGGCCGTTACCAAGCCGTATTACGTTGGACACTGGCGCAGCGAGGCCGGTCAGGAAGAAGAACCCTTGCCGCCTTTCGAGTGGCAAGAGCCTGAGGACGCCCCGTTACGGCGCACGTCGCTTTACGACACACACGTAGAGATGGGGGCGCGCATGGTGCCCTTTGGCGGTTGGGAGATGCCGGTGTGGTACAGTTCTGTTAGCGACGAACATGCCGCCGTGCGCCAGGCAGCCGGTCTGTTCGACGTCAGCCACATGGGCGTCCTGGAAGTAAGCGGACCATATGCTGCAAATTTCCTGAATATTGTCACCTCGAACGACGTCGACCTCCTAGCGGTGGGCCAGTCACAATACACGTACCTGATGCTGCCCAACGGCGAGGTCGTCGACGACCTGATGGTGTATCGTCGCGGCCCGCAACAATATTTGATGGTGGTTAACGCCTCTAATAATGACAAGGATTGGGCCTGGCTCAATGCCGTCAACGAAGGACGCGTGCGCATCGACGAGGAAAGACCGTGGATTCGGGTGCAGAATCCGGTCACGCTGCGCGACCTACGCGATCCGCAGTGGGACGACGACAGCCGCGTGAACCTGGCGCTGCAGGGGCCAAAATCCACGGACGTTCTCCTTACGCTCTGTGAAGACGAGGCGCTGGCGGAGCGCATCAAAGGACTGGGCTGGGCGAGGCTCACCGAAGGCAACCTCGGCGGCTTTGACCTGATCATTTCGCGCACCGGGTACACGGGCGAGCGTACGGCGTACGAGATCTTCGTGCACCCGGATGAAGCGCCCGCTCTTTGGCAGGCACTGCTGGAAGCCGGAGAACCGTTGGATGTGAAGCCTGCGGGCCTCGCCGCCAGGGACAGCACGCGCACCGAGGCCGGGCTTCCCCTGTACGGTCACGAACTGGCCGGTCCGCTGGGACTGAACCCGGCCGACGCCGGTTTTGAGGCGTATGTAAAGCTCTGGAAACCGTTTTTCATCGGGCGCCAGGCGTTCATCGAGCACGAGCAGGAACGTGATCGCACCGTTGTTCGCTTCCGTATGAACGACAAAGCGGTGCGGCGCCCTGAACTGGGCGATCCTATCCTGGATCGCCGCGGCAAGGTGGTCGGCACTGTCACCAGTTGCGCCATTGACAGCGAGGGCTACCTGCTGGGTCAGGGCGTTGTGCCCCTGGAGCTGGCCGAGCCTGGCACTCCGCTTTCAATATATCAGCTTGGCGGCGGTACGCGCTCGTTGCGCGTGCCCAAGAGCGTGGAAATGGGCAAGCGCCTGCCCGCACCGGACGGCGCAACTGTCCTCACACGATATCCATCTCGTAAATAGGCGATGAACGGTTGGGCCGGGGCGTCGTGCCCCGGCCCAACCGATGACGCGCGGCTGCGGACGTCGACGTCATCGTGTGACATGAGTCCGGCAACCGCCATTCTGCGCAACCACAACATCGAGAGGAGTATTCCGTGCGTCGAGAAGTCCTAACCTGGTCCGATGTAGATAAACTGATTGATTACCTGGTTCCGCAAATTCGCGGTCGATTCGACTCTATGGTGGTTATCACTCGCGGTGGATTGGTGCCCGGCGGTATGCTCGCCGAAGCGCTGAATATCACCTATATTCTGACCGCCTCCGTGCGATTCCCCAGCGACTTTCCGGGCGATTTTACCGAAGCGAACAATGTCCATCCCGAACAACGATACGCGCTGCCGGAGTTTATCGAATTCCCTTCCGATGACGTGCTGGAAGAACGCCGCGTGCTGGTTGTCGACGATGTATGGACGCGAGGACGCAACATCGTCACCGTGGGCAAACGGATCGACAGCGCCGGCGGCTATCCAGAAACGTGCGTCTTGCACTACAAGCCGGCCCACTCTCTCTATCCAGGTCACACCCCCACCTACTACGCGGCTGTAACCGACGCTTACATTATCTACCCCTGGGAAATCGATCGCGGTCCCGAATCGCTGGGCCACTGGAATTAATGCAGTTGGCTCAGGGCTCGCATTCGAGGATCATTAGATATGTTGTGGCAGGTTCTATTCCTGATATAATGATTATCCATTGTGTCCATGAGACCGGTGGTGACTGGGTCCCTGGCAGCGAGGACCGTCGAACCGTGTCAGGTCCGGGAGGAAGCAGCACTAAGGCGTTTTCCTCGGGTGCCCAGGATCACCTGGTGGCCATCGGTTCCATGGACACAATTGTTTGGAGATGAGAAAGCGGCCTGTCACAGGGTCCCGTTAGCACTTTCTCGCGTTGCAAAACGCTTATGCCAATTCCCCCAACAGCATTGAAACGAATCATCTTCCTAAGTCTCGGCGCCATCGGCCTGCTCGGGATCATGGCTGCCGGCTACCTGGTCGTTCAGGAAGAGTACACAATTTACGTCGGGGAGGACCGGCAGACCGTTCGCGGCAATTACGAAACGGTCGCTGAGGTCCTTGGCGCCGCCGACATCCAGTTGCGCGCCGAGGACATCGTACGCCCTGCACTGTCAACCGCGGCCGAGCCACAGATGGCCATCCAGGTAGAGCGCGCCGTTTCCGTGACCTTACGCACCGAAGAAGGCACAGACGACTACTGGACACACCAGCCCACCGTCGGCGCCTTTCTGGCAGAGGTTGGCGCCAGGCCACAACGCACCGACGAGATTTACGCCGATGGCGATCGCGTGGCATTCAGCGCCCTGGACAACACACCGTTACCTTCAACCATCGAAATCGGCGCTTTCAAGACGGTCACCATTCACGATGGCGACAACCAGCGCACGCTGCGCACGGCGGTGCAGACGGTTGGCGCCGCGCTACAAGAAGCCGGCATCGATCTCTACGCAGCCGATGGGGTGGAACCGGAGGCGGGCGCCTGGCTCGAACCGGGCATGACCATTCGCGTGCGGCGTTCTATGCCGCTGACCATCCACGTAGACGGGCGCGTCATACAGACGCGCAGCCACCACAGCAACCCCGTAGATGTACTGGCGGAGCTGGGCATCGGACTCGTGGGCATGGATTACACACGCCCCGGGCCGGATACGACGTTGCAGGCAGAGGACACGATTGAAGTCGTGCGCGTCACCGAGGATTTCCGCACGGAGGACGAACCGATCCCTTACGACTCCGTTTTCCAGCCCACAGACGAACTGGACATCGACAATCGCGCCGTCCTGCAGAGCGGCGTTCCCGGCATCTTGCGCCGGCGCATACGCGTGCGTTACGAGAACGGCACGGCAGTCAGCGAGACCCCGGACGGAGAGTGGGTCGCCCGCGAGCCACAGAACGAGATTATCGGCTACGGCACCAACGTCGTGGTGCAGGTGCTGGAGACGCCGGAGGGCGCCTTCGAATACTGGCGAAAAGTGCGCATGCGTGTGACATCCTATACGGCGGCGAGCTCCGGCAAGCCGCCGGACCACCCGGCCTACGGCATTACCGCCAGCGGCGTGCGGGCCGGAACGGGCATTGTGGCTGTCGATCCCCGCGTCGTGCCCTTTCGTAGCTGGGTCTATGTGCCCGGCTACGGTACGGGCTATGCGGGAGACACCGGCGGCGGCGTCAAGGGACGCTGGATCGATCTGGGATACGACGAGGAAGAGTACGAAAGCTGGTCCGGTTACGTCGACGTCTACTACCTGACCCCGGTCCCCGAGCCAGACGACATCAACTACCTGATCCCAACCGCCCTCCCCTGAGTATCGCCACACGGCCCATGGAACATCCCCGGCGAATCCTCCAACGACACGGGCTCCGGCCGAAAAAGAGCCTGGGGCAAAACTTCCTCTACGATGACCATATTCTGGCGCGCATCGTGGAGATCGCCGCTGTGTCACAAGAAGACGACGTGCTGGAGATCGGCCCCGGCGTGGGCCACCTGACCCGCCATCTGGCCCGCGCCGCGCGACGGGTGGTGGCAGTGGAGCTGGACGACCGCCTGATGCCGGTGTTACGCGAGCAATTGGCTGGCGCGGAGCAAGTCATGCTTGTACACGGCGACATCCTGGAACAGGATCCTGCCCGGTGGTTCGGCCATCGCGCCAACAATGGCAACGGTGCCAGTAATGAGCATGGCGCGTACAAAGTGGTCGCTAACGTCCCCTACTACATTACGGGCGCCATCCTGCAGCACTTGCTGGACGGCCCGAGCAAACCACAACTCATGGTCATGACCCTGCAGAAAGAAGTAGCGGAACGCCTGGTTGCCCAGCCAGGGGAGATGACGTTGCTAGCCGTGAGCGTGCAGTTTTTTGGCGAGCCTCGCATCGAGGGTGAAATCAAAGCGGGCGCCTTTTGGCCGCGTCCCGACGTCGACTCCGCCATCGTGCGCATCGATTTACACCGGTCTCCGCTACTGGAACCACAGGAGCAAGCCGCGTTCTTCCGCCTTGTGCGCACAGGCTTCAGCCAGAAACGAAAACAGTTGCAGAAGAATCTTCGCGCCCTGGGGTTCGAACGTCGTCAAACCGTGGCCCTGTTACGCCAGGCCGGCGTCGATCCCAAACGGCGCGCGCAGACCTTGAGCATGGAAGAATGGTTAGCCGTCTACCGCACGTTTGCACGCGCCGGAGCGTGAGTGCACTCCATTCCTCCCCACCCTGAGTTGAGCGCCGGTCCGCCGCTTATACGTTTCGCCAGCCGCCGGCTGTGGACCAGGGATCTGGCGCGGTGGGTTCCTCTCCACCGACTGCCACGCGCTTTGCACGCTGTCCCTTCCCCTGTAACGCTTCCAGCGCGGCGATCGCCAGCCACGTGCTATTGCTTGAATCAGGCTGGTGCTGCCAGGAACTCATCTCCTCGTCCAGAAATGTCGTCGTAACCTCGCCGCTGAGAAAGCGCGGGCGCTCCAGGATATCCAGAAGATAGGGGATATTTGTGGTGACGCCCAGGACCACTGTGTCCTGCAAAGCGCGCACCATCTTGCGGATGGCCTCGGCGCGATCCTCGCCCCACGTGATCACCTTAGCCAGCATGGGATCGTAATAGGGGCTGACCTGTGTGCCACTTTCCACGCCGTCGTCAACGCGCACGCCGGGCCCTGCGGGAGGACGGTAGAAGGCGATTTCACCCGTGGACGGCAAAAAGTTGTTGGCCGGGTCCTCAGCATACACCCGGCACTCCAGAGCATGGCCCCGCTGGCCTAACGACGCCTGGTCAAACGAAAGGCTTTCGCCGGCTGCCAGGCGAATTTGCCAGGCGGCGATGTCCACACCTGTAACCAGCTCCGTAATCGGATGTTCGACCTGCAGGCGCGTGTTCATTTCCAGGAAGTAGAAGTCACGCTGCGGAGTTACCACAAACTCAACTGTTCCGGCGCTCACGTAGCCCACGGCGCGCGCCAGCGCCAGCGCCGCCTCGCACATCGCCCGGCGCAGCTCAGGCGTCACGATCGGCGACGGCGTCTCCTCGATTATCTTCTGGTGCCGTCGCTGCACAGAGCACTCACGCTCGAACAGGTGCACGATGTTGCCCTGGCGGTCACCCAGGATCTGAACCTCTACGTGCCGCACGTCCGTGAAATATTTCTCCACCAGCACGTGACTGCTGCCAAAAGAGGACGCGGCTTCATTACGCGCCTGGTGCAGAGCATCCTCGAATTCAGAGGCCGACCACACGATGCGCATGCCTTTGCCCCCACCGCCCGCGCTGGCCTTGATCAGCACCGGATAACCGATGTTGTCTGCAGCCTGTTGCAGTTCGCCGTCGCTGTGCTCGGCGCCATCGACGCCCGGGATAATTGGCACGCCTGCCTCCGTCGCCAGTTGCCGCGCCATGGCCTTGCTGCCCAGAGCACGCATTGCCTCCGGCGTGGGCCCGATGAAGTGTACACCGTGCCGCTCGCAGGCCTCTGCAAACTCCGGATTTTCACTGAGAAACCCGTAACCAGGATGAATGGCATCTGCACCGGAAGCGTCGACAACGGCGAAGATTGCCTCCTGATTGAGATACGTTTCGCGCGCCGTGACGCCGTCAAGCTGGTAACTCTCGTCCGCCAGCCGCGCCCAGGGTGCGCTACGGTCCACCTCTGAGTAGATGGCGACGGTACGAACCTCGAGCTCGCGGCAGGCGCGAAAGATGCGCCGCGCAATCTCGCCTCTATTGGCCACTAGCACTTTCTCAAACACGTGTTCCTGCTCTCCTATTCCTTGTTAAACCGGACCTGGATTGCCGACAGTCAACGGCAAAAATCTAGCGGCCGCTCCCTCCGTTGTGCAACGGGCGGTCGGGCGCCAGAGGGTCGATATCCATCGTCTGCGCCTTGCCGTTCGCGATGATTTCAGCTACCAGCTGTCCGGCCAGCGGCGCCATAATGATGCCTATCCCGCCCCAACCACAATTGTGAATCAGACCCGGCACGCTCCCGGCGACGCCCACAATGGGCAAGCCATCTCGCGTCATCGGTCGTACCGCAGTCCAGGCGGTCAAAATCGACGCCTCCTGCAGCAGCGGCAGCCGGTGCATTGCCGTATCGATGATCGCTTCAACCTGTGCCTCATCCAGGTCTATCTCTAACTCGGTCACAGGTCGCCGGCCCATGCCCATCAAGACGCCCTCCCCTTCCGGTCGCACATACCACTCCTTTTCCAGATCCTCCACGAAGGGGCGGTCGTGCGGAATTGCGGCGATCGGATTGGTGACCACAATGCTGCGCGTGGCATTTTGCAGGGGCAGCGACAGGCCGGCCCCGTTGGCGATCTCGCCGGCCCAGGCGCCTGCAGCATTGACGACGACGCGACTGTAGACCGGACCGTCATCGGTGCGCACACCATTGACCGCGCCATCCTCGAGTAAGATCTCCTCAACCGCCACACCTTCGTGAACGGTAACCCCCAGGTCGCGAGCCCGTCTCAGATAACCCCACATAATCATGTGCGGATCGAAAGGACCGTCCTCCGCTCCCCAACTGCCAAGGACAATATCCTCGGTGTTCAGCTCAGGAAACAGGCGCCTGACGTCGTCGGGCTGCAGTAACTCGCTGCTTACACCCGCTTTCTGTAACATGGCTACCTGCTGGCGCAACCGGTCAGCGCTTGCCTCGGTAGCCACATACATCCAGCCCGTTGGTCTGAAATCGGTGGAAACCCCCAGCTCCTCTTCGAAAGCCATGTAGCGATCATAACAGTAACGCGCCATGCGTACCGTCAGCTCATCCTGGCAAAATTGCAGGCTCAACATTGCCGCCGATTGGCTGGAAGCGCCCGCGCCAACCCGATCGCGCTCCAGGAGAATAACGTCCGTCACCCCCATTTTAGCGAGATGGTAAGCGGTGCTGCAGCCGATGATGCCCGCCCCAACGATGATTGCGTCTGCGGTGCGTTTCATAGAACCCTTTGCTTGATGATGCACGGCGCTCGTCTACTCACGACTGTCCGCCAGCCACTTCCGGGCAAAATCCACAGCGTCACGCTGCGGGAAGAAGCGCACCGTTGCTTTGCCCACGCATCCAATGGTCACGGAACCGCTCGCGTCCCACGCTTCCCCGATTCGGGGAAAGGGATCGACATCCAGATCGATGTCTCTGTACTGCACCCAGCGGCGCTCGCCATCCACAGTAATTGGTGCGCCCAGAGTGACGGGGGTAGCGCCTGAAACCTGGTACTCCGCCAGGTGAAAAGACGTGTTGCTGTCATAGCCCACGCCCAGGAGCAACACGTAACCCTCGGTGTCATAGATGCGCGCCAGGGGCGAGCCCGCACCCAGCCCATAATTTAGCTCGTGCTCGCCCGTAATCGCTTGTGCATCCGGACCACGCGCCGCAAAGGAGTAAGCGGGATGCGAGCTGCGTAAGACGCCGG